>LUZA01000110.1 GCA_001603455.1 Bacteroidales bacterium Bact_09 | reverse complement strand
TTTACAGCATAAAAAAATTCATACCTTTACAACTGCAAGAAATGAAATAAGATGAAATTTGCAGAAAACTGGCAATTGTCAGTTCGGTGGAGTAATCTTTTTTTGATTTGTTACTTACTGATTACCAGTGTAATATAAAATGAAAATAAATCCCGCTCGGATCACAAGAAAGCCACAAATTAGTTATAATCAACTATTTGTGGTTTTTTGATCTTAAAAATCCCCGACCATACCCACCGCCTCGCTGAACAATTCTTTCTCGTTGCCGAAAGGATTTCTGCTGACCCTCGATACCAACTTCCAGGGTAAAGGATCTCAGCAAAATATAGTATTTACCGATCATCAGTTCATAGTCAACCTGGGAGTCACCAAATCGTTCTTCAGCGAGCAGCTGTCGGTAGTGCTAAAAGGACACGATATCTTCCACGGACAGACGATGGATATAAAAGTCTACAACGACCGTCTAAATATTTACCAGTTCAGCCGTTGGGATACGCGTGAGCTGGAGCTGACGGTACGCTACAAATTCAATACCGCCAAGAACCGGTACAAGGAAACCCGTGCCGGCCAGGGTGAGATCAACCGGATGTAAAAAGTACTGTTTCACTCAAAATAAAGCCCGCCGGCCTGCATCAAAGCAGATCGAGCGGGCTTTTTATTTTGGATTGCGCGATGTCGGTAACATGGGTATAAATTTCGGTCGTATTCACCGATTTGTGTCAGAGTAATTCCTGGATATACCGGATATCGGTACCGTTCTCCAGCAGGTGGGTTGCAAAGCTGTGGCGCAAGGTATGAATAAGACCCCGAAAAACGAGCAAAAACAAAACGATACAGATAAAAGGTAATCTGTTTATAATGAGTCTGTTTGGTTTATTTGGTTTTATCATCCCGCCAAAAGGACGGGAAAAGACAAAATTTCACAGTATTTCAGTTACCAAATCGTTAGCCGGGTTGTTACCGGAATACGGATAGGTAACGAGGGACAAATAAACGAAATCCAACCTGTTTGTTTTTCGTTGATTCACAAGTGTTTATATAGCAAAGAGCGCTTATAGAACGGGTAATTTTACCAATTAAATTATAAGCGTATGAAAGTAGAAAAATTCAAGGTTTTATTTTACCTTAAAAAGAGTGATTTGGATAAATCGGGCAAAGCTCCGATTATGGGACGCATTACTGTAAACCGATCCATGTCACAGTTCAGTTGCAAGTTGTCTTGTACCCCCACGTTGTGGAATCCCCGCGAGAGCCGGTTGAACGGCAAAAGCGGGGAAGCGGTCGAAACCAATGCGAAGTTGGACAAACTGTTGCTTGCCGTCAATGAGGCTTACGATACACTTGTCGGGAGAAAACAACCGTTCGATGCCGAAGCGGTAAAAAATCTGTTCCAGGGAGGAATGGCGACACAAACAACCCTGCTTAAACTCTTTGACCGGCATGTCGAAAGTATGAGGCAGCGTATTGGCGTTGACCGTTCTCCAAGGAGCCTTCCCAACCATATCTACACCCAGCGAGCCGTTGCCGAATTTATCAAAAAGAAGTTCAACGCCTCCGACCTTGCTTTCGGGCAGTTGAGCGAGCAGTTTATCCGCGACTTTCAGGATTTCATCCTGCAAGACAAAGGACTTGCAGTCGATACGCTACGCCATTATCTCGCAATCCTGAAAAAAGTTTGCAAAATGGCCTACAAGGAAGGGCATTCGGACAAATACTATTTTGCCTATTACAAACTGCCGAAACAGAAAGAAAGCACCCCTAAAGCCCTTAGCAGGGAAGACTTCGAGAAGATTAGGGATTTGAATATTCCCGAACGCCGCCGTTCGCATGTCATTACGCGCGATATGTTCCTCTTTTCCTGCAGCAGCAGGCATTTTGTTCGTCATTCACTGTCAATTATTCGTATTACTACATTTCCTCTTTTTCTGCCAGTATCAACATATTTGTGAGCATCAACAATTTCATCTATTGAATATACTCTGTCAATAACAGGTTTTAATTTGTTGTTCTCTATCAATTCTTTCAAAAAAAGCAAATCTTTTTCCTCTGTTTTCGGAAGTTGAGAGTTGTTTGTATAAATACCATTTCTATTTAATATTCTCTTGCAGCGGAATTTTGTTGATTTCACTATGGCATCATAAACAATGTCATATTTCTCATTGCTTTTTGTAAAATCTTCTTTCGTGTAATCGATTACTTTGTCGGCTCCGATTGAGTTGACCAATTCAAAATTTTTCTCACTGCAAACAGCCGTAACTTCTGCTCTGTAGTATTTTGCCAACTGAATGGCAAATGTGCCTAAACTACCTGAGGCACCATTTATCAATATTTTTTGTCCTTTACTGATATTTGCTTTTTGCAAATTTTTCAATGCGGTAAGTCCGCCCGCGGGAATGGTAGTTGCCTCTTGAAATGATAAATTTTCGGGTTTCAAAGCGAGCAATCCATTTCTAAAAAATGATTTTGATTTTTCGGGCAAACACTTGTATTCACTATAACCTCCTAAACTAAATCCTGTGAAAGCAAATACTTTGTCGCCTTTTTTGAAACATTTTACATTTTTCCCAACAGTTTCAATTTCGCCCGAGACTTCCATTCCAAGTACTAGATTTTTCTTGGGCTTAAAAAAACCAAATACAAATCTTGCAAAAAATGGGTCGGCTTTTCGGATACGAGCATCGCCAATGTGTGCAGTAGTTGCATATACTTTTATTAAGACTTCGTTGGTTTTTGGCGTTGGCTTTTTAACTTCTGCTATTTTTAGTGCCTTTTCTGGCGCACCGTATTTTGTACAAATAACTGCTTTCATTGAGTGTCCTTTTTTTGATTTCTTTCATATAGTCTCGCAGCGACCAAAGTTGCCAATAAAAATTCCATTAGTCCCCAAATTATTCCAATCACAGTGATTTTAACAGGCATAAAACCATATACTACATTGGCAACATTGCCTATCACATTTGCCAAAATCCAAACGAGCAATGAAACAATAATTGCAGTTTTGGTCTTTGATTTGAATTGTGGTTTTAAAGCTGCATTCTTGACAATGACCTGAACGCTCTTTTCGGAATAGACACCCCCTCCCTGCCCCTCTATCAGGTAGTCCTCCGGTTGATATATCTTGTAGTAACGCCTTAAAGATTCCAATAACAGGGGGAAAGCATCACCACACGGTCTCTTCCTCCTTTGGCTTTTCTGATCAGAATAATTTTATTTTTCGAATCGATATCGGTCAGTTTCAGGTGAAGCAGTTCGTTTAACCGCAATCCACATCCGTATAACAGCTGGAGGACGCATTTGTGCTTCAGGTTTGTCACGTTATCCATCAACCGGCTGACTATAATACTCCCGCGAATTCAGGCCACAGGGTAAATTTACTAAAAACGATTAAATTTACTCATTATGTCAAAGACAAGAAAGAAACACAGTGCCGCCTTCAAGGCCCAGGTGGCCCTAGAGGCGATCAAAGAACAGGAGACGCTAAGCGAACTGGCCAAACGATTTGAAATCCACCCCCAGATGATCTCCAATTGGAAGCGTGAATTTATTTCCCGGGGAGCAGAGATCTTTTCTACCAAAGCGCCTGATGAAGAAGCTGTAAAACGGGAAAAGGCTTTGTATGAAAAGATCGGGCGATTGGAGGTAGAGGTGGATTTTTGCAAACGGGTATCAGAGCAATTGGGGATACTGAAACCCTCGAAAAAGTGATAGATCCCCAGGGGAGAGTCAGTATTCGCAGGCAATGTGAGCTTTTGGGAGTGAACAGGAGTAATGTATATTATCAACCGATACCAGAAGATCCTGAAGATCTGGAATTGATGCGACGTATGGATGAAGAGTTTTTGAAACGTCCGACCAAAGGGGTATTGGGTATGGTAGATTTTATAAGGGGGCTTGGCATTTTGGTTGGCCCTAAACGAGTACGAAGGTTGTTGCGAAAGATGGGGA
>LUZA01000109.1 GCA_001603455.1 Bacteroidales bacterium Bact_09 | reverse complement strand
CTTTGAAATATATTCCTCGGTCGCTCCTTCCGTCTGGAAGGAGCGTTCCGGGGAAAAATTGGCTAAAGGCGCTTACCTTGTCAAGGTAAGCGTTTTTTTTCTTAACCGGTCAATTAAACTACCCAGAACATTGCATTTCATTTTTTTACTATATTTGTAAGAATTGTATGCGATAATAAAACTGCGGATCATGTTTAAATCTAGAAGTATTGTTTTTCTACTGGCATTGATAGTATTTTCCGGTGCCATTGTTCTTCCCGCTATTGCGCAGGGGAACCTGCTGGTCACACCGCGGCGTGTGGTGTTTGACGGCTCCCGCAGGGTTATGGAATTGAACCTGGCCAATACGGGACAGGATACCGCCCGGTATAATATTTCCTTTATACAGTACAGGATGACAGAAGCCGGGAATTTCGAGGAAATAACCGAACCCGATCCCGGACAAAATTTTGCCGACCGGCACATTCGTTTTTTTCCCCGCTCCGTAACACTGGCTCCCAATGAAGCCCAAACGGTCCGTATGCAGGTGGTGGGCCGGGAACGCCTGGAACCGGGAGAATATCGCTCGCATGTTTATTTCAGGGCTGTTCCCAATGAAGTAGCTCTGGGCGAGGAAGATCCCAACCGGGATACTACCTCGGTAAGCGTCCGCCTGATCCCCATTTTTGGAATCACCATTCCGGTGATCATCCGGGTGGGAGAGTCAGACACCCAGGTATATCTGTCCGATCTGAACCTGGAAAAAGGAGAAAATGAGGAAATGTACCTGAACATGACATTCAACCGTTCCGGGAAGATGTCTGTGTATGGTGATATGACCGTCACCCACGTGGCCCCAAACGGGACGGAAACACAGGTGGGCGTAGTCAACGGGATAGCTGTATATACACCAAACACCATCAGAAAATTCCGCGTACAGCTCAATAACCAGGCCGATGTGGATTTCAATACAGGCAAATTACTGATCACCTACAATGCCCAATCTGACATCAAACCGGAAACATACGCAACGGCCCAGTTGGAACTGCCCTGATTTTCATTGCAAGTTCGGTTTCTATGAAATTGAAATTACTATTCTCTGTTTTTATCCTTTTTCTGGCCGTTCATACGATCAGGGCACAGGAGTTGGGAGTTGACGTTATCAAAAATTTCAATTTTGGCAAAGTTGCCGTTACAGGTTGGTGGGGTACCGTTACCCTGGATGTGGCTAACGGGAATTTAGGCCGTTCGGCAACGGGAACTGTTGAACTCAAGAGCTCAATTTATCATCCTGCAGAATTGTATTTATACCACCAGGGAAGCGGGAACTCCAAAGTTACACATATCGTCGCTCCCGGAACGGTAATACTTACCAGGGAAGGTGGTTATACCAGGTACATCTATTCAATCACCATGTGGCCGCCTCCACCGTATAATGCCCTAAAGAATCATCCGGTAACCGTATACCTGGGAGGCACCATAGGTATAGCCGATTACGCAACCAATCCCGGAGGGATATATACCGGCAGCCTGCAGTTATCCATAATTTACGAATAAATCCCCTGCACCCGGTCCACCGCTCTCCTTCTCCGCTTTTTATCTGCTGGAATGAAAAAAATAATATTTTTTTTTATTTTTTCTTTCGGATTTCTGACTGTATCTGGTCAATACCGTAAAGATACCGAGCCTGGTTCCCCGGGGTTTCGTATCTATACCACTACTAACGAAGTATTTACTTTGTGGCTGGACGGATATTTTCATTTGGACGGGAGCATCTTTTATCTGTATTATGAGGATTATGTTCCCATACCCAATGGGGGTGCTGTTCGTAATGCCCGCCTGGGCTTGAAAACAGAAATCACTGATAATTGGGTTGGTGTGCTGGAAGTGGATTTTTCGAACCTGAAACCCCGGATCACAGAAGCTTACATAACATACAACGGCATTAAGAACCTGCAGATAGAAGCTGGACATTTTGAAACCCTGTTTTCCATGGAAGGGGCTGTATTGCCGCGTGAGCAGGCATTCCTGGAAAAGCCCATGACAATAAGTGCCCTGGTCCCCATAGATCTGCTTGGTGTTCAACTGCGAACCAATCAGTACTGGTTCATGGGAACCCTGGGAGCTTCCTTTGACAAAATCCGCCGGCACGGAATGGATACCCTGACCACCTCTTTAGATGCCCGGGCCATTACGGCAAAAGCCGTAGCCATGCCTTTTGTGAACCGGAATGATCTGGGATTACACATAGGCGTTGCTGCTTCCTGGCGGTTTGCAGTCAAGGATCCTGTTTTGGGGACTTACCCGTCTGCACGCTACAACAGCCGCAACGTTTCTTATATAAACAGACACAAATACCTGGACACTTACGTGATCCCCAATGTTCGCAGTCAATATCTCTTTAACGGGGAATTTGCCGCTTATTACAAAAGATGGAGATTCCAGGCCGAGTATATACACAACATGACAAACCTGGCCAATCCCCTGTCAGGGACAGCGGGTCCCGTATCGGTACTGCATTTCAACGGTTGGTATGTTCAGACCGGGATCCTGCTCTTAGGTGGAAAACAGCGCTATGATACGGGCCGCGGTATGTTCATGAATCCCTCCAGGGGCCGCAAATGGGGAGATCTGGAGCTTTTGGCCAGGTACGATTACCTGAACCTTAATTGTGATCCTATCAAGGGAGGAGAGGCTCAAAATTACACGGCTGGCCTTACCTATTATGTGAATGACCACGTAAAATATATGATCAATTACATATATACCGATAACGACCGTTACGCCAACGGGAACGGACAGTATTTGATCGGGCACGATGCCGGCGGATACCCGACGGCAGACTATTCTTTGATTGTTGAACCGGCCAAGCAGGCCGGAGTTGACTATCATTCCGTATCTTTGCTTCTTGAACTGACATTCTGATAATAATGATTCAAATCAAGTATAAA
>LUZA01000108.1 GCA_001603455.1 Bacteroidales bacterium Bact_09 | reverse complement strand
CTATGACGTAATGATATTACTAAGCAAGGTTGTTTTTATTTTTCTTATATAAAATATTTCACTATTTTTAAAAACTGTTTTTCAAAAACCAATCCATTTGGATGCATCCAAATGGAATTACATATTAATTATAAACTAAAACTAAATCTGATGAAGAAAATTAGATTTTTATTGCTCATTCCCCTAATGGCTTTATCGGTACAGGTATTGGCGCAAAATATTACTGTATCCGGTACCGTTACTGATGGTTCTACAGGAGACCCTCTTCCATATGTCACAGTGCATATTCAGGGGACAACAGCCCGAACATCAACTGATGATTTTGGGAACTACTCATTATCAGTTCCGGTTAACAGTATTTTGGTCTTCAGCTCAATTGGTTATAAAACCATGGAAGTTCCTGTTAGTAACAGGGCTACGATTAATGTTGAACTTAATCCGGATGTTACTTTTTTGGATGACGTTGTTGTTGTTGCTTACGGACAAGCAAAAAAAGAATCAATAACCGGAGCTGTTTCTGCATTTAGTGCCGCCGATATAGAGAAAAGGTCAATGGCAAGTGTAGCCGGTGTTCTGGATGGTGCCGCAACAGGTGTAATTGTTGTAAATACTGGAGGTCCGAGTTCTACTCCTACTATCAGAATCAGAGGATTTTCGACAATTACTGGAAGCAACTCCCCGCTCTATGTCGTGGACGGAGTACCATTTGCGGGTAACATTTCCGATATTAATCCCAACGATGTGGAGAACATATCAGTACTGAAGGACGCGGCTTCAGCTGCCCTGTACGGGAATCTTGCCTCAAACGGAGTAATTCTGATTACTACAAAAAAGGGTAAGAGTTCTAAGGTAGGAGTCCGAGCAAATGTACGTGCCGGAGCATACAGCTGGGGACAAGCCGAGTTTGAAAAATTAGGCGCAGAAGAATGGATGGAGACAATGTGGCTGGGTTACAGGAACAACCTAATGTCAAATCCGGATATGAAATATTCGATGGAAGCCGCTAATGATTATGCAACTAAATATTTAGTTGAAAATTATTTAGGTTATAATATATTTGATAAACCCAAAGATCAACTATTTGATGCGAACGGCAAACTTGTTGCCAAGATGCTTCCTGGTTACACAGACCTCGATTGGTGGGATGCTGTTTCAAGAGTAGGACTGTATCAAGACTATACAATTAGTGCTGACCATGCTACGGATAAGAGCAGTTACTTTATCTCTGTAGGTCACCATAATAACGAAAGCAATGTTATTGGCAGCGGTTATATGAGGTTTACAACTAATGCAAACATTACTGTTCGTCCAAACAAATGGTTAAGCGGAGGAGTTAAGGTCAACGCTTCGTATCAGGAAACCGACAATATTAGTGAAGGTTCTACAGCTTATGTTAATCCGATTTATTATGGACGTTTTATGTCTCCAATTTATCCAATATATGTGCATGACATGCAGACCGGAGAGTTCATTTTGGATGAAAACGGCAATAAAATTTATGACAGAGGGAACTATCATGACGGCATTACCCGTAATCAGAACCTGGACAGACACATATTATGGGAGTTGGATTTAAATCGGAATAAAACTTACAGAACCACTGCCACCGGTAATGCCTGGTTTAACATCAATTTCCTAAAAGATTTTGATTTTAAAATGTTATTCGATTACAGCTTGCGCAATTCGGAAAACAGAACATATAACAATGCCATCATTGGAGACGGAGCCGGTAACGGAGGAAGAGCAAGCAGAAGCATATACCGCTACACAACTTTTACCGCTCAACAGATACTCTCGTGGAACAAGACGATTGGTGATATGCATAATTTCTATGTAATGGCTGCACATGAGAATTACTATTACAACTATGTTTATACGGATTTGTACAAGACAAAAGAAGTTTTCCCCAATAAATATGAGCTAATAAACTTTACTGAACTCGTTCGAATGGACGGCTATGATAACAATCTTAGAAGAGAGAGTTATTTAGGGACTATTAAATATAACTATGACAATAAATATTATTTAGATGCCATGTTGCGTGGTGATGGGTCTTCAAAATTCCATCCGGATAACAGATGGGGTATCTTCTGGTCAATAGGCGCTACCTGGTCTATTCACAGAGAACCGTTTATGGCATTGGTAAATTTTGTGGACGCACTAAAGCTCAGAGCATCATACGGTCAGGTGGGAAATGACAGCGGTGTTGGCACTTATGCCTGGTATGGCCTATATTCAAATGCTAAAAATGGTGGTCTTGGCGCATCATACAAATCGCAAAATGAAGCACAAAATATTGTATGGGAATCTTTAAATTCAATTTCAGTAGGACTAGAGGGCCGGTTATTCAATAGATTTAATTTTGA
>LUZA01000107.1 GCA_001603455.1 Bacteroidales bacterium Bact_09 | reverse complement strand
TTTTCATTATTGAATTATTAAATAATATATCAGGAGTCCTGCAAAATTAGGAAAAAAAATAACCCCTGCAATAAATCAATTATATTTGCATTAATATCTTTTATATGAAGGATCTGTTTCCAAAGAATCTTATTGTACGATGGAATGAAGCCCTGGCTCCTTCAGTCAGGGTCGTACTGGCCACGCATATTAATCCGGACGGAGATGCTGTCGGGTCGCTCGTAGGGCTGGGATTATTTCTTAAGCAGCAGGGTTTTAAAGTGTCCATGATATGTCCCACTGCATATCCCGATTTCCTGAAATTTCTAGACAGGGAGAGGGAAATCCTTGTCTTTTCTCAAAAAAGGGAACAGGTTGCCCGAAAAATTGAACAGGCAGATGTTACAATTGCCGTGGATGTAAGCGGTTTTTCCCGTATGGAAGAAATGGGTGGGTTACTTTCGGGGTCCGGAGCTTTCAAAGTGTTGATGGACCATCACATAGATCCTGAAGCTGCGGAATTTGATCTGGTTTTTTCCACGCCCCTTGTCAGCTCAACCTGCGAACTAATATACAGATTGCTCCGCATATGGAAGCCAGAAGCCGTATTCTCCAAAGAACAATCCATGGCTTTCCTGACTGGCATCATTACCGATACCAACCAGTTTGCCAATAGCGTATATCCCGAGACATTCAATGTGGCTTCTGGATTGCATGCATGTGGTGCGGATACAGAAGAGATCTTTGATCAGGTGTACCGTAATTTCACATTCAACCGGATGCGTCTGATGGGTTATGCCCTCCAGAATATCAGGCTGCTTCCGGAATTCAAGACAGGGTATATTGTGCTGACAAGGGATGTTCTGGATGCATTCGGATACAGAAACGGAGATACAGAAGGTTTTGTGAATTTTCCGCTAGCCATAAAGGGTGTTTCTGTCTCGGCTTTTTTCCTTCAAAGGGAAGACCATATCAAAGTGTCTTTACGCTCGAAAGGAAACATTGCAGTCAACGGGATCGCCAAAGAATTCTTCAGCGGGGGAGGTCATTACAATGCTTCTGCAGGAAAAATGGAAGATACGCCGGAAAAAATTGAGACATTACTTAAGGAAGCCCTGGGCACAATAATTGCATAAATACCGATCCGGTATGAGGACATATTTTGTTTTACTTACAGGATTTCTGCTTACACTTGCTTCCTGTACCAGGGAGGACCGTAAACTGATGCTTGTCCGTCAGGAAGAGGAGATTGACAAGTTTGTCATGACACTCACCAAAGACACCGTGTTCTATCAGCAGGGAGTAGTCCGGGCTGTTCTGGAAAAGGGCTCTTCCGCCAATATGGCCGATACGGCAGCACGCGGTGATACTATATATTTTTATTATGCCGGTCACGTTTTTTCGAAGGGAAAGGGAGAGTTGTTCCACACCAATTCAGACAGCGTGGCTGCAGTATATAAAAGAACGCTCACTCCTGATCAGGCTGTTGTCCGTTCAGGTGCCGTAGGGGAAGGAAAATTTTTAAAGGGATTGGATTACGGTTTAACAGGGATGTCTCCCGGGGAACATTCTTATGTGATCTTCAATGCCGATTATGGATTTGGCAATATAACAGTTGGTCAGGTTCCCAGGATGTCACCTTTGCTCTTTGAGATCTGGGTAGAGCGGATTGTGAAAAAATAGATACCTTTGTACGAATGAAAAAACTGATATGCCTCACAATAGCATTTTTTGCCGTTCTTTCAGCAATTTTATCTTCTTGTGCCCGCCAGCCGGCGGAATCGGTGAAGGAAATTCATGAAAAGATACTGGCTGCACATGTGAAGATCATCCATCACGACACATTGCAGAAGACGGAATCAGGACTGTATTATGCCATAACCAGACAGGGTTCCGGTAAGAGCAATACAGATTCATCTATTGTATTTGTCCGTGAAACCATCCGTGATTTGAATTATAATATCATAGCCAGTACCGAACGAAACGTAGCCAGACAGCTGGGCACTTTCAGCTATGCCGATGCCTATATTCCCCTGTTATGGTTTATGGGAAATAATACCATCATGACGGGACTTGAAGAAATATTACTCGGGATGAGGGAAGGTGAGATCAGAAGGATCTGGCTGCCGTATTGGTTATCATCCTATTTTGAAGGAGGTACGTCAGAAAACACATCTTCTATGGTTTATGATCTGGAATTGGTTAAGGTGGTCAATAATATTGACAGCTACCAGATAGATACCCTGGAAACTTTCCGTAACAGGCATTATCCCGGGGTTGATTCTCTGGAAAGGGGTTTCTACAAGGTGACACTCGTTCCCGGAACCGGAGATTCCCTGCAACCTGCCACATCGGTTAACGCCTATTATATTGGGAAATTTCTCAATGGTCATGTATTTGATACCAATGTAGCCGATACGGCCATGAAATACCACATATACAATTCGGGTAAGGATTATTCCCTTTATCACGTGGCTTTGCCTGCGACGGACGAAGAAGAAGACGAGAGCAATCAGGAAGGTTCTGCCGTAAAGGGATTCAGCAAGTGTATGTTGAATATGAGGTACGGAGAAGTAGCCGTGTGTTTCTTCCATTCCGACCACGGTTATAAATCTGAAGGCAAGCACGCATCTTCATCGGGCACTTACCTGGGAGGCGGGATACCTGCATACATGCCTTTGTTTTTCTGGATTTACGTCCCCCTGAAAGAGTAATTTTCTACAGAAAAAAAAAGTACAGGTGCATGCAACGTTTTCGTATGCACCTGCATCTATTATGTGGTTTTAGGTTTATAGGTTTCAACGGTAGAGGTTGGTTCGGTTCTCGGGCCATCCTCTTGTTGTATTACCAGGCTGCCTCTTTAACTTCCAGACCCGGCTGGCCATAATAACTTTCTATGGTTTTTCCCTTAAGCCATACTTTGCGGTAAAGATTTCCCGAATGATCCTGCAGATTCAGCTCATCTCTAATGGTTCCTGAACTAAGTTTTACGGACAAAGTCATATCCTTATCCATTTCGGTTTTACTATCTGCCAGGGCCAGATTGGTGTTACAATTCGTCCCTCCAGGAAGAAATGTGCTGGGACCACTGTAATATCCCACAATATATCCGCATATCCAAACATCCGGTATTTCTCCTTTCAGGGTACGTGCCGCTGCCACAGAATAGGCCGTTTCCTTTGTCAATCCGTCACCTGCCATATCCGGATCGTCCCAAATGTATGAAACCCATGTTCTTGCAGTATCAACCGAGATGGTAAAGACCGGTTCGACATTTTCCTGTGAATCACCTGATCTTTCAACCAGGAAGGAATACATATGTTTAGCCTGTAACTCCCGGTCCACCGATCCGGCTTCTTCGCTGCCGGTAAACAGAGCAAGCTGAACCTGACCCGGGAAAAAATAACCCCAGAGGTTCTCTGTGTCCCCATTGTAGTCCAGTGAACCCCCCGTACCCGAGACATTCATATGGTATTCCTGGTGAAGCTGTCTGAATTCCTGGGAGAAAACCACACGAACCCCTGTGTTCTCCTGTTTACAGACCAGCTCTACTTTGCAAGATTCTCCGGCGATAACATCAGCATCCTTGCTCCCGTAATAGTACGGTTTGTCAAAAGCGGGAACAGTGAAGGATTCATTGTAAGCTACTATGGAATAGGTCCCCGGCCCGAGAGACAGCGAAGATCCCTTAATTTCACCTACAGTCGCCCGATGAAGAGTGTCCCCGGCCTGGTCAATAAGCAGAAAAACAAAAGAATCCAGTCCGGCGCTTTTGGTTCTTACACCAAAAGGTGTTTCGACAACTACGTCTACAATCAGATGCCCTTCCGGACCCTGAACGATCCTCAAACCGTTACAGGCACACATCATGGCAAGGAGCATACATCCCGCCGTTTCCCCAAATAATCTCTTCATAACTCCAATTTTTAATTAAACTTCAGATGTGAAATTGAAAGTTTACAAAGGCAAAAAAGTTACAAATCGTATAAATCTCGAAAAACATTTCTAAATTTGCGTTTTGTTTTCAAGTATTCAGTTCATGTCATCTATAAAGAAACATCCTATTCTCCCCATACCGGAAGA
>LUZA01000106.1 GCA_001603455.1 Bacteroidales bacterium Bact_09 | reverse complement strand
GTTCTTCCCAGTCGTATAATCTTAAAAGAAAAATTGGATGAACGATTCGAATATTTTCAAAAAATGGGGATCAACAATATTCAACAATTATTGGAAGTATTGAAAGATAAGAAGAAGCTGGCTGAAATAGCAAGAATTGACTGCTTCTCGGAGGCATACCTGAAAAACCTTTATAGGGAGTTGAATAGTTTTCACCCAAAGCCAAATAAAATGAAGGATTTTCAAGACATCCCCGGCGAGGTTGTTTCCATGTTGGATAAAGCAGGCATTAAAGATACAGTTGATTTATTCGACAAGGTTAAAACACCTAAAAATCGTAAATCATTTGCCACTGAAACAGGAATCAGCAATTCGGATTTATTGAAGCTGACCAAATTAACCGACCTGTCCAGAATCAGATGGGTCGGCGTGATGTTTGCACGTATTTTGTACGAATCAGGATTTGATACCCTTGAGAAAGTTGCAAATGCCGATTATATGGAATTATACTATAGGATTATCCAAACCAATAAAGAAAAGAATCTATATAAAGGAAAAATCGGGCTCAATGATATGAGGCTATGCGTACATGCGGCGAAAGAAGTCCCTTTAGAGATAGAATACCAGATAACTGATTCGTCAAGATAATGCCAATGGTGTCTCTTGTTCCGCCTTGCGGAATTTTCGTTATGCTGCGATTTGCAATCAGCGGTATGTGACCGTTAAGTTCGGAAAAATCAAAAATTTCTGATTAAATTGAACTTAATAATCATTTTAAAAGCCATGAATGACAGCTACACTCGGGATAAGATATCATTGAAATGATCACAACCTATTGATGCGCCATTGCATGGAAACCATTCTTCTACACGAAGTTTCTCACAAAAAAAATTGTTACATTTGCCATGAAAAACGATGAGATTTTCAGGTTGATTAGACAGATTATCATTAGTTTCCTTTTGTTGGCAAGTACTACTTTATTGATTGCCCAAACAACGGATTACCATTAAATTTAATAACAGCTTTGCAAAATCCCGATAAAGCAACCCTTAAAGATGTCGCCGATTTATGTTTTATAGTCATAAGGGGGTATTGATGAAAAAAAGATTAATACTTCTCACACTTTCAACACTAATTTCTGGATTTTTATACATTCCTTTTATAAAAGCCTCCAATGATCGTATTACAAGCATAATTTGGCTTTTATTTCCAATAGGATCAACATTGGGTGTTCTGCTTTTTAGCTGGCTCGGATTAAGATTTGCTGATAAGTCAACACTACAAATGCCCATTTTAAATAAATGGGAATCTGGGCAAAAGATTAAAACAAATGATTTCAGGATTTTGCTTAAACCAATGTTTTTTAGTATTTCTTTTGCCCTAATTACTTACGCATTCAATCAATATTTTTCGGTTCCCAAGAACCCGGGAACATTAATTGAACGCACATTAACAACTCCCTGGGCTGCAATAGTAACTGAGACAATCTCTCATCTATTTGTAATGACAGGTATACTTCTACTTATTAAAAACAGGTGCCTTTCTATATTATTAAGTAGTCTCATATTTTTAATGCTTTTTCACTTAAATCACATTGAGGGCAACCAAATACTTACTATTTATCTTGGAATAATGAATTTTTCAGCTGCAACGTTGACTGGCTGGATTTATAGTAAATACGGTTTTGAGTCAGCCGTAGTTTCACATGCAACTATGCATATTATATTATTAGGGTTGAATTAAAACGGCAAAGAACATTCTGAT
>LUZA01000105.1 GCA_001603455.1 Bacteroidales bacterium Bact_09 | reverse complement strand
CACTTCAGGGTTTGTATAAAAGATTTCCCGCAGGAAAGGGAACTTTCACCGCCCTGAAGGATATTACCCTGACCTTTGGGAAGGGTGAATTTGCCGGAATTGTAGGACCCAGTGGTTCCGGTAAAACTACACTTTTGAACATCATAGGGTCTTTGGACATTCCGTCCGAAGGAACGGCTACCGTTCTTGATAAAAAGATCAACGATTTGTCGCAAAAAGAAGCGGCCGCATTACGGAACATTGGGATTGGATTTATATTTCAGACCTACAATTTATTACCGGTCTACACGGTCTACGAGAACGTGGAATTCGCCCTCTTGCTTCAGAAAATCTCTGCTACGGAAAGAAAGAAGAGGGTCATGGAATCCCTCCAATGGGTAGGACTAGCCGACAGGGCGCAGTCTAAGCCGGCCAGCCTTTCCGGTGGAGAATGCCAGCGAGTGGCCATCGCCCGGGCTATGGTCAAACGGCCTGCGCTTGTGCTGGCAGACGAACCCTCGGCAAATCTGGATTCTGCCAATTCCCACCATATAGTGCAAACCATGAAACAATTAAACAAGGAACTGGAAACCACGTTTTTGTTCTCCACACATGACGAAAAGGTTATGCAATACCTTGACCGTATTATCTATTTGAGAGATGGTGCCATAGAAAAAGACGAATTATGCTGACGTTCAAATTATCATTCAAAAACCTGATGGGTAACGGGAAACGGACCTGGCTCAATGTCTCTGTGCTTTCCATTGCCTTTGTCGCCATCGTTTTCTTTAACGGGTTGCTTGACGGCTGGAACAAACAGGCAAAAACAGATACCATAGCCTGGGAAACGGGCTACGGGCGGCTGAGCCATCCGCTATATGATCCTTACGATCCGTATACTTTTTCAGATGCCCATGGCATTCCCGGTTTCCAAAAAGAGATCTTGGTCGGGGGACAAGCCGTGCCCGTGTTGGTAACCCAGGCTTCGGCTTATCCCAATGGCCGCCTGATAAATATTGTGCTCAAAGGGATAGATCCAGCTCAATCTCTGCTGGAACTCCCCTCCCGATGGCTGGATTCGTTGCCGGAAGAGATCCGCGGGACTACTATTCCTGCTATTATAGGACAGAGAATGGCCCGATCGGCCGGACTTAAAACCGGGGACCGGATGGTGATTCGCTGGAGGGATGTGAATGGGATCTTTGATGCCAGGGAAGTGACCGTTACCGGGATATTTAAAACCAATGTGCCTACCGTAGATGTGAAACAATTTTGGATACCCCTGGAAACGTTACGCGAGATAACGGGTATGTACGGAGAAATAACGTATTTTGCTCTTGGAGAGGAGCTGGCCGGTTCTTCCCCATGGACTGGCAACGAAGCATGGTACGGAGGGTGGTTTTACACACCTCTTGACACATTGATGAAAGATATAGAAACCCTAATGGAGGCCAAAAAAGGAGGCACAATGATCATTTCTTTCCTTTTGTTATGCATTGCCCTGCTGGCCATTTTCGACACCCAGGTCTTGTCCATATTCCGACGGCAAAAAGAGATCGGAACATATATGGCCCTTGGGATGACCAGGGTAAAGGTCATCACGGTCTTTACCATTGAAGGGGCCATACATGCCCTGTTGGCGATCCTGCTGGGAACTCTCTGGGGTGTTCCCGTCCTGGCTTGGATCCACTATGCGGGAATTCCCTTGCCCGAAATGAGCGATCAGGCCGGCCTGGCCATTGGCGAAAAGATCATTCCTGTCTACAGCATGACCATGATACTGGCTACTGTTCTGTTGGTAGTGATCACCTCATTTATTGTAAGTTACATACCTGCACGAAAGATCGCAAAAATGCAGCCAACCCGGGCACTTAAAGGAAAATTGTTATGAAAAAATTTTTATTGAAAGGCATCCTTAAAGATAAGGGCAGGAGCCTGTTGCCCGTGATTGTAGTTTCCATGGGGGCAATGCTTACCGTTTTTCTGTACAGTTGGGTCAAAGGGGTTATGGGCGATTCCATAGAAATGAGCTCCAATTTTGATACAGGAGACGTAAAAGTGGTTACCAGGGCCTATGCCTTGCAGGCCGACCAATATCCAAACGATCTGGCAATACTGGGAGTGGATACGCTTCTGGAGGCATTGAAAGCCGAATTTCCGGATATGGACTGGGTGCCACGCATCCGTTTTGGTGCCCTTGCCGATTTTCCTGACAGCCTGGGAGAAACCCGAGGGCAGGGGCCTGTTGCTGGATGGGCGGTGGATTTGTTAACAGAAGGCTCGTGTGAACCGGAACGTTTTAACTTGCCCGCTGCCATAGTCAGGGGCCGGATGCCCCAAAAGAATGGCGAAGTGCTCTTGTCGGAAAACCTGGCCGCCCGGTTTGACATTGGATCGGGAGATGCCTTTACCCTGTTCGGAACAACCATGGAAGGCGGATTTACATTCGTGAATTATACGGTTGCTGGGACCATTCGTTTTGGTGCCACCGGCCTGGACCGAGGCGCGATTCTGATGGATCTGCAGGATGCCCGGGCGGCTTTTTCCATGAAAGATGCGGCTGGAGAAATCCTGGGATTTCTGCCCGTATTCCATTACGATGATAGCATGGCACAAGGGATTGCATCGCGTTTTGAAACGGATTTTGGAACCCGTTACGGCGTTATGGACCAGGATAGTGAATATGCACCTGTCATGCTAACTCTGGGTCAGCAAGCAGGAATGGCAGAAATGCTGGTCTATGCCGAGGCTGTTAGCGGCATGCTGATCTTTCTTTTTGTGCTGGTCATGTCCATTGTATTGTGGAATGCCGGCCTGTTGGGCGGGTTGAGACGATATACGGAATTCGGGATCAGGATAGCGCTTGGGGAGAACAAGGGACACATATACAGATCTTTGTTATGGGAAGCCCTGATAATAGGCAGCATTGGTTCTGTCTTGGGAACGTTCGTGGGGGTGGCCTTTGTGTATGTTTTTCATTCCATAGGTTTCGATTTTTCCGGATTGATGCAAAATGCCAGCAAGCTCATGCCGGGGATTGTGCGGCCGGCTATTACTCCAGCCATATATTACATAGGTTTTATTCCCGGTGTCGTATCCATGTTTCTTGGCAATGCGCTGGCCGGCCGGGGCATTTATAAACGAGAAACGGCCCGGTTGTTCAATGAACTGGAAATACA
Source organism: Bacteroidales bacterium Bact_09 (assembly GCA_001603455.1). GTDB lineage: Bacteria > Bacteroidota > Bacteroidia > Bacteroidales > UBA932 > DMER64. Next base: position 5,506 of record LUZA01000105.1, on the reverse strand, counting down.
ATAATCAATGCGAACGAACATGAAAACTATCATAATAACCCTTACCTTACTATCTATTACGGGAATACATTCCCTGACCGCCCAGGAAGATACGGTAGCGGAAACTATCCTGGAACAAGTGGACAGGAATCTTTCTGCTCAAACCAGGATCTTTGAATCTTCCATGACCATTCATGGCAGAAGAACCTCCCGGACCGTAACGTCAAAAAGCTGGAGCCGGGGGGAAAGTGCGGCATTGACCGAATACCGATCCCCGGCTTCCGAAGCCGGCACAAAGATGCTAAAACTGGAAGACCAGCTGTGGATTTATACCCCTTTGGCAGACCGAACCATACAAATATCCGGCCACATGTTGCGTCAGTCAGTCATGGGTTCTGACCTTTCTTACGAAGACATGATGGATGATCGCAAACTGACCGAGGTTTACAGTGCAGAAGTCATCGCGCAGGATACCCTGAGAGATACCCGGGTATTGGTGCTGCAATTGACGGCCCGGTTGACCGATGTAGCCTACCCGACCCAAAAAATGTGGATAGATGCGGAAAAATTCGTGCCCTTAAGGCAGGAAATGTATGCCCGCAGCGGTCAGCTGCTCAAAAGGATAGATCTGTTTGATGTTAAACGTATCCAGGATCGCTGGTTCCCTACCCGGATGATCTACAAAGACATGCTCAAAACTGGTGGAGGCACGGAATTCAGTATTTCGTCCATGGTTTTTGACGCACAGATACCGGAATACATATTCAGTAAGGCCAGTTTGCGGTAAAAGTTCCGGGCAGAGTTTGTCAGGCGGTCTTTTTTAATTTGATCACCAGCAACCGGAAAACATCACTATCTTGGTTGTAGGGACGGTGCGGAATGTCTTTGGGGCTGTCAATGAGCATGTCTTTCATAACCTTCCGTGTTTCATCCCCGATTTCTATATACCCCTCGCCTTCCAAAATATAGAAAAAGACATCTATTGGGGTGGTGTGCAGTTTCAATCCTTCTCCTTTGCGCAGGCTTATATGTACCACCTGTACCATATCTGTATTAAAAATAACGCGTGCGTCAACACCGTGTGGATTGTTTGAAGTTTCGATATCTGTATAGGAAATGATCTTCATAATGTATAAATTTTATTCTTTTGTATATAGAATGTTAAAAAAATCATTAAATTTGCTACAGTTCAAAATCCAGACCATTCTCATGAGCCTACCCGACAGGAGACAGATATTGTTCACTCTGATAGGAGCTTTTATAGGAATATTGGGAGGGCTTTTCTTACTTACATCCCCAACCTGTCATGTAGTTTTGCTGGCCATCCTGTATATAATAGGTGGCGAAGCTGCTTTCATAATCTGGGGGTTAAACAAAGTAAACAATGTAAAGAACAATGAGCAAAGCCACAGACCATTGAGATGTCTTTTTTATGTAGGATTGTTTGCTGTTCTGCTGGCTATTTTGATCCTATTTTTCAGGCTATACCTCCAAATGTATACCATCCAGTTGACTGCGGCAGGGTTGATCCTGGGATTGATTCTTCAATGGACAATAACAGCCAAGTTATACACGGCTACCAAAAAGCGCAGAGCTCTTACTTTGCTTATTACCACCATTATACTCCTGGCAATGGTCATCCCTTTCCTTCTTTTCCCTCCATTTTCCCCTGAAGTGCGTCCCATGGCGTTGGCAATATTATGTTTTAGTTATGTGGCCGTTGTTATGTTGTGTTTCTGGTTAATTACAACTGTCACACACGCATTTTTCCGGTAATTTGATTATCCGTTAAACCTTATTGGATGGTCTGAGTCAAACATTCCATAAAATGATCCGCCCGGTACCGGGTATGCACCTCTGCAAAACAAATTCTCGGTACGGATCATGCGCAACCTGGAACAACAGGCAGTAAACAATGCGAAATGGTAACCCGTATGACTTCCTGCACCATGAAAAATAATAACACCTTACTTGACATTCCACAAAACACATATGGAGAGCCCCCTTTTGACCGTATAGAGCTCAAAGATTACAAACCGGCCCTGATACGGGCCATAGAACTGGCCAAAAAGCAGATAGATGCCATAACTTCTTCTCTGGAACCACCCGGGTTTACCAATACCGTAGAAGCACTTGAGAGGACAGGTCAGGAAGTCACGTGGGTGAGTACTATTTTTTTTAATCTGAACGAAGCACATACCTCTGACGATATGCAGCAGCTGGCACAAGAACTTTCCCCGTTGCTTACAGAATATGCTCTTTATGTGTCGCTCAACAATAAGCTTTTTCAAAGAATCAAAGAGGTTTACAGGCAAAAAGATTCGCTTGTCCTTACCCGGGAGCAAGCCCGTTTGCTGGAGGAAACCTACAAAGATTTTGTACGCGGCGGCGCGAATCTTTCCCCGGAAGAGAAAGAAACCTATAGCAGGATCCAGGAGCAACTTTCGCTCTCCTCCCTTCAGTTTTCAACCAATGTCCTGGCAGCCACCCATGCCTATGCACTGCATATTATCAAAGAAGAAAATCTTGACGGGCTTCCACCATATATGGCCGAGATGGGTAAAGAGGCTGCAGCGGCCCGTAACCTGGACGGATGGATTTTCACCCTGGATTATCCCAGTTATGGGGGCTTCATCAAATTCAGCAGCCGCAGGGCCTTGAGGGAAGAGATGTGGAAAGCCTATAACAGCCGTTGCCTAGATCAAAACAGCAACCGGGAACTGATTTGCCGGATCGCCTCGTTGCGTCTTGAATCGGCTCATATCCTGGGTTATGAAAAATATTCGGATTATGCGCTGGAAACGCGCATGGCCAAAGATGCGCAGACGGTAAATTTGTTTTTGCAGGATTTGCTGGACAGGACATTACCTTATGCCCGTCAGGAAGTTGCGGAAATTGAGCAATATGCCCGTTCAAAAGGGTTTAAGGAACAGCTAATGCCCTGGGATTTCTCCTATTGGGCGGAAAAATTCAGGGAGGAAAAATACGATCTCAGCGAGGAATTGCTCAAACCGTATTTTTCCCTGGACAAGGTCGAGCAAGCCGTTTTTTCGCTGGCTGGGAAATTATATGGATTATCATTTTCGCCGATTCCGGAAGTATCGGTTTATCACCCGGATGTTAAAGTGTTCCGCGTGAACGATGAGAACGGACGTTTTATGGCACTGCTTTATGTAGATTATTATCCCCGCCGGAGCAAACGGTCTGGTGCCTGGATGACCGCATACCGTCAACAATACATAAGGGATGGACAGGAGTACCGGCCTTTGATTTCGCTGGTGACCAACTTTACCAAACCAACCGCCACCACCCCCTCCCTGCTTACATTTAACGAAGTGACCACTCTGTTGCACGAATTTGGCCACTGCCTGCACGGGATCCTGGCGGAAGGTACGTACGGCTCGCTTACCGGCACCAACGTAGTGCGCGATTTTGTGGAACTGCCATCGCAGATACTGGAAAACTGGGCCTACGAACCAGAGTTCCTGCAGTCTTTCGCCCTGCATTACCGGAGCGGGGAGCCCATTCCCCTGCAAATGATAGAAAAGATAGTGGCTTCTCGGAATTTTCTTGCCGGATACGGTCAGGTCAGGCAACTCCATTTTGGTATGCTGGATATGGCCTGGCACGATGTGTCCCGGGTTCCAGATATGGATATTGTCCTTTACGAAGAATCGGTTCTGGGCTCCTCTTCTGTGCTGCCTCTGATTCCCGGAACGGCCTTTTCCCCGGCCTTTTCACATATATTTGCCGGAGGGTACAGCGCTGGGTATTATTCCTATAAATGGGCAGAAGTACTTGAAGCCGACGCTTATGACCTGTTCAGAGAAAAAAGCATTTTCGACCGTCAGGTTGCCGGTTCGTTCCGTGAGCACATTCTCTCGAGGGGAAATTCGGAAGATCCCGATGTGCTGTACCGCCGGTTCCGCGGCCGCGATCCCCGGCCCGACGCGCTCATGCGCAAATTATTCCCCGGCAGGTAAGTCCAGGGGTTCTATCCCGGAAATCCCGTTGCGGGAAGCAACCACCTTAAAAGCACGAAATTCTGCATTGTTTTCGGATTGCACCTGCATTACAATATGCAGGTTATAAATCTTGGGCGCTTCAATGGTTAGCAGGTTCCCCGTCGTTTCATCAAATTTTTTAAGCGGAACAAGGGGATTGTCCATTTTTTGTGTTAAGCGGTTGATATGCAGCCGCACAATATCGTTTATACCACTTACCGGGTAAATATTATTATCTTCCAGTTTCTGGCTGTTTATACGGACCAGTTTTCTGTACAGGATGATCTTTTCGTCCAGCAGGGACTGTTCGGACATCATCCGGTTGGAACTCTTGCGCAAGTTCATTACTACGTCCGGAACTTTTGCAGGAGAAATGAAATCCACACCTTCCTTAATCCATCCGATGGTCTTGTCCTTGAACCGGACAATGGCTTTGTGATCGAAATATTTTCCTTTACGCTTGTAAGCAAAGTAATAACGCATCAGTTCCTTGATCCGGTCCTTAAGCATGTAGCTTATGACCAGGGCTACGAATAATGGAATGGAAAACATGCCGTACCTGCGCTGGAAAACAAAAGCCACAATGGTGGCAAAGATCATAGCAATACCCGCTGCAATACCATAATAGATCTGCTCAATGGCAATGCCGTCCCGTTTCTTGTTTAATGTCACAAAAAGATCGCTTTCTATGTATTTCTTTAATAGTCCATAGCGGTAAACGAGTTCTTTGTTTTTCTCCTTTTCACGGGTATCCAGCATACTGTATCCTGTTTTCCGTTTATAGGCATACTCCTGAATCACAAATGTTTCCAATGCTCTTTCCTGACCAGGAAAAGAGCCCTTCTCCCTTAGAAAAGTCAGCACCTTTAATGCATATACGATTACCAGCTGGCTGACTGCTTCATCTCCAAAAAGAAAATGGGCTTTCTGCTCGTCGGGGATTTCCGGGATGTCAACTATTTCTCCCATTTTCCGGTATTGCGACAAAATCTTTTTTGTACAATGTATGAACTGGTCGCTGAGCGTTGATATCTGCCATGGATCGTCCGCACCGGTAATGGCATTTGCGTGGTCGCGCAGAGCACTTTTGATAATGGCCGAGACCATTTTTATCTGGTATACGTATTCGGCAACGTTGTCTTTACCCTGACCTGCTGTCAGCGCAAGGAACGCTTTTTCCATGTAGCGGAAAGGTGCTGCACCCGGGTCGCTCAGATCACAGAGACTGTACACCGGGGTTATCAGGCGTACATTTGATTTCACATCCCTGTAAAATTGATTTTGTCCGTAAATTTGCGGGCTGATTTCCAGACTGTTGGGAATAAACAGCCATGTATTGACAGCAAACCGGTTGTCTTTTTCCCGGGGGCGTACAATGAACCGTTGTTTAAATTCTATTGAAAATTCATCATGAACTTTATACTTGATTTGAATCATTATTATCAGAATGTCAGTTCAAGACGCAAAGATACGGAATGATAGTCAACTCCGGCCTGCTTGGCCGGTTCAACAATCAAAGAATA
>LUZA01000104.1 GCA_001603455.1 Bacteroidales bacterium Bact_09 | reverse complement strand
TTATTACAGAATATCTAAAATTATTATCATGAAAACTGCAGAACCTGTTTGCTGTCCTGAATTCGAAGTACAGAAGTGGGACAATAAGACATTTACATGGGTGGAAAGACCTTTCATCATGGAAACGATTCCCACCTGCTTTCACATCCCCTTTCCCCCGTCCATCGGGAAGAAGATCGTAAAGATGATGGATTTGGCCGGGAAATCTGACGCCTGCTATACCGAACTTGCCGAGGCGTTGATTCTTTTCCGGGATCCTTCGGCTTTCCGGTCCGAGATTTACCTTTCGGTCACCAAAAAAGTGGAGGGTGCAAATAACACCTTCATCTCCGGGACGTTCGAGGCACGCGTCTTTGACGGGAAATACAACGCCATTCCGCAATTCATCAAAGAAATGGACTTATCCCTTAAAGAAAAGGGACTGAAGGCGAAGGACTACTATGTGCATTATGCCTACTGTCCAAAATGCGCCAAAAAATTCGGACACAATTACCTGATACTCTTTGCACAGGTATAATCCTGGTGAGAGACCTTATGCAGAATCCCGGAGTTTCGCTATTTTTGCCGCATGCATAGTACCTTGCGTGCCGAATTGTGGGATAAACTGCATTTCATCCTGGGTCATTCGACAGACAGGATGATGCGTGGTGAGTTGCTATACGACGGGCTGATACAAACCGAACTATTGAAAAAGGCCCTCTTGCATGTCACCGAAGCGCATCCCGTGCTGCACAGCTCGTTCCGGGACCGCTTTTTATATCCGTACTGGGAAATAAGGGCATACTCCATAGACGATATCCTGACGGTATTCCATACGGATAATCCGGGGCAGGTCCGGGACGATTTCATGAGCCAGGTCATACCTGCAGACAGCAACGTGCAATACAAGGCAGCGGTCATCAACCATGATGGGAGATCATTGTTTTGCGTCATGTTCAACCATATGTGCCTGGATGGCAGGGCCCTGCATACTTTTCTCTACCAGGTTGCCCTTTGCTACAACAGGTTACACGAAGGATTGCAATTGCCCGTTTTGGAAACGGGGAGCCGTGCCCACTCCATGATCTATTCCGGGTTGCCTTTCCGGGACAGGATAAGGGCCAGGTTGCTGCTAAGGAATATCACGCGCCTGAAAGAAAAAAGAACATTTGCCTACACCAGGGAAGACCCCTCTGACCACCTGCAGATGATCAGACAAAAATGGGAAGACGTAGATTATGTAAAAATGCGTGAAGCCGCAAAAAGAACAGGATTTACAGTGAATGACATGCTTCTCGCCTGTTACATACAAGCCCTATCTGAAACGTGTGATTTCCCGGCAGAGAAACCGTTGACCATTACCTGCATGGTTGATAACAGGAGGCATATCAGACAGTCAGCAAGAATAGGTTTGACCAATCACGTGGGTCTTTTACAGGTGAGGCTTGACCGCTGCGGATCAACCATAAGAGATACTGTAAGAAGAGTTCACGAAGTCACAACCCGGGAAAAGACAAAACGGTTCTTCGGGCTTCAAGGGATACCCCTTATCACTTTGGGCTATGTTTCTCCCTTTTTTCTGGTCAAACCGGGGACTCTACGCTGGTTTGTCCCGCCGGTACTGGGATTCAGTAACCTGGGTATTATTCAGGAAGGGCAGTTGAAACTAGGAGATCTCCGATTATCAGATATTATGCTGGTGGGTCCCTTGCAGTTCAAACCAAATATTACAATTTATATTCACACGGTAAGCAGCACGTTGGATTTCACAACAGCGGTCCGGGGTAATGAAAAGGACCGGGAAAAGATACTGCACCTCTTCGTCCGGATGAAAAAACACATGAAGGAATTAATAGACGAATCTCCAGTCAAAGAAGCATGAAAGGCATTATTGACATACTCCTGGAAAGGACCAAAGATTGTCCGGACAGAAAAATATTCAATTTCCTGGATTTTTCTACAGAAGAAAGAACTGTTACAGAGGTTACCATAGACATGGTTTTCAGAAACGCCAAAGCCATTGCAGGGGAATTGCTGGACAGGGGAGCAAAAAAGGAAGACCGGGTAGTCATTCTCTCATTACAGGACCCCGGGACCCTGTATGCCGTATACGGAGCCATGATGGCAGGGACCATTTTTACCATCATCCCGCCCCCGATAGACGAGGGAAAAGTAGAACGCTTCATATCGGTAGTCAAATCCTGCAAGCCAAAATTCATCATTTCCAATTACACCCTTGAACACGAGAAGCTTTCAAAAGCGCAGCCGCCACAGCTGACACAGCCACCACAGTCGCCACAGTCCAATGGGAGGTCGCTGAAATCAGATCTGAAGAAACAGCTCCTGAAGCAGGCTTTTTTTCAGGCAATCCGTTTGAAAAGGATATATACGGACCGCATTAAAACCACCACACGGGAATACCCAATGCATTCGGCCGAACCCGAAGATGTCATTTATCTGCAATATACCTCGGGCTCAACCAGCGACCCCAAAGGGGTGATGGTCACCTTGAAAAACCTGATGACCAACATAGGCCAGGTGCAGGAACTATATGATTATTCCACCGGGAACAGCCTGGCCATGTGGGTCCCGTTTTTCCATAACCTGGGATTGCTTTTCGGGATTTTCCTGCCCATAACGGCCCTGGAGGGCAGGACATATTTCCTGCAAACCCTGCAATTCCTGCAAAAACCCACCCTCTGGCTCAGGGTTCTTTCCGATTACCAGGTCAAGATCACCGCTGGTCCCAACAGCGCCTATGCCTTGTTCCCGAACATTCTGACCCCTCAGGCAGCCGCGGCATTTGACCTCTCGCACGTCACCCACTTCATGAACGGCTCCGAGTTTATCGATCCGGTCACCATACGTTCCTTTGCGGATTTGTTTGGGATACGGGCCGAGGCTTTCGCCTGTGGTTATGGCATGGCCGAGAATGTCTGCCTGGTAACGGCAGCGCACAAGAATCACCAGACCTTGTGGGTATCGGAAGATGCCTTGAGCAGGAACCGCTTCGTCCCTTGTGAACCGGATCAGGGAAAGGAACTGGTCAGCCTGGGGGAACCTGTCAGTGGAGTAACCATGATCGCCGTGGACCCTGCAACGGGAAAACCTTGTGAAGAAGACCAGGTAGGGGAGATGTACATCCAGGGGGATACTGTCTGCAAAGGCTATTGGGGAGGCGTCAGGGACAATGAGAATTTCCGGGCCCGTATTGAAGGTTACCAGGGTTATTTTTTCAAGACGGGCGATATGGGGTTCCTTTACAGGGGGAATTTCTATATGACCGACAGGATCAAGGAAATCATCATCATCAACGGGCATAATGTGTATCCGGGAGACATCAAAGCCGCACTCAAAAAGAACATACCCGCCTTATCCGCAGACGCTTCCGTCTTTTTTACCGTGGAAGCAAATAACAGGGAGGCCGTAGTGGCATGCCTGGAAACTGACAGGCCCAATCTGGATTTTGCTGCTTTGGCTGCCCAGGTCAACCAGGTAGTTGCGCGCATTTTTGAGTTCTCGTTTTACGACGTGGTGTTCCTGAAAAAGAACAGCCTTCCCCGGACCGACAACCGGAAAATCCGCACCCATAAGGTCAGGGAATTGTATCTGCAGGAAAAACTAAGTCAGGGTGCCCAAAAGCCACTTAATGGACGTAACGGAGAGCTTTCGCCACAAGGAATGCCCCAAGTGTTGTTCAGCAGCAGGAAGGATGCCTCGGCCCGGAAAACGACAACAAAACACGAAATTGCGCTGGACGGTGTCCATGAAAGAGTCAAGGCCGTGTTCGACAACCTGTTGGAGAGACAGGATTACGACCTGGACACCGGTTTCCTGGAGCTGGGAGGCGATTCGCTCAAATTGGTGGAATGTGCCTGCCAGCTGGAAGAAGTGTTTCATATCAAACTGGATGTCACCCAGGTAGGCCTGAATGCTTCTGTGAACGGAATTGCGGAACTTATACAGCATAACTTGCTGGAAGGGAATGGAAAAGCAATAAAAATCAACCTACAGGACGAATGCACGCTGGATCCGTCCATTGCCCCCGATGCCCCGTATGACCACTCTGTGAGTGCATGCAAGAATTTGTTTCTGACCGGGAGTACCGGTTTCCTGGGAGCGTTTCTCATCCGGTCACTCATTGAACAAAATACCGGGAAAGACATCCGCATCTATTGTCACGTCCGGGCACAGGATGAACAAACGGGACGGGAACGTGTCATAAGCAACATGAAACACTACCGTTGCTGGAAAGACGAATATGCCCAACACATTCACGTAGTTACCGGGTCTCTTGACCAACCCCGGCTGGGGATCAGGGAAGACGTTTACCAGGAGCTGAGCCTGCATGTGGATGCGGTTTACCATAACGGAGCCATGCTCAATTTCCTCTTCCCATACCAGTTCCTGAAGGCGAGCAACGTGGACGGGACCCGTGAATGCCTGCGTTTTGCCTGTACCGGGAGGGCTAAATATTTCCATTACATTTCGTCCTACAGCGTGTATGACAATCCTTCCCATTTCGGGAAAAAAGTATATGAATCCGATCCCCTGGTTTCGGGAGAGGGCTATTTGCTGGGCTATTCAGAAACCAAGTGGGTGTCGGAGAAACTGGTCCAAATAGCCCGGGATCGTGGCCTGAAAGCCTGCATTTACAGGCCCGGAGATATAACCGGGGATACCGTCAACGGCATATGGGAAATGAAGGATCTGATCAGCCGGCTGATCGTGGGGTGCATTCACATGCAAAAGGCCCCGGACATCAAGACCCGGCTCTTTACAGTACCGGTTGATTATGTAAGTGAAGCCATAGCCCATATCTCCCGGCAGGAAGGTGCCTGCAACCTGGCCTTCAATATCCTGAACCCGGAATCATTCACCATTAAAAACATGGTTAAGGCTGTCCGGCGCATGGGATATAAGATCCGGACCGTTCCTTACAAAAGCTGGAGAGAGGAGCTGCACAGGACCAACATCAGGGAAAACCCCCTGCGGGTGCTGGCCTCTTTGTTCCCGGAAGGTTCCGGCACTGCCGGTCCTGACTATGCTGCAGTTGCCTCTGGTGATGCTTATGATGCCGATGTTGCAGGTGATGCAGGTGTTGCTGGTGCTATAGGTTCAGCCGGTGAAAACCTCTTGAACCGCTTCGGGCCATTGCAACCCCGTTATGACATGACCAACACGAACAATTTTTTGAAAGACACGGAAATACAGAAAACCCTTCTCAGAAAACACCTATTGCCTGTCTACCTGAAATACTTTATGGAGCAGAAATACATTTGATTTCTTACATTTGAACATGAAAAAATTATTCCTGATACTAGCTATGGCACTCATTTCCTGTACACCGCGCCAGGACAACACAAAGAAAGTTTGGGCCTGGATGGTCGGCAAAACAACCATGACTGAAGGTCAATGGGACTATTATTTTGAAAAAGCAGCCGATGCGGGGATTGACGCCATTCTGCTGGAATGTCACGGAGGCTACCCCGAAGTGCTGGAGGAACCGTCAGCCACGTCAAATGTGTCCACTGCTGCCAATCCGGCAGGCACTGATCCGGCCCCGGATTTCCGCGACCATGCGGCCATCCGAATCATTCAAAATGCACTCCCATTTGCGCAGAAATACGGGATTGAGCTCCACGCCTGGATCTGGGCCATCAACCGGACCGAGCACAGCCTGCGCAACGCCCATCCGGATTGGTACCAGGTGAATGCCCTGGGAGAGTCCTGTCTGGATATAAAACTATACAACAGGGAGCATTATCGCTGGCTTTGCCCGTCCCGTCCCGAAACCGTACAATACCTCAAGGAGCGGGTTGCCGAGCTGGCGCAGATCAAAGGCCTTGCCGGCGTACACCTGGATTTCATCCGCTATCCCGACGCCATCCTGCCTTACGGATTGCACGAATCCCGCAATGTGGTGCAGGACCGGGTGTACCCGCAGTGGGACTTTTGTTATTGCGATACCTGCCGGGCCTGCTTCAAAGCCCTGACCGGGGTGGATCCGCTTGACCTGAAAGATCCTACAGCTGATGAGCGCTGGATGCAATACCGCTGGGACGCCCTCTCGGCAGTGACCAGCGAGGTATGCGCCGAGATCAAAAAATACGGAAAAGTGGCTTCGGTGGCCGTATTTGCTTCTCCCGAAGAATCCCGCAAACTGGTACGCCAGGATTGGCCCCGCTTCCGCAACGTGGACATTTTCTTTCCCATGATCTACCATAAGTTCTACAATTGGGACGATTACCAGGTCCTAACGGCAACCCGGGAAGGAGTGCAGGAACTCAGGGAAGCCGGCAACAACGGAATCCTTTGCTCCGGCCTGTTCGTGGGGCACGTCCCGCAAGACAGGATCATGGAATTCATGCTCTATACGCGAACCGGAGGCTCTGCCGGCATCTGCTTTTTTTCGGTGGAAAACATAGACCGCACCTACGGCTACTGGGCACGCCTGAAATCCGACATCGCCCAATTTAAGGAAGACGGGGAATCCAAGTGATTTTCAGAGTAGTAATTCAACATAATGTTCATATGATAGCAGAAAACGTCCAAAAGGAACTTAGGGCCCATGCCTCGGCAGAACGCAAAAAAGCGGTGGAATGGTATTTCAAGACCGGAAAAGGACAGTATGGCGAGGGGGATATTTTCATTGGTGTGTCCACTCCGAATGCCCGCAGGATCTCCCTCAAATATCGCGGCCTTCCCTTTGAGGAACTGCAGAAACTGATTGCCTCTCCCATCCACGAAGAACGCAGTTGCGCCCTGACCATCCTGGTGCTACAGTTTGAAAAGGGTGGGGAACGTCGGGCATCCTCTGCCACAGCCGCAGGGAATGGACCTGCAGGTAGGGAACGTCGGGCCGTTCTGGACTTTTACCTGCGTAACAGGCAGTACGTGAACAACTGGGACCTGGTGGACTGCTCGGCACACAAGATCCTGGGACGCGCCATTCACGACGGTCTCCAGGATGCTGCGATCCTTTACCGGCTGGCGGTTTCGGACATTCTATGGGAACGTCGCATAGCCATCATTTCCACCCTGTATTTCATTCAGAAAGGGCAACTGGAGCATGTTTTCCGCTTGTCTGAAAAGCTTCTGGGCGACGACCAGGACCTGATGCACAAAGCCGTAGGCTGGATGTTGCGCGAAGCTTGGAAAAAAGATGCCACTGCAACAGAGGCTTTCCTCATAAGGCACTACCCGCAGCTTCCCCGCACCACACTTCGCTACGCCATAGAAAGAATGGAAGAGGCGAAACGTAAAAGGTTTCTGAAAGGAGCATTCTAGCTATCGGCCTCCATTGAGTGCAGCAGAGAGCCTTACGGCCGCTTCCTCATTTTCCAGCCCGTTGATCATGGCCCTGCCTTTACGGATTTCAGCCATGACCTTTGGTAGGATATAGACCTGGTCATCAATGGTAATGGCAATCGTTTTCCCGATGCTGTTCCGTGTCATTTCTGCCCATTTCTTTGAACCTTCCATAGTGAAAGTGATCTTCACTGCGTCTTTGTCGGGCTTTGTGGTTTTCAAATCAATGTTGGTCATGGTTGGCTGTTTTCTAACCGCCACTATGCCATAATATTGTTTTTCAGGATCAACCGGGCAGGCGGTACGCAAAAACTTCACCTCTTGTTCTACAGGGGCGTCAATGGTAAAGGTCGAGTCAATGTGCACATAGGCAACGATTGCGGAAAGAGAATCGGTATTCGGGATCAGGTTGCTGAGCCCCGGCTGCCCGGCAATCGCGGAGCCCGGAAGATCCTGAACCGTTACCGTCTCATAGATGCCGAAGGATACTATTGGTTCATTCCCTTTGGGGTTGTTGTTGCAGGCAAATGCTGTCAGCAACAATGCAAGCATGATAACTGTGATTTTTTTCATGATTATTTTTTTGTTTGGTTGAAATATTCCTCAATTGCAGACACATGTTTGTAATGCAAACCTGCTAAAAATAATGGTATGTTGTAACATTACTTTCAGAATAGCGTCAAAAAATTGTTATTATTAAAATCGATGATTATGAGAGCTTTAAAAATTTTGATGTTTTGTTCTATTTTTTGCTGCTCCCTGAATTTCATTACTGCTCAGCAGATTACAGCTAATTACAAATTGCCGGATAATATG
>LUZA01000103.1 GCA_001603455.1 Bacteroidales bacterium Bact_09 | reverse complement strand
TCTTTAACTGATATGCTAAAAGCCAAAGACGGCGATTTTTTTATTTCTGATTGGCTACGAAATAGGAATACGATTGAATATCTTGGTATTTGGGAAACGGTTTACAATCCTAATTTTAATTATGGCGAATTCGCCATAATTAAAAGTCAAGCAGGGCTAAATAGCTATAAAATAAGCGTAAAAGAATGGGTCGAAAAGACAAATGCAATTGGATTGAAAGCTACCGCAGGGCGATATGGTGGAACTTACGCTCATCCCGACATTGCTTTTGAGTTTGGGATGTGGATTAGTCCGCAATTCAAAATATATCTTGTAAAAGAATTTCAACGCCTCAAAAGTGAAGAAAACGACCGTTTAAAATTAGAATGGAATTTGCAACGAACTCTTGCCAAAGTGAACTATCAAATTCATACCGATGCAATAAAAGAAAACCTTATTCCGCAGGAAATTACCAAACAACAAGCGAGTTTTGTGTATGCCAACGAAGCCGATTTGTTGAATGTTGCCCTTTTCGGAATTACGGCAAAAGAATGGCGAGAGAATAATCCTGACAAAACAGGAAATATACGAGATTACGCAACATTGGAACAGCTTGTGGTGTTAAGCAATATGGAGAGCGTGAACGCTTTACTAATCCGACAAGGAGTGCCTCAAAGCGAAAGACTTCTACAACTTAACAAAGTAGCTATAACACAAATGAAATCGTTACTTGCAAGCAACACAATGAAGAAACTGAAATAAAAAACAACGAACTGCTAACATAGTGTATATGCCATAAGGGTTTCAGTGAGTATTCAAGCGTTATAGCCCGCTCAAACTTTCGTGTCGGTGGATAGGTAACTGCCACGCAATCCCTTACGGCACATACACTCCGTCCGTTACCTGACATAATAAAGACAAATTCAAAATGAAAAGGATTCTCTTATTGTTCTTCTGTGTATCGATATTGAATGTTATCGCTTTAAAAGCACAAGATACATCGAAGAACCTGACTGATGCGCAAAAAGCCTATGTTCTGTCAAAATTTTGTACGGAAGTAAAATATAATTATGTATTTTACAATGATTTGACTTTCGATTGGGACAGCCTATGTGAGAGCACTCTTCCCATACTTTTAGCTACAAAATCAAAGGATGAATATGTCCGCGAATTACAGCGTTTATGTACAAAACTAAAAGATGGACACACTTACATTTATGAGCAGAATTCTGAGAATGGTTTGGAATGGATAAGACCTTTTCCCTTCAAAACAAAACGAATAGGAACCCGTGTTTTTGTAACAAGCGTGCAAAGCAGCGTTTTTCAAAAGCAAGGGTTAGAAATAGGCAGCGAAATTATTCAAATAGACGGATTGAACGTAATGGAGTATGCCAATCGTTATAAACGTCCACTCAAGTCCGCATCTACATCTCAGTGGCTGGATTATGCACCTTATGCCGAATTTGAGCTGACCAAAGAGAAAGGCACTAA
>LUZA01000102.1 GCA_001603455.1 Bacteroidales bacterium Bact_09 | reverse complement strand
GTTCCATGGAGACTGCTACGAAGGTTGGCACTTCACGCTTAAGTTTGACGATGATATGGAATAAATATTTCAACGTCCGCTGTTACTCTGTTTATCCAAACTGAAAAATGTAAAGAAGATAAAGATTACCTCTTAACTTAAAAAAAAACATTGAAAGCAACTATTGAATCAATCATTCGCAACGAAATACGACCAGGATGTATTTTCGATGCTCATACAATTATTAATTATTTGATTCAAAATAACAGTGAGGTTTACCTGCCAGAGCACCAAAATAATTGGAGAACAGAATATTATCACAGTGTGATTAGCAAAATGATTGATGAATTTTCAAATAGCCTAATCGAGCGTTTAGATGATTCATGGTCAAGAAACATCCATATGAACTATACAGAAAACGCTTGTTGGCGCAGAATATAGCTTTTAACAACTACTTCCCCGGTCAATGGTGAAGCTGCCAACAATCAACCTGGAAGACTGGCAATAGCAGGTGCCCAGGCCCGGCTGAAACTGCTTAAGAATCATGTAATTCCTGTCGTATGAACCGGAATGTCCAATCGGCAAGACAGGATGGCAGACTTAGCAATCCGTTGTCCTTTTTAAGATTGTTCATAGAAAAGCGTATTTTTAACTTAGGTTCAAACTTTGACGAGTAAACCGACAGACTTTTTCCACTAACTCTTTTTTCGGCTTTTACTTCTACCGGAACAATATTTGTTCCCTCTTGCAGCAGAAAATCGACTTCTGCTCTGTTTCCTGAATTCCAATAATTTGGTAGTCCATCTGATTGCGGCACGAGTGCCTGCAAAATGGCATTTTCGGCTAAGGCGCCCTTGAACTCAATGTAGCCGGCATTGCCGGACAAAATTGCTTCAGGCGATAGTCTTGCCAGACGTCTCAATAAACCACAATCCAATGCATATACTTTAAATGCTGATAGGTCCTGATAAGCGCTTAAAGGAACTCCTGGTTTGGAGACATTGAAAATCCGGTAGATGAGTCCGGCTTCTTCCAGCCAAAGCAATGCATCCTCATATTCACGGGCACGGGCTCCGGTTTTAACAACCTTATAGATGAATTTCCGGTTTTCTTTTGCTAACTGAGAAGGCAGGGAGCGCCATAAACGATTGATACGTGGAATATCTACCGGAGCTGCATATTTTGAAAAATCAAGCGTGTACAGGTCTAAAATATTTTGTAAAACATTTTCTACTGATTGCATTCCCTCGTTTCCGAGCAAAGCTGTTACCGCTTCCGGCATACCGCCGCATACAAGGTAACGTTTATATTCCACGGCCAATTTATGGAAAATGATCTCGGGTAAAGGCGCACTCTGTTTTATGCTGTCCAGATACGTAAACGTTTGAGGATCTGAAGCACGCAAAAATTCTTTGAATGTAACAGGATATACCTCAATGAGCTGAACTTTTCCAACAGGAACAGACATTTTTTTCCTGCGTACCGCCACCCCTAAAAGCGAACCGGCTGCAATGATGTGATATTGGGGGGCCTCTTCACAAAAGTATTTCAGACTATTGAGGGCGCCTTCACAATCCTGTATTTCATCAAAAATCAGGAGTGTCTTTCCTGGTTCTATGGGGACATTAGTGAATAATGCAAGTTCTTTAAGGATCCGCTCAATATCTTTGGTTTTTTCAAAGACGGTTGTCAACTCTTCGGTCCTGTCAAAATTGAATGTAGCGACATAATCGAAACATTCTCTTCCGAACTCTTCCATAATCCATGTCTTGCCACTCTGTCGCGCTCCTTTTAACAGGATTGGTTTGCGAATTTCCTTATTTTTCCATTGTTTGAGTTGCCCAATAATGTCACGCCGAATTTTCATTTTATGTGTATTTTATGTGAATATAATCACGTTATACGCACGTAATAATGGCAAATATATTAAATTTAACTCACAAATCATACACAAATGTGCGGCATCGTAGGACCCCGTCAGGCCGCTCCCATACTCCTGAAACGCCTCAAACGCCTGGAATACCGCGGCTATGACAGTGCGGGCCTGGCGCTGATCAACTCGGCAAACCAACTGGCAGTCTATAAGACCAAAGGGAAAGTGGCCAATCTGGCGAAGTACGTTCAGGGGAAAGACACCGAGGCCAACGTGGACCAACTACTCCATGCCCAACGTCAGTGACAAAGTGGTCCGGATCATATTGAGTTGCACATATTATCACACCACCTAAACTTTATTCTACTATGGACACAGAAATGAAAGAGTATATTGATACCACGTTGAGTGACTGGTTGTATCAACCGCATATTCAGGAATTGATTGAGAACAAGACCTTTTTGGAGGACGGGCCGATTGTTTTGAAACGTGCAGATGATGAGGATTATATGCAGATCCCTCTATTCAGGCAGGTTGCATACCTGTGTGAAACCGTAAGGGCAGCGAAAACGCTCAAACTCACGGCTACCGGCAACCTCCCAAGGGCCTTAGTACATGGGATTTACAGGCTCGGCATACCGGAACATTATTTTGAGGAGAATATTGCACGGTTACGGAAGGAAACCGATTGGTACACAGTGCCTCTGACCAGGAATTTGGCAGAAATGGGCGGGCTCATTAAAAAGCGGAGCAATGCCTTAACGCTTACAAAAGAGGGCGAAAGAGTATTGAAAGACAAGCATTTATTGCTAAAATCCATCCTGGTCACTTTTGGATACAAATTCAGTTGGGCGTATTTTGACTTATTTGAGAACCGTTGGCTCGGGCAACGGGGCTTTGGCCTGTCGCTGTTTTTGATGGCAGACTATGGCAACGAGCCCAGGGACAGCCGCTTTTACTCGGAAAGATACTTCTACCACAATTCCCATGGAAGTAGTGACAAATACGCACACTTGTGTTACGCTGTGAGGACCCTGCAACGTTTCATGCAAAACCTGGGACTGATCACTTACGATGAGAGGCATCGCTTTGGAGAGCAGGAGCAAATAACTGTCGCAAAAACACCCCTCTTTGACAAACTTTTGGCCATTGACCGGAATTTTGGGAAAATCAGTTATCGGGCCGAGGCCGAGGCAGGGGCAGTGCCAGGGGTAGAGGCAGATGTGCCGCTTTTCCGGTTGCGCATTTCGCTCAATGGCGCACAGCCGGCCATCTGGCGGGAATTTGTGGTCCCCTCGGACCTCTCGCTCGTAAACCTTCATGTAGTGATACAAACGGTGATGGGCTGGACCAACAGCCATTTGCACATGTTTCAGAAAAATGGTGTCGAGTACACATTCAGATACCAGTCCGATGACTCCTGGGATGAATGGGGCTATGTGGACTATTCGGGAATGAAAGTCTCCGATTTAATTGCAGACTGTGGCGATTCCGTTGTCTACCTGTACGACTTTGGAGATGGCTGGAAACACACTGTTGAGCTGCTGGAGGTAATCAAAGACATTCCAATCCGGGCCGAGGCCGGTGGTGTTGCTCCTGCTGCTGCCGGAGATACGCCCTTTTTCCTCAAATGCCTTGCCGGAGAGAGACGGTGCCCTGCAGAAGATAGCGGAGGAATTCATGGATACCATGAGATTTTGAAAATATTGAGAAATCCCGCTCACAGTGAATATAAAGATACGCTTGTCTGGCTGGGAGATAACTTTGATCCCAATTATTTCAACCTCCGGGAAGTGAACAACACACTCGCGGGTTATTGTGTCGCGTATACTTGACGTATTGACCTGTATCACAATTGATTAACAAAATAGCTCCCCCGGGGAGCTATTTTGTTAGTATGTTGTAAACCAGCGGGATGCATCAAAAGTACGCGGTACCCCAAGGCGGTGCGCCAAAGTTCTTTGGCGCTTATTATCATGCTGCTTCGCAGCACCACTTGGTGCGATGCACCTGGTGAGTGCCCCGCAAACATTGTTCGTTTGGTTTATAATCAGCTACTTACGCGTTTCATACCCCCGGGGGTATGAAACGCGTAACAGTCTAGTATCCAGGCAAACGAACAATGTTTGCAACGCACCCAATCACAATTTTGGATTTCAATTCCAAAATTGTATATTTGCATTATGCTGATAACCCGTATTGCAGAAAAAGAATTAAAGTCATTAGCCGGGCAGTTTAAAAGTGTGGCGGTTGTAGGTCCCCGGCAATCAGGCAAAACCACGCTGGTACGCATGGCATTTCCTGACAAAGCGTATGTTAGTCTGGAAAATCCTGATACCAGGCGTTTTGCCATAGAAGACCCCCGTGGTTTTATTGCCACTTATCCCAATGGTGCCATTCTGGACGAGATACAACGCACACCGGACATATTTTCATATCTTCAGCAGGTCTTGGATGAAAACCAGGGTAAAGGCCGGTTTATCCTTACCGGATCAAACAATTTCCTTCTGCAGGAGAACATATCTCAAAGCCTGGCCGGTAGGGTGGGTTACCTGTATCTGCTGCCTCTGGCAATAAACGAGTTACCAGGTGATTTGCCAGGTGAGTTACCGGGTAAGAGGTTATCGGCCAATGAGCTTATGCACAAAGGATTTTATCCATCTCTTTACCGGGAAGAAGAACAAATTGATGTGGGTAAGTATTATACAAATTACATACGCACATACATAGAACGGGACGTCAGGCTGATACGAAACGTTACCGATTTATATACTTTTGAGAGATTTCTTCGATTGTGTGCGGGGCGTATTGGTCAGCTGCTCAATATGAATAGTCTGGCTGTAGAAACCGGAGTTGACAATAAAACCATAGGAGCGTGGTTATCGGTATTGGAGGCCAGCTTTGTGGTTTTCCGTCTGCAGCCGTATCATAAGAACTTTAATAAGCGTATAGTAAAAATGCCGAAGCTGTATTTTTACGATACCGGGGTGGCATCTGCATTGCTGGGGATTGAGAATGCAGCACAGATGGCCTTACATCCTTTTCGCGGCAGTTTGTTTGAAAATATGGTGATTGTTGATTTTTTGAAAAGCCGTTATAACAGAGGAAAAACCAATAATCTTTATTTTTGGCGGGACAGCCTGGGAACTGAAGTTGATCTGATAGCTGAAGAATCTGACACTTTGTTGCCGATAGAAATAAAATCAGGACAAACCATAACAGAAGATTACTTTAAATCAATCTCCTCCTGGCTAAAGATATCTGGCATGAAAAAAGGATGGGTAATTTATGCGGGAGATGAAAGACAAGACAGAAGCAACGGTATAACGGTACTTCCTCTTGCCCAAATGAGTACCGCGTACACTTGATGTATCGCCCTATATCACAATGGATTAACAAAATAGCTCCCCTGGGGGAGCTATTTTGTTATAATGCTAAAAGTCAGCGTGATGCATCAAGTGTGTAAGCATCCGATAAAAGTAAGCATCCGATAAAACACATATTGTAAGAGTAGCATGGACTCTTTACATT
>LUZA01000101.1 GCA_001603455.1 Bacteroidales bacterium Bact_09 | reverse complement strand
ACAATAGTGCTTTTATATACTTCGTTGCAATAGCAAATCAGATGATCTTCTTCCATAAAGCTTTCTCCAGTTTTTCTTTTTCAAGTTTTTTGGTACAAAAAAACCAATCGTAACATGTGACGCCTTCTTCCGGAATTTCGAGCCGGCTTCTTGCCTGACCGCATGATCCGGCTGTCGGAACTATCACGTCATCTCCCGGACGCCAGTCGGCTGGCAGGGCCACTTTAAATTCATCTGCCGTTTGAAGTCCTATCAGGACACGTTTAATCTCGTCAAAATTACGTCCAAGGGATAAAGGATAATAAATGATGGTTCTGATAATGCCCTTGGGGTCTATGAAAAATACAGCACGAACTGCTTTGGTGTTGCTTTCTCCCGGTTGGAGCATTCCGTAAAGGTTTGCTACCTCCATGGTGATGTCCTCTATAAGCGGGAATTTGATCTC
Source organism: Bacteroidales bacterium Bact_09 (assembly GCA_001603455.1). Classification (GTDB taxonomy): domain Bacteria; phylum Bacteroidota; class Bacteroidia; order Bacteroidales; family UBA932; genus DMER64. The sequence goes on along the minus strand of LUZA01000101.1, from coordinate 12,071 downwards.
GACATTTTTCATGCCTTTGTATTCGATTTTTTCTTTGATGGTCCTCAGCCAGGCAATGTGGCTGTAAAGACCGTCTACAGACAATCCGACAAGCTCTGTATTTAATGCCTTGAACTCATCTTCCATAGAGGCAAAGGTCATGAACTCTGACGTACATACAGGTGTAAAATCTGCAGGGTGACTGAACAGGATAACCCATTTTCCTTTATAGTCGGATGGGAAATTGATTTCACCCTGGGTTGTAATGGCTTTGAACTGTGGTGCGCGTTCCCCTATTCTGGGGATCTGGTATGTTTTGTTAATGTTATTAATATTTTCCATTTTAATTATTTTTTGTGTTTATATCTGTTAAGTAAGTACAGCTGTTCTACTGTCCCTGACAGATCAACCGCCGAGCGTGGCAACGAGCATCCAGACCGTTTTTTCCTGCTCCTTAAGGTAATCGCTCATCATGGCTACTGTCACCTCATCATTTACTTTGCCCGTTTTTTCCAATACCGTTCTTTCGCGGAGCATTAACATTTTGAAGGAGTCCAGGATCACCTCTATGATCTCTTTGCCATCGGACATTCCACTAACTTCCTTTATTTGGGATATCTTTAAATATTCGCTGTAGTTATTGGCGGGTGTATGGCCCAGCATGAGGATTCTCTCGGCCACCTGGTCTGCCTTTTCGTTCATATCGTCGTAGATTTCCTCAAATTTCTCATGAAGCATAAAGAATTGTTTTCCTTTCACGTTCCAGTGAAACCCTCTGAGGTTGGTGTAAAAGATTTGGATGTCTGCCAAGAGTTTTTGCAGTTCTTCCACAACGGGCAAAATGCCTTTCTTGTTGAGTGAAATGTAATCTAACGTTTCCATGTTATAATAGTTTAATCTGACTTATTTTTGATTTCGATACAAAGGTAAGGCGGCTATAAATATTAATCAAACAGATTTTTTCTATGCATATATAGATAATTTCTATATCTTTGTTGTATGACACTGCAACAATTGGAATACATCACAGCTGTTGACCGCCATAGACATTTTGTAAAGGCGGCCACAGAATGTGGAGTGGCGCAACCTACCCTTAGTGCTATGATCGCCAGATTGGAAGAAGAATTGGACGTAAAAATATTTGACCGGTCCAGACATCCTGTGGAACCTACTCCCACAGGTCAGGAGATCTTACGACAGGCCCGGATTGTATTGCAACACGCCTTGCAACTGAAAGAGATCGTGACAGCCAGGAAAGAGGAACTGGCTACACATTTTAGCCTAGCAATCATTCCCACTGTTGCCCCTTATATCATTCCCCGTTTTATAAGTCTTTTTCAAAATAATTTTCCGCAATCGGAAGTCCGTATCCTGGAAATGCGTACAGATGAAATCATCAGGGACCTGAAGGAAGCAAAAATAGATATGGGTATTCTGGCTACGCCTTTGAAAGATCCCGACCTGCTTGAGATCCCGCTCTATTACGAACGCTTCCTGGCATATGTTTCCCCGACTGATCCCAACTACAGTAAGGAAGAGTTGTCCTCTGCAGAATTGCCCCTGCAACATCTTTGGGTCCTTCAGGAAGGCCACTGTCTTAGAAATCAGGTATTTAATTTTTGCACTGAGAACACTCCGGTCGATAAACAGGTATATGAAGCTGGAAGTATAGACAATCTGATCAGGATCATTGACACCAATGGCGGGTACACCCTTATCCCGCAACTGCACCAACCCATGTTGCATAAAGCACAATTACAGAATATCCGGCCTGTGGTTTCTCCGCCTCCGGTAAGAGAAATCTCTCTGGTTGTTTATCGGGATTTCATCCGTGAAAGGCTTTTGAATGCTGTAGCCGATACGGTAAAGCATATCATTCCACAGGATATGCTCGATACACGTCTAAAGAAATTCTCCATCAGGCTCTGACTGTTTTCAGGCAAGAAAACGGGCTGCTCTTTCAAATACAGCACGAAAAGAGATCATGACTTCCGATGGGTCAATCTTCCCGTTATCGGGGAACGGCACTTGATGGGTACAGGGATAGGGAAACTCCAGTTCTTCGACCATATAATCGGCCAGAAGACAACCTACAGCTTCCCGGACTCCGCAGGTAGGAATCACGATATCCTGCCTTAACGAGACCATCCGAATCCTTTCCTGTGCCTGCGAAAAAAAAGCCTGACGTTTTCCCCCGTGATCCAGTGAAGGGATCATTGCCCGGAATGCCTCCGTAAACAACATGCAGGCTGTTTGGGGCTGCTTATCAGTCTGTTGGGTATGACCTGCCAACAGAAAATCGTTCAGGTAAAATTCCCTGATCCTCAGGTACGCTTCCTGATCAATGATATCCCGTGAATTACCGTTCATCCTTTCAAAAACAGAACCGCCACAAAAGGTGAAAAGCCTGGATGCGCCAAGGCACTTTTCCGGATCTGCCATCAGCAATACCTGCACCAGCAGAGCTCCAATGGAATAAGCAAAAAAGTCCACCCTGACATCTTCAGAAAAAAGAGGATGTTCCCCTTGTTTGAGCTCCATTATGAGTTGAAGCAGGTTATAAGCCGATTCAAGCCCCGAACTGTAAAAACGCAAAGGGCTTGCCGAAAGACGGGAACTAAGTGCCACGTTGAAAAAAGAGGCGTTACAAAGATCCTTGATTTCCTGTTTGCGCCGGTTGAGCCACGGCATGAGCCAGCGAGGCGTGTACCAGGTTGCCGGCGTCCTGTTCATATGAAAAGCTATGGGAAACAATATTACGGGGACACCACAAGTCATTACCAGTTCTTCGGCCCAGGCCAGGTATTTAAGCCAAGACCTCTCGTTCAATCCGTGGAGAAGGATGATAGCCCTGTCAAACCGGGCACACTGGTCCGGAGCAAATACGACGTATCTGAACTGCTGATTTTCCCGGATCGTGGTATCAGAGACAGGACAAAATGGAGCCGGCTGTATTGGTTCCTGTATCAGGCGGATCTCTTCGCGTCCTGTATTCTGGGTAAACAGAAAAGGACAGGAGACAACGGGCCTGTCGGGGAACTTCACGTGGTGCTCAAAAGAAAACCATTCGCTCAATTGCTTTGTACGTTCCATGGTTCAAAGCAAAACCTTGCAAAGAAATTAATCAAATAAATGGGACAGGAGCCGTGAGCGGGGGACGAAAATCTGTTCTTAGGGACGGAATACTATTATATGTGGTAAAATTATACCTTTGTAATATGAGTCTGTTGCAAAGAAAAATACCACCTTTTATCTATAAAAGATCCAATCTTACACTGCTGGTTATCTTCACGGCTATTTTCGCGCTCCTGTTCATAAACATATACAAACCTTTTGAATCTCCACAATGGTATCCTATAACGCGATTTGAATATTTTTTGTATTCGAGCCTGATCATCCTGACAGGAGTACTTGTAGTGGTCATAAGCAGGATCATTATGTTCTACTATACAAAAAAGAGGACAATCAGTTATTGGGAATATTGTATATGGGTCGCCGGCGAGATCTTTTTTATGTCGCTTTTCTATACCCTCTATTCATACACTTTAGATGAAATACGGGATTTTTGGGAAGTGTACCGTTCTTCAGTCATTAATACCAGCCTGATCCTGCTGCTTCCCTATATCATATCCATTCTATTCCTTTCCTGGCGAGAAAAATCCAGGCGTGTCAAAGAGCTGGAAGAAGAAAGAGAGCAGGGGGAAAGCGCAATACCGGCTTCTGAAGTGCTGACTTTCCAGGATGAAAAAGGAGAATTGCAACTTTCTATAAAAAAGGATTCACTGCTTTACCTGGAAGCCGCCGATAATTATGTATCGGTATGGTACGTGTCAAAAAACGGAGTCAGCAGGTATCTGGTAAGAAATACACTCAAGGACATGGAAGAACGTTTTGCACAAACCAGGGTTATACGCTGTCACCGGTCTTTCATGGTGAACCTGGATCAGGTAAAGATCGCCAGGCGGACCAGCAACGGCATTGTACTGGATCTGGGCACTGAAAAGATCCCAGATATTCCTGTATCGCGTACTTATGCAGACCGGATCGCACAATGGTTTACTACACTATAGCACACAATTGTATAAGCCGCCGGCCCAAAATATATTTACCTGAATCCTTTCCGGGACAAACTTATTTCTTAAGCAGGTCGCGGATCTGGGTCAAGAGAACTTCCTCACGGGTAGGTTCCGGTTCGGGAGCAGGAACCGGGGTTTCCTGAACTTTCTCTTTTTTCTTTAGCGAAGTCAGCTTGTTGATTCCCTTGATTAGCAGGAACACACAAAAGGCAATGATGATGAAATCTATCAGTACCTGGATGAAATTCCCGTAATTCAAAGTCACAGCCGGTAATATTATATCCGGATCAAGCATGCTTACCCGCTCCCCAACAATGGTCCACTTCCAGTCCGTAAAATTGACTCCACCGGCTAGTGCACCTACCAGGGGCATCAGCAAATCAGATACAAGGGATGACACGATTTTCCCAAAAGCAGCACCTATGATGATACCGACGGCCATGTCCACTACATTGCCCCTGATGGCAAACTGTTTGAACTCCTGAATAAATTTTGACATAATGATTTTATTAAATGTATAGTAAATATAGAAAGATTTATGCCTCTTAGAATAACTTTTTTAACTTTACGGGCAGACAAATACAATTAATCCATATCATGAAATTAAAATTTATTGTAACCACTTTATTGTTAACTACCTTGACTCTCCTTCAGGCAGGAGAGTCGGAAGGCCGCTTGCTCCGCTTCCCCGCCATCGGAAACGGTGTCATTGCCTTTTCTTATTCAGGGGATCTTTATACTGTTCCACTTGAGGGAGGATCTGCAGTCAGGTTGACATCACATATTGGGTATGAAGTCTTCCCCAGGTTCTCGCCTGACGGAAAAACCATTGCCTTTACAGGCCAATATGACGGAAATACAGAAGTGTATACCATTCCCGCCAAAGGGGGCGAACCTATGCGACTGACTTATACGGCCACACTGGACAGAGATAACATAAGAGACCGCATGGGGCCCAATAACATCGTCATGGGATGGACCCCGGATGGTGAAAGTGTTGTATTGCGTTCCCGCTGGTATAGCTTTTCGGGTATGCGCGCTCATCTATTTACGGTCCCTGCCGGAGGAGGCGAACTGACCCAGATCCCTACCACTGAAGGAGGATTCTGTTCATTTTCCCCTGACGGGAAGTACCTCGCCATGAACCGTATGTTCCGTGAATTCCGTACATGGAAATACTACAAAGGAGGACAGGCAGACGATATCTGGATCAATAAACTGGGAACAACGCAGCTGGAAAACATTACTGCCGGAGCTGGAGATAACGCCCAGGATATTTTCCCTATGTGGATAGGTTCCCATATTTATTTTATTTCTGACCGTGATTCCATCATGAACCTGTTTCGTTACGATACAGAAACAAAGATCACGGAAAAAATGACCCATTTCGATACATATGACATCAAATTTCCTTCATCGTCACAGGAACACATCGTTTTCGAGAACGGAGGGTATATTTATGTGTTTGATGTTAAAACCAGTGACCTGAGAAAAGTGAACATCACCATGAACGATGAGAACCTCTATGCCAGGACACGTCTGCTGGACGTTTCCAAACAGACTTCCGGTTATTCGCTCTCTCCTGACGGCGAACGTGTTTTGGTAACGGCCAGGGGCGACATTTTTTCTGTCCCCGGCACCGAAGGAGCAACCTATAACCTTACACGGACCCCTGGTGTACATGAACGCGGTGCTACATGGTCCCCGGATGGTAAGCAAATTGCCTGGTTCTCTGACGTTTCGGGAGAATACCAATTGTACGTGATGCCCTATGACAATCCTTCAGCTGCACACCAGTTGACCAGCTTTAAGGAGGGATATCCGGGTAACCTTTCCTGGACTCCCGATTCCAAAGGTCTTTATTTCACCACCGAAAAACGGGAGCTCTGGTTTGCCGATCCCGCCTCCGGCATATCCCGGAAGGTTTTGCAGACACCTTATAGCGCCATCCGGGGATACGATGTTTCCCCAGACGGTAAATGGATCACATATTCCACCCAGGCCGAGAACCGTGTAAGCATGGTATATCTTTTCAATACTGAAGACAACATCGCCTACCCTGTGACCAGTCCCTGGTACGACGCTTACTCGGGAATTTTTTCGGATGATGGAAAATATTTGTTTTTTACATCGTACCGTGATTTCAGGGCTTCCTATTCGCAGGTTGAATGGAATGCGTCTTATGATCTATCCTCGTATATCTTTGTAATTCCCCTGGCAAAAGACGTTTCCGACCCTACAGCACTCAAGGCAGTGGAATTCAAGGTGCAGGAAAAGACAGAGCCGCAACCTACCGCGGCCGGTAAAAAACGCAAAAATGAAAAGCCGGAATCTGCTTCTGAAAAAAAGATCGGTGTAAAAGTAGACCTGGACGGGATCGTGGAAAGAGCATCTGCCCTTCCGTTGGAACCGGGAACATATCAACTTCTAGCTGCCGTAGACGGAGACCTTTATTTCTGGAGCAGGAGAGAGGTGAAGAAACTATCGCTCAACGACATGAAAGAATTTACGATTGCCAAAGGGATGCCTCTGGCTTATTCTCCCACAGGTAGAAAAATGCTCATACAGGACGGAAGGGACCTTTTCATTATTGGTGCACCCACTTGGAAATCAGACAAGAAAATAGGGCTGGATGATGTCAGAATATTTGCAGATTATCCGGCAGAATGGGAACAGGTCTTTAGGGAAACATGGCGCGTGTACAGGGATCATTTTTACCTGCCTACCATGCACGGCCGGGATTGGGAAGGCATACGCGCCAAATACGAGGTGCTTTTACCCTATGTGAAACATCGTCACGATCTGACCTACGTGATTGGAGAAATGATCTCGGAGTTAAACGTCGGCCACTGTTACGTAACCTCCCCATCTGATACCCCCGGAGCTGAAAGGGTCAAGCTCGGCCTGTTGGGCGCAAGGTTCAGCAAAGATCCGTCAGGAACTTTCAGGGTTACAAAGGTTTTCAAAGGAGAAAACTGGGAAAAATCGCTCCGGTCGCCCTTCCGTGACGGTGGTGTGAACATATCGGAGGGTGATTATATTTTGGAGGTTGACGGTGTTGATTGCTCGTCCATGAAGGTCATCTACGAAGCCCTGGTGGGAAAAGCAGACAAGACCGTAGCTCTTAAGGTGAACAGTTCGCCTACAAAAACGGGGGCACGCACCATGTATGTTAAACCCATTGCCGATGAATCCCCGCTGGTGTATTACGAATGGGTACAGGAAAACATCCGCAAGGTCAACCGGGCCAGCAACGGTCAGATCGGCTACATACATATACCCGATATGGGCATAGCCGGCCTGGACATGTTCACCAAGCTGTTCTACACCCAGCTGGACAAAAAAGCCCTGATTATTGACGATCGCATGAACGGGGGCGGAAATGTCTCGCCCATGATACTGGAAAGACTGGCCCGCCAAGCTTACCGCATGAGCATGTCCCGCAACGGCGGCATCAACGTGCCCGTTCCCGGCGAAACCCACACAGGCCCCAAAGTCTGTCTGATAGACAAATATTCCATGTCTGACGGAGACCTGTTCCCTTACGGATTCCGAAAGCTGGGACTGGGGAAACTGATCGGCACACGCACTTGGGGTGGTATTGTAGGCATCTCGGGCTCCAAACGATATTTGGACGGCCAGGATGTCCGGACTCCCTTTTTTACGTCCTACTCCACGGAAGGAGATTGGATTATAGAAGGTTACGGGGTAAATCCCGATATTGAAGTAGATATTAATCCTTTTGAAGATTATTTGGGTAACGATGCACAACTCAACAAGGCCATTGAAGTCCTTCTTGAAGAACTCAAGTCCTATGAACCGCTACCCGGAACCCCTTCTGACAGAAAAATGTAATGATGAAAAAGTTGATCCTTATGTTCCTGATGTTGCTTCCTACGTGGTCATTGGCCGCGCAGGGGGTTGATCATCAGTCCCTCAGTCTGGCAAAACAGATAGACGACCTGCTGTGGTATCACAAAGTGGGCGATGTGGCCCATATTGATAAAGTGTACATCCCAACCGTTCCCCGTTGGAAGGAAAATAACCCTGCCGGACAAGGAGCGGGCAATCCGCTCAAGATTTGGTCCTATGTTTTCGTGCCCAAGGACATTGACCCTTCTGGCAAATATCCGCTTATAGTTTTGCCACACGGCGGTGTTCATGGTGATTTTACGACTTATTACACCCATATAGTACGCGAACTCATCGCCCAGGGATATGTGATCGTCGCCACTGAGTACCGCGGCAGTACCGGCTACGGATATTCTCTGTACCGGGATATTGATTATGGCGGATTGGAGAACGAAGACGTATGGTACGGACGTAATTATATGGTGGAAAACTACGATATAGTGGACGAATCACGCGTAGGCATCATGGGATGGAGCCACGGAGGCATGATCACACTGATGAATCTGTTTGAGCATCCCAAAGATTATAAAGTCGGGTACGCCGGTGTTCCGGTCTGCGATGTCATTGCGCGGTTGGGTTACAAACGGCCCTCATACGGCGAATTGTTCTCGGCCCCCTATCATATTGGTAAAACCCCCGAAGAAGACGTAGCCGAATACCGGCGCAGGTCTCCGGCATGGCAAGCTGCCAAATTGCAAACGCCCCTGTTGATCCACACAAACACAAACGATGAAGACGTCAACTCCCTGGAAGTGGAGCACATGATCCAGGCACTAAAAGCTGAAGGCAAAACTTTTGAATACAAAATTTTTGAGAATCATCCCGGCGGGCACTCCTTTGACCGTATGGATACCCCGCAGGCCTCGGCCATCCGGCTGGATATATATCGGTTTCTGGCAAAATACCTAAAGCCTCCCAAACCGTTCAGGAATGTTAAAGAGCTCCGAAAGGCAGCCTATCAGCCCTGGAGCAAGTAGCCCCACTGATGCATCAGGAGCCGGAGCACTATATCAATATTCCGCTCTGGCGTAAGAACAACAGAAATTCATCCCGGCGAGCCCGGGCAACAGGAACAACGGATTTTTCTGCGTCATCCATGACAATGTAAAATCCGTTGTCATTGCCCAGTTGTTTGATATGATTTATATTTATGAGATGCTGGTTATGAACCCTGAAAAACAGACCCCTGCCTTCGAAAAGATCTTCGAAATGAGCTATTCCTTTTGATACCACCAATTTGTTGACCAATTGATTGTCATTGTAATACACTTCTGTGTAAGCATTGTCAGAATGTAACCGCAGTATATCTTTGAGCTTGACAAAAAGAAATGTCCCTTTATCATAAAAAGCGATCTTATGATCTTGTATGCTGATCTTGAAATTATTTAGCAGGTTTTGGATCTTCTTTTCGCTTGCTCTGGTTTGATAACGTGACAGGGCCTCTTTCAGATCTTCTACATCAAAAGGCTTTTCGATGTAATCAAGAGCAGAAATCTTAATTGCCCTCAATGCATATTTCTGATAAGCGGTAGTAAAGATCACTTCAAAATCCCTTTTTGACACCATGTCCAGCAAGTCAAATCCCGTATAGGGGCCCAGTTCTATATCCAGAAAAACAAGTTGCGGCTTTAATGCTTCAATCTGTTTTACGGCCTCTGGGACATTGGTACAAACCGACAGTATTTCTACGTCACGGATATGTGTACTGATCATTTCGACCAGGGTTTTTACATGCATCAAATCGTCTTCTACAATAACAGCCCTTATCATGCTGCAGTAATATAAGGTAAAAATAAGGAAACAACTGTTCCGGTTGACCCGGGGTTTTCTTCCTTCGCATCCCGGATGGTAAAAGAAGCGCAGGTCCGGTTTATTTCATTGATGATACGTAATCTGTCCTCTGTTAGTTTCAATCCCAAAGATTCTCTTTTAAAACCCGATGTATTGCAGTGCGCTGCGTTCACAGAAAGACCAATTCCGTTGTCTACAATGTCGCAGAACAACATATCTGACTTTACTCCAATCTTTATCAGCATGTTATAAGATATTCCCTGATTAACGAACCCGTGTTTTATGGAGTTTTCGACAAAAGGTTGCAGAATTAACGGCGGTACCATTGTAGCCTGAACATTGACCTGCGGATCTACCACAATATTATAGGTAAAGGCTTTCAAATACCTCATTTTTTCCAGTTCCATGTAGGAAACAATGATCTCCAGTTCGTTTTCCAGAGGTATTTCTTTTTTTGACATAACTTCAAGCATCAAACGGGTCAGATGGGAGAACTTCTGAAGACAGGCCATGGATTCTTCCACTTTAGATTGACCCAGGAGTGTCTTTATTGAATGAACGCAATTAAAAATAAAATGTGGATTCAATTGAAAATTAATGGCCTTCATATTGATCTCCATAAGCCTGCTTCTTAATTCCGCAGCTGTTTGTTTCAGCAAGGCTTCATCCTTCTTCTTTCTTGTCCTGAAACCAAGTAATACAAAATAGGATGATACGACAACAGCCAGAAAGACAATAATAAAGATAACGGTCATCAGACATTTGACTTTCATTTCATGACCCAGGGCCTGCTGGTGTAACTCTTCATTGAGAGTCAACAGTTCTATCTGGTTTTTCTGGTTTTGCGTTTCGACATTGGCCAGTTGCAAGCTTTGATGGTAATTTTCGTTCTCGATCGTGGTCTGCTGCAATTTCAGGTTGGCTATCTGGTTTAGTTGACCCAGCAATTTCAGTCGGTTTTGTTTTTTTTCATTTTCCAGGTTCAGCAGGGTAATTTCTTTTTCTTTTTTTTCCGAATCGTATTTTGTCCTGATTTCTGCAATGGCCTGAATCATCTGTTCATTGATTAGGGAGTCACTGAGCGATTTATAAGCATACACATATTTTTCCACACTGTCCGGTTCATTCATCCGGCCGAACACCCTAATATAATCACTATATATATGCTGTATAAATTCCTTCTTTTTCCCGGAAAAAACGCATTCAGATTGTCGGAAATAATCAAGTGCACTCTGATAATCTTTTTTGGCGTAATACACGGTCGCAATACCTTGTAATGCTCTTCCCACCGCATCGGTTGTCCCTGATCTTTTTCCAAAATCCAGCATTTTATTCAAGTAAACCAAAGCCTGGTCATAATCCTCGATCAATTTATATTCATCCACAAGATGATCATATATTAAACTTAAAAAATAGTCGTTCCCTACCTGGGAAAAAATATCCTTTGCCTTGAACAATGTTTCAAGGTACATTTCCCTGTCTTTTTTATCATAATAAACACTGGCAATCCGGAATAATGACATGCCGACCGCATTAATGTTGCCCTGCTCGGCAAATAATTCTTTTGCCCAGTTCAGATATTTTAAGGCTTCATCGTAATGACGGAGTCTTCTGTATATAACGGCTATATTAATTAAAGCATAGGCCTGCCCCGGGTCATTGCTCTCTTCAAAAATGCATTGGGCATCCAGATAATATTGCAATGCTTTCTCGTAGTCTGATTTTTCCAGATATATATTACCCATCCAAACATAACCGTGGGCAAGATTGATCATGCTACCTGTCCTGCGATAAACCTCGTTAGATTCTTCCCTGTATTCCAATGCTTTGTCATAATTTCCCCTAAATGCAAAAATTATAGCAATATTATCTTTGGAAGAGGCAATCCCTGTGGAATCCCGCATTCTTATCACCAGATCAAGTCTTTTTTCATAATATACCATCGCCGAATCAAAATTTCCCTTTTCCACATGAGCCGCCCCTAATCCATTCAGAATCATGCTAATACCTTTGTCATAATGATTTTTTTCGGACAACGCCAATCCTCTATGAGCATATTCGAGCGCCATAGATGGATTCACATCTTTATACAACCAGGTTACTTCATACAAATTATGAATCTTTACAGTATCAGAAGTTGTCTTTTCTATTACTGATAAGAGGGAATCAATAGTCTGATGCTGTGCAAAAAGATCCTGGGCATCCGGGTTGATCAAAAGTAGAAGACAACCGATAATGAATACAAACCTTTCTTGTTGGAATTCCTTCTGGCACATAAGAAGTGCAGTAACAACAATTTTTAAAATAGTTTAT
>LUZA01000007.1 GCA_001603455.1 Bacteroidales bacterium Bact_09 | reverse complement strand
GAAGAAGATCATCTGATTTGCTATTGCAACGAAGTATATAAAAGCACTATTGTAAATGCCATCAAAGAAAAAGGACTAAAAACTGTTGAGGAGATAGGGCATGAAACAGGGGCTGGTCAGGTTTGCGGACAATGTCAGCCTGATATCCGGAAATTGCTGGATGAACTAAATGCAAAATAAATGCACACAAGTGAACATATGTTCACTTTATTTGCTATATTTGCATTGTTAAACCAAAAAAAAAAGAATTATGCCAAGAGGAGATCGTACCGGACCAATGGGACAAGGTCCTGTTACCGGAAGAGGATTAGGATACTGTAGCGATTATGAATCATCGGGTTTTACCAAAGGATTCGGAATGGGTGGCGGCTTTGGCCGTGCACACGGTTTTGGCCGGAGCACAGGCCGCGGTATGGGCTATGGCCGGAGCTATGGATTTGTTCCCTGGCCTTCGTACAGTAAAGAAAATGAAATACAAATTCTGAAGGATCAGGCAGAATCCTTAAAACGTGCTCAGAAAAATATTGAAAAAAGACTGGGCGAATTGGAAAAAGAGACGGACAGATCTATACGTTCGGAAGCGGGACGTGGTCAGGGCAGGCCATAACCAAAAGAGAACGTATTGTGATAAAATGTTTCATAAGCAATCTTGAAAATTTTAGGGAAAAGTTATCTTTGCTTAATGAAACGTACAATTGTTTATTGCTGTTTGTTATGGATCCCCTGGATAGCCCTGGCTCATCCCGGAGGCCTTTTTTCGGATCAGGTAAGATATACTCCGGAAGATCAACGAGTTTATGAAAAAGTAATGGAAGTATTGCTTCCCTTGCGCAGCGAATCCATGCCCGTGCTGATTATGAAAGCTGCAGAAGCCATGCTGGGAACACCTTATGTGGGTGGAACTCTTGAGCAGACACCTGAAATGCTGACAGTTTCCTTGGCACGGACCGACTGCATTCTTTTGGTGGAAGCCTGTGTCTGTATGGCCCTGACCGCCCGGCAGGATGATCACAGCTTTGAAGCTTTTTGTAAAAATTTAAAACAATTCCGCTACAGGGATGGTGTTATTGACGGATACGTAAGCCGCATTCATTACACCAGCGAATGGATCCGCCAGGCCGAGGCCCACGGTCTGGCTGCTGAAGTCAGCAAAGACATCAAAGATATTCCGCTGGAACAGGCATTTTCGTTTATGTCCATGCATACCGGCAAATATCCGCAATTGCAAGCAGATCCGCTTCTTGTTGCCGGGATCAAAGCTGTGGAAAAGAGATTAAGTAAAGGGACCTATCATTATATCCCCAAAGCACAACTGGAAGATAATCTGGATAAAATTCAACACGGGGATATGATTTGTTTTGTGACAAATATTGAAGGACTTGACATTAGCCATGTGGCGTTTGTTTACGAGTATTATACGTGTGAGCACGATTGCTGTCCCGATGGGCGAGGGTGTTCCAACGGGCAAAGACAAATAGGATTCCTTCATGCATCCTCAAAAGTAGGAAAAGTGGTCACAGATAAGATGACATTGCCGGGATATGTAAACAGCAACAGCTCCTGTACCGGCATCAGGATCGTCCGCTTTTTGTGATCCAGTCGATGATGGACATAATCAGCCGGGGGACTGGTATGTCGGGATCATAAGCAAAAGATACGAACTTGCGGGAGATGTCTTTTTCGGATTGTTTCTCCAGATATGAATGAAAAATGTCTTCTCCCCATTCTTCCCGGAGGGTATCGGCATAATTACTGGTGGTATAAAAGACACTCACACCTTTATCCATAGTAGCTACCAGCCTGGTGTTGAGTTCTTCTTCCTCTGCCCGTCTGTCTGCATAATAAGAATTACGTTTTTCGTATGCGACAGCAGTCTCTAGATCAAAGGCAAGTGCCAGTTCTACAAAGTCGAGCATATCCGATTTATTACCCACATTCAGTATGGTAACCCCCAACAGGTCATAATCCAGTTCCAGCCGCGTCTGGTAATCCCACAGGATCTTTTTCTGGGTCTCATTTTCCACCAGCAGGACTTTTTTTGAGAAAAAGATCTCGTTCAGTTCTGTGGACATGATATGTCTGAAAGTTTCTTTCAATTGCGGAACATTAACGCCTTCGGGCGCTTTGACGTATGTTCCGCCACCGTCATTGGAAACCATCCTGACCGAATCAAAATCGGAAAGAAAAACAAAGTTTGTAGAGTGCGTTATGTAGATCACCTGGTTTTTTTCGCTAATACTGCGCAACGCTTTGTAAAGATTGCGTTTCATACTGGGATATAAATACATTTCCGGTTCTTCCACCATCAGGATGAAACCCTGGCTCTTTTGTTGGTTGTATGCATTAAGGATGGATAGAACTATGGCATTCTGGACGCCTTCTCCCAGAGCCCTTAGGGGGGTTATCCGGTCTTCTTCATACAAACACATTTCCATGGATTGGTAAAAATCCAGGGAAGTGATGGGCTTGAAATAAATATCCCAACTGGCCTCATCCTGATCATACTCTTTGCCTAGATAATCGAACATAGACTGCCGGATGGTGTCTTTGAGGCGGGAAAAGGCCTCTGTCCGCAGCGTTATCATGGCTTCCTCTATACACTGGTCAAACCATTGCTTGCGGGGGATCTGCGTTTCTGTCCCGTCTGTGTTCATCATAGAGATGGTGTTGTCTTTTCTCAGAAAATCGCGGTTGATCTCCATGAGCAGGCTATTGAGCAGTGTCTGGCGGATATCGGTACGGGATTGGGTTGTGATGCGATCGGTCCTTATGTAGACTACGGGGATTTTATCCCTGATCTTGTCCAGGGGACAACTCAGGGTGTTGTACAGCCGGGTGGCGCCTGTCCCGTTTTTTTCCGAAAGGACTTGTACAAGGCGGTCATCTTTGGTCAAACAATATTTTTCCACATAACGTTTACCTTTTAAAGGCCCGTTCTCATAACGTTTGTATATACATCGTATTTTGTCAATACAGGCAGGTTCACCTCCTTCGAACGGCTCGAAAACAAACGGCTCGTCAAATTCAATTTCTACGTCTATGTTTCTGTTGGGATCCTGCTGGTACACATCTTTTTCGGTAAAAATCTCGGACAGCGGAGTTTCCTGTCCCAGAATCTTGTTGATGCACCAAAGAATGTTGCTTTTACCTGAATTGTTGGGGCCGATCAATGCAGTGAGCCGCGAAAATTCAATTTCGACGGTATCTCTTATGGAACGATAATTAGAGATCCGGACTTTTTTTATTTTCATATTTTGCAAGCATATTAAGAGAAAAGAGGCGAAAAGCCTGATAAAGATAAAAAAAACAATAATCCCTGCCAAAAGGTTTGGGATTATTGTTGCAACAAAATTAAAGTGATCCCTGAGGATCAGAATGTATGTATAGCCAGACCACTGCGGAGCTTGGGTTCAAACCAGGTGGTTTTGGGTGGCATGATGTTCCCGGTATCGGCAATCGTGATCAATTGCTTCATGGTAACCGGATACAGGGCAAAGGCTGCTGCCATTTCGCCGGAATCCACCCGCCGTTTTAATTCTCCCAGACCCCTTATTCCCCCTACAAAATCTATGCGCTTGCTGGTTCTCAGATCCCTGATGTCCAGCAATTTATCAAAGACCAGGCTGGAAAGGACCGTAACATCCAGGGTCCCAATGGGATCGTTATCGTTATAGGTGCCCTGGCGAGCCGTGAGCGAATACCAGCATCCGTTAAGATACATCGAAAAATTATGCAGACCAGAAGGCACATAGGGCTGATCGGCATCGCCCAGGCATTCTACCAGAAAGTCGCGGGAAAGTGCCTGCAGAAAGGTATCGGGGGCCATTCCGTTCAGATCCTTTACCACCCGGTTGTAGTCAATGATCTTCAGATGGCTTTCCGGGAACACAACGGCCATAAAATAATTGTATTCCTCCTTTCCCGTATGTTTCAGATTCGCGGCCTTACGTTCGGATCCTACTCCTGCAGCAGCGGCAGTGCGATGGTGTCCGTCGGCTACATAAAAAGCAGGAACACTGGCGAAGGTCCTGGTAATATCGTCAATGTCTGTCTGTTCCGTCACAGGCCAGAAATGATGTCCAAACCCGTCGGGAGCTATGAAATCGTATTCGGCAGGTCCTGCAACGATCTTATCCACTATCCGGTTTATCCGGGGTACGTCGGGATAGGCAAAGAAAACAGGTTCAATATTAGCACTTTGAATCCTGACATGGACCATACGGTCTTCTTCCTTATCTTTTCGTGTGAGCTCGTGTTTTTTTATCTTACCGGATAAATAGTCTTCAACATGAGCACAGACCACCAGTCCGTACTGGGTACGCCCTTCCATTGTCTGGGCGTAAACATAATACATTTCTTTAGGGTCCCTTACAAGCCATCCACGTTCCTGCCACAGGCGAAAATTTTCAACGGCTTTGTCATAAGCTTCCCTGGAATGCTCATCTATGACAGGATCAAAGTCGATTTCGGGTTTTGTGATGTGCAGTAACGATTTTTCGCCGGCCTCGGCTTTTGCCTCGGCGGAATTCAGAACATCGTAAGGACGGGCGGCCACTTCTTCCACAAATTCTCTGGGCGGCCTGAGGGCAGCAAAAGGTTTGATCTTTACCATAAATTATAACTTTACAGGGCCATGCGGCTTACTTGTTCAACTGAAAGGTCTTATTACCGTTTTGGATAAAGGCTACGATCTGACGGGCAGCAGCCAGGCCTGCATTGATGTTGGCCTCTTCTGTTTGGGCTCCCATCTTTTTAGGTGTGGCAAACACACGGGTGTCGAATTGAGCCTTTAAAGCTTCCATATTGCCAGGAGCAACATCGGTAGCATATTTGAGGTCTTTGCGTTCGGCCAATATTTCTTCCAATTCCGTTTCATTGATTACTTCCTTGCGGGCTGTATTGATCAGACAGGCACCTTTAGGCATAAGCGAAAGCAATGCTTTGCCTATAGAACCTTTTGTCTGGTCATTGGCCGGAATATGCAGCGAGAGATAATCGCTGCGACTATAAAGATCTTCCACAGTTTTGGCCACATGTACTTGTTCTGCCTGAATTACGGAGGCAGGAATGAACGGGTCGTATGCATAGATTTTCATACCAAAGCCTTTGGCCAATCCTGCCACCAAACGGCCTACATTCCCATAGGCCTGTACACCTAATGTTTTACCTTTTAATTCAGTGCCTGTGCCGGGTTGGAATTGTTTTCGGGCCATATAGATCATCATGCCAATAGCCAGCTCGGCCACTGCATTGGAATTTTGTCCGGGAGTGTTCATTGCAACGATATTTTTCTCGCTGCAGGCTTCCAGGTCCAGGTTATCATAACCGGCCCCGGCACGTACTACGATCTTCAATCGTTTGGCGGCTTGGACCACTTGACGGGTCACTTTGTCAGATCGGACAATCAGGGCATCTGCATCTGCCACTGCTTCCAGCAGTTGTTCCTGTAATGTGTAATTTTCCAGCAGGGACAACGTCATTCCTGCTTGTTCCACTATGGAACGGATACCATCCACGGCTTTTTTTGCAAATGGTTTTTCAGTTGCTATCAGTACTTTCATATCGGCTTATTTATGTGTTTTTTCAAATTCCTGCATACAGTTAACTAAGGCCTGTACGTTTTCCTTTGGGCAGGCATTGTAAATAGAAGCCCTAAACCCTCCGACTGAACGGTGACCCTTGATGCCCACCATGCCACGGGATTTGGCAAAATCCATGAATCCGGCTTCCAATGATTCATAACCCGGGGCCATAACAAAACAAACATTCATTACAGAACGGTCTTCTTTTGCTGCAGTGCCTTTAAAGAGCGGATTACGGTCAATTTCCCCGTATAACAGATCGGCTTTTTCCCGGTTGATCTTGCGAATGGCTTCCACACCACCCAGTTTTTTGAGCCATTTGAGGGTTTGTGTCATGATAAAGATGGGGAATACGGGCGGGGTGTTGAACATAGATTCACCTTCAATATGTATCTGGTAATTTAGCATGGAGGGAATATGACGGCTTACTTTACCTAAAATATCTTTGCGTATAATCACAAAAGTAACCCCGGCAGGACCTACGTTTTTTTGAGCACCTCCATAAATCAAAGCGTATTTTGACACATTTACCGGACGGCTCATGATATCAGATGACATATCGGCTACCAGCGGAACGGGGCTGTCCATATCGGTGTGGATCTCGGTCCCGTAAATGGTGTTGTTGGTTGTAATGTGAAAATAATCCGCATCGGCCGGAATGTTAAAATCTTTAGGGATGTGATTGAAAGTACTTTCTGCCGAGGATGCCACCGTTACCACTTCACCAAAAGCCTTGGCTTCCTTGATCGCCTTTTTTGCCCAGACGCCAGTTTCCAGATAGGCCGCTTTCCTGTTTAGCAGGTTCATGGGGACCATGCAGAACTGCAGACTTGCACCGCCTCCCAGGAAAAGAACTTCGTAGTTGTCGGGTATATGCAGCAATTCTTTCCATAGGGCACGACACTCATTCATCACTGCCTCCCAGTCTTTGGAACGGTGTGATATCTCTACTATCGACATTCCGGAATTGTTAAAATCCTGTAAAGCATCAATACCTGTCTTAATGGCTTCTTTGGGCAGGATACAGGGACCTGCGTTAAAATTGTATGTGGTTTTCATATTTAATGAGTTTAAATTACAAATTCTTTATGGATGCAAATATATAGTAAAAAAGTACAATCAGAAATTAATTATTGCTAATGATCTGTAAGTTTTTTTGTTCCGTTTCCTTTTCGCAGTAGTGACATCTTAACACGAGCCCTTCCGGGGTCATACTTGTGATAAACCGTGTCCTGACCGGTTCGTGATTTGTTATGCACCTGGGATTAAGACAACGAACCAATCCGCAGATCTCGGAGGGAATGACAACGCGTCGTTTTTCCACGACTTTATATTCCTTGATAATATTGAGTACGGCATCCGGCGCCACCAAGGCTATACGGTTCACATCATCTTCTTCAAAAAACTTGTCAGTGATCTTAATTATGGATTTAGTCCCCAAGACTTTGCTTTCCAGGTTGGTTCCAAAGGTCATCTGCAACCCTCCTTTTGCAAGCCCCAGTATTTCAATTACATGGAACAGCTCTCCGGCAGGTATCCTGTCTATGACAGTTCCGTTCCTAATGGCGCTTACCTTCAGTTTTTTCTTTGTTTCCATGACTGTGATATTATATTACTGGTTCATAAGATAAGTGATGATCCCCATCCGGGTATAAACACCGTTCCGGGCCTGATCAAAATAATAGGCTTCGGGCCTTTCATCAACGTCTGTTGCGATTTCGTTGACCCGGGGCAAGGGGTGGAGGATACGCAGGTTAGGCCGGGTCTCGGTCAGCATGGAGGCATCCAGGCTCATCAGGTTTCGGACTTTTTCAAATTCCATGGGGTCCTGGAAACGTTCCTGCTGGATTCTTGTCATATAAAGGATATCGGTATCACGGATCTGACCCTCCAGCACATTATGTTGTGTATAGGGGATATTTCGTGAATCCAGAAAGTGTTTGTATTCCCAGGGAATTTCGAGCTCCGGACAGGATACAAAATGAAAACGGGGATTAAAATGGCTCATCGCCTGCAGTAGGGAATGAACCGTCCTTCCGTATTTTAGATCCCCTACCATGGTTATGGACAGGTTTTCGAGTGTCCCCTGGGTTTTCCGGATGGAATACATATCCAGCAGGGTTTGTGTCGGGTGCTGGTTGGCTCCATCCCCGGCGTTGATAACCGGGCACCCTGCGATTTCAGAAGCGTATCGCGCCGCACCGTCCAGGGGATGGCGCATCACAATCATATCGGCATAGTTGGAAACCATCTTAATGGTGTCCTTCAGGCTTTCTCCCTTGGCAATGCTGGTGGCCGACAGAGAGGCGAACCCGACGACTCGTGCACCCAGCCGGCTGGCCGCTGTTTCAAAACTCAGCCGGGTGCGGGTTGAAGGTTCAAAAAAAATGCAGGCAATCACCTTGTCCATGAAAATCGGGCAGTTTGGATCTGCTTCGTATTTTTGGGCAAGGTCCAGGACCTGCATCATCTCTTCTTTGTTAAAGTCGTTGATTGAAATGAGAGATTTCATGTATGAGAAATTACTAATACTATGTAGGTTCAAGCGAAGATAAAAGACTCTGACGCCCCGAGGGGGGGATCCTGACCGTTAAATGGCAGGGAAGGGGATCGTCAGTAAAGGATTGTTCTACGATCTGTGCACCGATATCGTGCAGAGCCTTCATCACCTTGTCGGTTTGGTCGTAATTATAACTAAACCGGAAGGTTTCCATGACCTGTTTTTCTACAATGGCAGCATTTTCCAGTGCACTTCGTGCAGCAGTTCTATAAGCGTTAATAAGACCTCCCGTTCCCAGTTTAATCCCTCCAAAATATCGTATCACAACCATCAGTACATCGGAAAGATTAAAAGAGATCAACTGACCCAGGATGGGTTTGCCAGCTGTTGAGGAAGGTTCTCCGTTGTCGTTCGCCCTCCAGGACTCTCCCCCGGGCCCCAGACGATACGCATAACAGATGTGTCTTGCATCAAAGAACTTTTTTTTCATGATCCCCAATTGAAGGCGGATATCTTCTTCCGAAGAGACAGAAAATCCAAATGCAAGGAACCGGCTTCCCTTTTCCTTGTAAAGTCCCTCACAGGGAGCTCCCAGGGTTTTATATATCTGATCGGAAGACATCATGCGAAAATACGGCTTTTGCGTATCTTTGCAAAATTGAACCTGAAAATTATGGCTTTTGCCTCTAAATTTTTGGAACAGGCCGTGCAGGCCATCACGTGGTGCGATAATGTAGTCATTGCAGAGGCTGCAAGAAGGAATCCCTGGTTCATTCCCCGTTTTGTTCGCTACCGGCTTGATACGTTAAAGGAAAGCCTGGAAAAAGAGAAGAAAATCCTGCTACAGTTACTGGATATGCCAATCAGGGATAATGGACCCCGGATCCTATCCATTATTGCCGCAGGAAACATTCCGATTGTCTGCTGGCATGATTTTGTTTGTGCGCTTGCCTATGCTGCGGGCCATCCGCAGGAAGTAGTACTGGAAATAAAACTTTCTTCAAAAGACGATGTGTTGTTACCTGCCATTGTGAAACGCCTTGAAGGAATGAAGGATTCCTGCCTGTCAGGAGTACAGGTGCGTTTTGTCAGGCAGGCTGATCCGGGAACGCAGGCCATATTATTTACAGGAGGATCACAGGCACAGATGTATTATCGTCAAACCTTTCCTTTGGTACCGGTGCTTATGCGCACCGGAAGGACTTCCGTCGCCATATTGGACGATACAGAGACGGAAGAACAGCTGGGAGATTTGGCGCGTGATTGTTTCCTGTACTTTGGGTTAGGCTGCCGGAACGTGACCTTGCTGCTTGTTCCACAGGATTATGATCTGAATCCGTTTGTCCTGAAAGTAGATGCCACGTTGGGAACTGTTTTGCGTAACCATGAAAATTTCAAGAATGCCTTTCGCCACGCCAGGGCGTGTCATTTGATGTTGTCAACTCAAACGGCCGGGTACAGTTTCTTCCCGGATCTTTTTCTTTTGAAAGAAAGCGATGACCTAACCCCCCCTCCGGCCGTATTGCATTATGTGAGGTATCGGAACCGGGAAGATGCCGAACGTTTCATCGCCATGCACAAAAACAGGATACAATGTGTTGCGGGACCGGGACATGTTCCCCTGGGACAGACGCAATCCCCGTTGTTTACCGATTACGCCGATGGACTTAATACATTAGAATGGCTACAAAAATTATCATACTGACCGGGCCGACCGGGGTGGGAAAGACCAAACAGGGCCTGGCCATTGCCCGGTTGCTGGGATCTCCGGTCATTAATTGTGACAGCAGGCAGATCTACAAGGAGTTGCGCATAGGAGTCGCTCGTCCTGCTCCTGCTGAACTTGCTCTTGTAAAACACTATTTTATTGCCAGCCATTCCATACACCAGCCTTATTCAGCAGGAGATTATGAAAGGGAGGCATGGGACCTGGTCATGAGCCTGGCTCCTACACATCCATACCTTTTACTGGTCGGAGGATCGGGACTATATATAGATGCGTTTGTCAAAGGGATCGATCTGATGCCCCTGCCCGATCCGGAACTAAGAAAAGAACTGATACTGATGGCAGAAGATCCGGGGGGCCTGGAAACATTGCGTGCACGCCTGAAGGAATTGGATCCGGTGACGTATGCACGCATTGACTTGGCTAATAAACGCAGGATAATGCGTGCGGTAGAGGTCTGTATGCTTTCCGGTAAGCCTTACCATACTTTCCTCAGTCATACGAACAGGGAACGACCTTTTGAAATAGAGCAGCTGCTGATGGATAGACCACGGCCGGAATTATATGAGCGTATTGACAAGCGCGTAATAGGAATGATGGAGGAAGGTCTGCCGGAGGAAGCCCGGGGGCTGTATCCGTACAGAAAACTCCCTGCACTCCGGACGGTGGGGTACAGGGAGCTTTTTGATCATTTTGAAGGGAAATACCCTTTAGAAGAAGCTGTCAGACTGATACAGCGTAATACGCGCAGGTATGCCAAACGTCAGCTGACTTACTGGAGAAATGTACCTAGAAAGGAAGATCATCCGCTCCTTCGTCCTGATCCGTCATTATAGCAGAGGCGGGGGGAAGATCGTTTGGCACGGCCGGTCCGGCCGTAACTTTTTCAAGGCGCCAGGCGCGTAGTTCTGTGTACCAGCGCCCGTTGTATTCTCTTGATTCAATATTGACGGAAACTTTAATGCTCTCGCCGATCGAAAAGGATTCCAGCTCCCGGATTTTGTCATCTCCGAAGACAGAAATGCAAACTTTGCGCAGATAAGAGGATTCGCGGGTCTCCAGAATGAATTCCTGTTTTACCCAGTTGCCTCTGGCGCCAGTGCCTTTGAACAGCGGAAGTTTCCCTATCAATGTTCCCTGGATTTCCACTTTCCCGATCAGTTTGCCGAGGGGAACACCTTGTTCATTTCCACTTCAAAAATCAGCGTGCTGTTGGGACCTATGACAGCACCGGCACCGTTGGGCCCGTATCCCAGTTCGGAAGGCACGTAAAGAATGATCTTTCCTCCTTCACCAATCAACTGCATACCTTCAGTCCAGGCAGGGATCACCCTGTCAAGCGGAAATTTTGCCATCTCATTACGTGAATAGGAAGAATCGAACTCTGTCCCGTCAATCAGGGTTCCCAGGTAATGTACTTCAACAGTATCGCTTGAGTTGGCACGGACTTCGTTACCTTCTCTTATGATCTTATATTGTAGCCCGCTGGGCAATACCACCACGCCTTCCTTGGTCTTATTGTCTTCCAGAAAAGCTGCACCTTCCCTCAGGTTACGTTCTCCTTCAGCAACGCTCTTTTTTTGCATGAACGAGGTTATGTCGTTGTTCCAGGACATCATTTCTTCCTGGCTGGGTTCGTTCTCACGAGCCATCAGCTCCTTGTATGCTTTGATGACCAGATCGTTGTTCAAATCACCGAAATTGGATTGTCTGACCATTGAAGCCAGGGAATAACCGACCGCCCGGCTGACCGAATCTACAGCTTCCTGTGAAAAATCCCCATTGCCCTTAGATGTGCCGCTGTTGCACGACATAGCAAGCATTCCGCCCAAGAGGGCGATTGATAAAATCTTTAAAGTTCTCATTGTAAAAAAATATTGTTAGAAATATTGATTGCCTTAATAGTAAACGACAAATGTAAGGTTTATTTCTTGTTATTTAAATAGGAGTAACAGCAAATTTTATGCAAAAGACGGGCTCCCACTATGGCATCCCATGGATCGCTGTCCCCCGGGGCAACTTCACACAGGTCAAAACCAATGATCCTTCGTGCGGAAGATGCCAGCAGGTAAAGCAGGTAATCTACCTGCTGGAAACTGAGTCCGCCGGGGACAGGTGTTCCGGTGTGGGGACAAAGTTCAGGTGACAGGCCGTCAATATCCAGGCTGATATAAACCTGGTCCGGAAGGCTTTCCATTATTCTGTGGCATTGATCCCGCCAGGTGAGTCCTTCATACAAATCTTCGTTAAGCGACTCATCGGGGAAAAAAGCAATACGTGCATCACTCCGGATTATATCGTGTTCCTGGCTGCAGTAATCCCTGACGCCTACCTGGGTGAGTGATGTGATGGAAGGTACGGTCTTCAGGGTGTTGAACATGATGGAAGCATGAGAAAATGTGAAACCCTCATAAGCTTCCCGCAAGTCTGCGTGTGCATCTATGTGCAGGATCCCGAATGACCCGAAATGTTCACCCAATGCCTGAAGGTATCCAAGGGGCACTGAATGTTCTCCCCCCACGACACCCACAAGTTTGCCCAGGCGCAGTTGCTCGGAACATTGCAGGTAAACGATCCGGTTCATGCGTGCACAGGCCCTATTTACCTGTTCCAGGATCTCGCCCAGGCCACGCTGCAAGGGATAGGTTCCTTCTTCCCAGCACTGGATGATCCTTTCGGCCATGTTCCGGGCCGTGCGGTTAAGGATAGGAAGCTCTTCATGCTCCGGAATAGTAGCGATGGGGATTTTCCAGGCTTCGGGTACCCTGGAATTGAAAAGATCAACCTGTATCGAAGCTTCTATGATAGCTTCCGGTCCCAGATGTGTCCCGGGACGGTACGAAGTGGTCACGTCCCAGGGTACGGAAATGAGTACGATCTCTGCTTCCTCCTGTGTAAAAGGCAGGGCAAAATACCTGCCGTTGGCAACACCGGGCAGGTTGGGATCAAATGTATTCATACGATTCCTTCTCTGATTATATCGTGTATATGGACCATTCCAACGTACCGGTCGTTCTGCAGAACAATAAGTTGAGTAATCTTGCCTGCCTGCATCATCCTGTAAGCGTGAACTGCCAGCTCATCGTAGAGGATTGTCTTGGGATCGCGTGTCATGACGTCAGCTGCACAGAGTGTTTCCAGATTGCTGTTCTTTTCCAGCATCCTCCGTACGTCACCATCTGTTATGATCCCCTGCAGCTTATCCTTATCGTTCAAAACGGCTGTGGCACCCAAACGGTTGCGCGAGATCTCGAATATCGTGTCCCGTATCGTTTGTTCCGGCCTGACTTTGGGACGAAGTACGGGGTCCATTATATCGGAAACCCTGAGGTACAATTTCTTGCCTAATGAGCCACCCGGGTGAAAACGGGCAAAATCGGAAGGTGTGAAGCCGCGCAGTTTTAACAAGCATACGGCCATTGCATCTCCCATAACCATTTGTACGGTGGTGCTGGCAGTGGGTGCAAGATCGTTCGGGCATGCTTCATGGGGTGCGGAGGCCAGGAGTACGTAATCGGCCGATCTACCCAGATAGGATTCCCTGTTCCCAACCATGCCGATCAACGGGTTCCCCATTTTACGAATAAGAGGAACAAGCACCTTAATCTCGGATGTTTCTCCGCTTTTTGAAAGACACATGACCGTATCTCCCGGTTGTATGATACCCAGGTCGCCGTGAATGGCATCAGCAGCATGCATGAATACCGCAGGAGTTCCGGTGGAATTGAGAGTGGCAACGATTTTTTGACCAATAATGGCGCTTTTTCCAATGCCTGTAACGATAAGGCGGCCCCTGGAAAGGTAGAGGATCTCCACTACTTTCAGAAAGGATTCGTCAATGGATTTACGCAGGAAGTTGATGGCAAGCTGCTCTTTTTCAATAACTTCAAGTGCTGTTTTTATAATATCCGGATTGGGTGTGCTCATAAAATTTTGAAAGAACAAAACAAACGTATAACTTAGTGCACAAAGGTAGTAAAATATGTGTACTTCATCCGAATTGCACCTTCAGCTGAAAAGGCATTTTGGATTCAACTCATTCAAGGGACTTCAGGAAGAAATTATCACCCATCTGATGCATGGGGGAGATGCTTTCGTACTTATGCCTACCGGAGGAGGCAAGTCTTTATGCTATCAGTTGCCCGCCCTTTTAATGGAAGGTACGGCCATTGTGATCTCTCCCCTTATTGCCCTGATGAAGAACCAGGTGGATGCTATCCGAGGTTTAGCTGGCGAAAATTACGGGGTGGCACATTTTCTGAACTCATCCCTTACAAAGTCACAGGTCAGCGAAGTAAAAGAATCGCTCCTTTCGGGAAAGACCAAATTGCTCTATGTAGCTCCCGAATCGCTGACCAAAGCAGAGAACATCCAGTTGCTTAAACAATTGAAGATATCGTTTTATGCCATTGACGAAGCCCATTGCATATCGGAATGGGGACATGACTTTCGTCCAGAATACAGACGGATCCGTCCACTGGTCAAAGAGATTGGCAAGGCACCCCTGATCGCCTTGACAGCTACGGCAACGCCAAAGGTACAACAGGATATCCAGAAAAACCTGGGAATGAAGGATGCCGGGGTATTCAAAACTTCTTTCAACAGGGAAAATCTGTATTATGAAGTAAGGCCCAAAGTGAACGTAAATAAGGAGCTGGTGAAGTTCATACGTCAGAATCAGGGCAAAAGCGGCATTGTGTATTGTCTGAGCCGCAAAAAAGTGGAAGAAATTGCATCGTTTCTGCAGGTCAACGAGATACGTGCACTTCCCTATCATGCCGGTATGGACGCGGCCACCCGGACAGAAAATCAGGATAAATTCCTGATGGAAGAAGCCGATGTCATTGTAGCCACGATTGCTTTTGGAATGGGAATAGATAAGCCCGATGTACGCTTTGTAATCCATTATGACATACCTAAATCGCTGGAAGGGTATTATCAGGAAACAGGCAGGGCAGGCCGTGACGGTGGAGAAGGCAAATGCATTGCATTTTACAGCTACAAGGATATACAGAAACTGGAAAAGTTCAAGCAGGGTAAACCTATTGCAGAACAAGAGGTAAGCAAACAATTGCTTATGGAAACAGTGGCCTATGCAGAATCCAATGTTTGTAGGCGAAAAATATTGCTTAATTATTTTGGGGAGGATTACAAACAGAAAAATTGCGAAAATTGTGATAACTGCCTGCATCCTAAAAAACAATTTGAAGGACAGGAAGAAATGTGTCTTGTTCTGGAAACGGTGCAGAAGTCGTTGCAACAATTCAATTCGGAACATATTGCCAATATCATTGCGGGCGTTTCGAATGCCATGATCAAGTCTTACCAGCACCACAAACTGGATGTCTTCGGGATGGGTAAGGACAGGACGGCACACTTCTGGAATGCAATCATCCGTCAGGGTATAGTCTTACGATTACTTGACAAAGACATAGAAAAATACGGTGCTTTGTCGGTAACCGCCAAGGGAAGGGATTTTTTGGAAAAACCCTCGCCGCTGATGCTTTACGAGGATCGCGTAATGGAAGAAGAACAAGACTCTGCATCCGAAGCTGCCATGAAAACCGGAGGTGGAGGCGGTGATTCTACTTTACTTGCCTTGCTCAAAGATTTAAGAAGGGATATGGCACACAAGCTGAAACTGGCGCCGTTTGTCATATTTCAGGATATCAGCCTAGAAGATATGTCCATTATTTATCCGGTTAGTCCGGAGGAAATGGTTCAGTGTCAGGGAGTTGGGGAAGGAAAAGCAAAAAAATTCGGAAAACCTTTCCTGGAGCTGATTGAAAAATACGTAGAGGAGAACGAAATCGTCCGGCCACAAGATATGGTTGTCAAATCGGTGATCAACAAATCGGTGAACAAAGTCTATATCATACAGAGTATAGACAGAAAGCTGGATTTTGAGGATATTGCCGAAGCTAAGGGTTTAACCATGGATGAATTACTTGAAGAAATTGAGGTCATTGTCAATTCCGGGACAAAACTCGATATTGATTATTATCTGCAACAGACCATTGACGATGACAAAATGGAAGATATCTTTGATTATTTCCGTTACGACGCAAAATCCGAATCCCTGTCAGAAGCAGTCAGGGAGCTGGGTCCGGAGTACACGGAAGAGGAGGTGCGACTTGTCCGGATAAAATTTTTAGTTGAGGTTGCCAACTGATGTTTTATCTTTGTCCTTTATGCGTAAACGTACAATTATATTTCTGACAGTGCTGTCGCTGTTCCTTGTAGGGGCGTCAGTTTATGGGTTTATGCTTTTGTTCAGGAAACCCGGCGATAATATCGTAAGAAATGACACATACCGGGCGGTTCCTGTAGATGCCGTCCTTGTGCAGCATTTCAGCCGCCTTGGCACACTGACAAAAGATATCCTTAATTCCCAAAGCTATATAGGACGTTTTTTTCACCCGGGGGAAAATATGAGAATGTTTTTGGACCGACTGGAGACCTTTATCTCATCTGACTGTCCTGAGCTGGAAAAGGCCGAGGCGCTCTGTTCGCTGCATCCTTCGGCAAAAAATACATTGGCTGCACTTTACTGCCTTTCCGGAGCAGATGTCAGGGACCCACAATGGTGGAACACTTTTTTAAGGATATCAGGTATTCCATATAAAACACGTTCATATGACGGACAGACCATATATATAATGTATGGGGAAGAAGGTGAAAATGCTGTTTTTGCAGCTTATGTCAAGGACCTGCTGATGGCCTCATCCTCGCTTGTGGTCCTGGAATCTTCACTGCGACATCTGGACCGGGGCAGTTTACTGTCTGATAATCCAGCTTTTGCAAGACTTGTAGAGCAGACTCCTGTTTCCAGGCCAACGCGGGTATTTTTTCTGCATGAGCGTATCCCATCCATAATAGCTGCCTGTCTGGGAATTCCTATGCAAAAATATGCCCCTTTTCTTAAAACGACTGCGCAATGGACAATTCTGGATGGATTTGCAGACGATCAAGGATTCCGGATGGACGGGTACTCCCTGTTCTCTTTCGGAAACGAACACTATTTTTCAGTGTTTTTGGAGCAACAGCCCCAGAAATTTATGGCACCTGAAGTGCTTCCGGCTGCCACACTGGCAGGTTTTTCCATAGGCGTCACTGACATGGAGTTATTTATGAATGCCTATACCCGTTATCTTGAATTGCAAAAGCAACACAGAATAATGCCGGACAAAGAAAGACTGGAATGGTTCAACCTGCTATATCCCACAGAAATATCCCTTGCCTGTGTGCCATTCAGGGGGCAGTTGCAATGGATGGCCGCTATCCACACCCGTTATATTCATCAGGCAAGGATACAATATGCCCTGCTAAATAAACAGGAAGAAGGGAAAGTTATGAGGAATCCCCTGCCAGACCTGCTGCCCGGAATCTTTGGTTCCGTTTTTAGTTTTTGCCCTGCTGAATACTACTGTTACCAGGGATCGTTCATTTTGTTCGGTTCTTGGGATCTTCTTAACGATATCCTGAGCCGGAACAGGGCGGGCAAGTATCATTCTCTGGCAGCAGCCATCTCCCAGACAAAAGCCTCGGCAAATATTATGAATTCTTCCAACCTGACCTTGTTCCTGCAGCCTTCTGCCGGGCTGGACAACCTCATGTCCCTGATGGACAAAAGGTATGCTAAAAGCCTGGAAGCCTGGAGAATGTTCAATGCACAATATACTTTTCTTCAATTTTCATCATTGGAAGACCGGCTGTTTGCCCATTTGCTGGTTTACGGAGATTCATTGGAAACATCGCCTCTCATACCCCGGCAGCGTGATGTCCGCATACGTAACGGCACCAGGCCGGATACACTTCCCCGGGGAAAGCCGCCCTATAAAATTTTCAATCACCTGACCAGGAAAGAGAACGAACTGTTCCAGACACCCTGGCCCGAATGCCGGCTTATATTGAGAGACCATGCAGGTAAGACATTATGGGAAAAGACAATGGAAGGAACCATCCAGGACAGGGTAGTCCAGATTGACTATCTGAAGAACAATAAACTCCAAATGTTGTTATCTATTGGAAACAGGTTGTATCTGATAGACAGGCTGGGGCACAATGTTTCTCCATACCCCAAAGCTTTTTCGACCAGTATTTTGTATGGGCCTTTCGTTTTCGATCCTTCAGGTAATAAGGAGTACCAGATCCTGCTGGTACATCAGGATAATGTCTTGCGTTGTTACAACAAATCGGGCAATGTGCTTTCCCAATGGCAAGATTTCCTGTTGCCAGGCTACCTGACCGGTCAACCACGATACATCCGTACCGGTGCGACGGGATGTTGGGTGGTATACACAGACCATCAGACGGTTTTCCTCTCCCCGACAGGTGCTACCCGTGCCCTGGTTACCCAGGGGGACTGTTTGGATCCACAGGCCGAAATAGAAATTTCCGGACCATATGAACTGCGCGGCACAACAATTGAGGGGAAGGTTATTACTATAATGTTGGATTGAAATGACTTTTCTTACCCTGATTCTTTTTTTTATCCTTGCCGGATACTTTTTTGTACGTCTGATCCCGGGGCTGCTTGCCCTCAAAATGCGTAAGATGCAACAACATGGACAAAAACAGGAAAAAACGGAGTTCAAAAAATCCCGTAAAAAACATATTGGCCAGGATACGGGAGAATACGTCGATTATGAAGAAATAGAAAATTGATGAAATCTTTTCTGCGCGTACTGACATATGGGAAACCCTTCGGAAAGTACTGGCCTTCCTATCTTGTGCTTTCCGTTTTGAGTGTTCTTTTTGGTATTGCCAACTATGCCCTGATTGCCCCCTTACTAACGGTATTGTTCGAGCCGGACACTTTGTCGGGCGAATTGATCCGCCCTGAATACAGTTTTTCTGTATCTTATGTGACCGACCTCTTCCGGTTCCATTTGGGTCAGATCAAAGCACAGGAAGGGAATCTGATGGCTCTTGTCTATATTTCTGTGAGTTTGCTTGCCGCTTCCCTGTTGGCAAATATAACCCACTACCTGTCCCAGAGGATTCTGGTCAGTGTTCGTACACGTCTTATGAAGAACATAAGGAATGATCTTTTCCAGAAAATAAGCCGTATGCATATAGGTTATTTTCATGAGCAACGGAAAGGTGATATTCTCTCATCTATGTCCAACGATGTAAACGAAGTTCAGAATTCGGTAGCAAGTTCTTTCCATATCATATTCAGGGACCCCCTGTTGATACTAGGATTCCTGTCAATGCTCTTTTATATGAGCCCCAAACTGACTCTGGTTACGTTGCTTACACTACCCGTTTCGGCCCTGCTCATTGGCAGGATCACGCGTGCATTGCGTTCCGGAGCAGAGGTTTCCCAGGGCCTTCTGGGAAAATTGCTCAGTCATTTTGAGGAAGCCATTTCCGGAATACGCATCATCAAGGCTTTCAATGCACAGCGGTATGTAAGGGACCGTTTTGGAAGTATAAACAATCAACACAGGCAGGCAACCAAAAGGCTTTACAACAGGCAGGAACTGGCCTCGCCACTGAGTGAATTTCTGGGTATAGTCATAGCTGCCGCCATTCTTTTTTACGGAGGCTGGCTACAATTCAGGGGCGAGCTGGGCATGTCATGGCCTGCATTTGTTGTTTATATAGGTTTTTACTGGCGCGTACTGGAACCTGCCAAATCCATTACCAGGGCATATGCCATGATCCGGAAGGGGATGGTCTCGGCAAACCGCATTTTTTCCATTCTGGATGTCCCGTTAGAAATAAAAAAAGATCCACAGGCTTTTCCTGTCAATGAATTCCGAGAATCTGTCCAATACAGGAATGTCAGTTTCCGGTATAAAGGATCGGACACTTATGTGCTCAGGGATATCAACCTTACGATCCCCAAGGGAAAGATCATTGCACTGGTGGGTCCTTCCGGAGCTGGTAAAACGACAATGGTCGATCTTTTACCTCGTTTCTACGATGTTATGGAAGGAGAGATACTCCTGGACGGGATTGACATCAGGAAATACAAGCCCGGGGATCTGATAGGACTGATGGGCATCGTGACACAGGAAGCCATATTGTTCAACGATACTGTTGCAAATAATATTACCTTTGGGCTGGAAAATGTGCCCCGGGCCGAGGTGGAAAGAGCTGCCCGCATTGCCAATGCCCATGATTTTATTATGGAAATGGAGGACGGATATGAAACCAATATCGGTGACAGGGGTGAAAAACTGTCAGGCGGACAAAGACAGCGTCTGGCTATAGCACGGGCGGTCCTGAAGAATCCACCCATCCTGATCCTTGACGAAGCGACATCGGCCCTGGATTCGGAGAGTGAGAAGATGGTGCAGGATGCTTTGACCAGGCTGATGCAAAACCGCACGTCGGTCATTATAGCGCACCGGCTGTCCACCATTAGAGATGCTGATCAGATAGTGGTGATGAACAAAGGGCGCATAGTGGAGCAGGGCACTCACAGCCAGTTGCTATCTTGCCATGGTATGTACAAACACCTTTGTGATTTGCAGGTTTTTGGATGATATTAAAAAAGTAATTATGAGTCAAGACATTTTGAAAACAAAATCCCTCAATGAACTTTTTGAAAAAAGCATCAAAAAGTACTGGGACTTCAAGGCCCTGACCGATTTTAACGGAGAAACGCTTTATTACCGAGACCTCGTACGCCGGATACAGATGATCCATATAGGTTTTGAAAAATGTGGATTAAAAAAGGGAGATAAGGTGGCTTTATGTGGCAGGAACCAGGCAAACTGGGCCGTTGCCTTCCTTGCCACGGTCACTTACGGAGCTGTAGTGGTGCCCATATTGCATGAATTCAAACCCGGCAATATCCAGCATCTGGTCAATCATTCAGATGCCCGCATCTTTTTTGTCGGAGAACAGGTCTGGGAAGGACTCAGCGAGTCCGAAATGCCCAATCTGGAAGCCATCGTGGGTTTGAATGACTTTGACATACTTTATACGCCTGATCAGGAGATCATCAATATCCGCAAGAACATAGATAAAATGTTCGATCAGACCTATCCGGACGGCATGAACCCAGAAGATGTCCGTTTCCACAGGGATGACCCGGAAGAACTGGCGTTGATCAACTACACCAGTGGAACTACAGGGTTTTCCAAAGGTGTTATGTTGCCTTATCGCTCTCTTCTGTCTAACGTGCTTTTTAGCTGGCAGGTAATGCCTCAGGTGAGCAACGGGGCCAAGGTGGTATCTATGCTGCCCTCGGCACATATGTATGGATTGATGTTCGAACTGCTGTATGAAATGAGCAGCGGATCGCACGTTCATTTTTTGACCAGAACTCCTTCACCCAAGGTGATCGCAGAAGCTTTCCAGAATGTCAAACCCAAGGTGATCATTGCAGTTCCCATGATCATCGAAAAGATTTACAAGCAGAAGCTGCTGCCTTTACTTAAACGCCCTTCGATCAAGGTTATGTTGCGCATGCCATTCATTGATCAGAAGATCAAACGCCGCATCCACGACGAGCTGGTGAAAGCTTTTGGCGGAGAATTTATCGAAATCATCGTGGGAGGAGCTCCCCTGAACCACGAGGTGGAACCTTTCCTTAAGAGCATAAATCTTGCTTTTACCGTGGGCTATGGACTGACGGAATGCGGCCCCATCGTGTCGTATGCACCTTGGAAGGAAAGGCCTTTGTTTTCCTGCGGGAAAGCTGCGCCGAGGATGACCATCCGCATTGATTCGCCGGATCCCGGATCAACACCCGGAGAGATTCAGCTTAAGGGGGACAACATAATGCTGGGCTATTACAAAAATCCCGAAGCAACAGAACAAATCTTTACAGAAGACGGATGGCTTAAGACAGGAGATATGGGGACCATGGACAAGAACGGTTATCTGTTCATCAAGGGAAGATCCAAGACGATGATCCTGGGACCGAACGGGCAGAACATTTATCCTGAAGAAATAGAAAGCTCCATTAACAACATGTCTTATGTAAGTGAAAGTCTGGTGATCATGGAAGACGGCAAACTTGTAGCCCTGGTTTATCCGGATTTTAAAAAAGCGGCGGCAGACGGACTTCCTGACAATGCTATGGATTCTACTATGGAAGCCATGTTGGCTCAGATCAATCTTGAACTGCCTAAATATTGTCAGATAACAAAAGTCAGGATTGTTCCCGAAGAATTTGAAAAAACACCTAAAAGAAGTATAAAACGTTTTCTGTACAATGGATAAACAAACACAGTTCGATCTCCATTATCTGGAAATGGCCCAGATATGGGCTCAGAACTCATATTGTGAAAGAAGAAAGGTCGGGGCACTGATGGTCAAAGATAGGATGATCATTTCTGATGGTTACAACGGAACTCCCAGAGGATTTGAAAATGTATGTGAAGATAAGGACGGCCATACGAAACCGTATGTGCTCCACGCCGAGGCCAATGCTATCACCAAAGTGGCCAGGAGCAACAACAGCAGCGAAGGGGCAACCATCTACATAACGGCCTCGCCCTGTATTGAATGTGCCAAACTGATCATACAATCGGGAATTGTAAGGGTGGTTTACCGCGATGACTACAGATCTGAGGAAGGGATCGGACTATTGAAACGGGCTGGTATTCAGGTGGACAAAATGTAACAGAAAATGGAAGAACACAAAAAAACAAGAAGAACAGGCGCCATTGTACTTATCGTATTGATTGCTCTTGCCATAGCCGGGATCCTAAGATGGAACGCTTTCAGAAATAAGAACGGAACAGGAAGGAATAAACTGAGCAATGAATGGTCCAAACTGGAACTCATTCTGAACCAGATCCAGAACAATTATGTAGATTCGGTAGATGTGTCTTCGTTCATAGAGAAGACGCTCCCCTTCATAATGGAAGAGCTCGATCCCCATTCCATCTACCTTTCACCGGATGAGCTTCGCTCCGCCGATGAGGAACTCAGGGGCAATATTGAAGGTATCGGCATTGTTTTCAATGTTCCCAGCGATACGGCCACCGTCATCAATGTGGTAGTAGGTGGTCCGTCAGAGAAGATGGGTCTTCAGGCCGGTGACAAGATCATAAAAGTGGATACACAAACCATTGCAGGTGTACAGATGCCACAGGACTCCATTATGCGGCTACTCAAGGGACCCAAAGGAACCCTGGTAGATGTTTGGGTCAAGCGTTACGGAGAAGATGATTTGATATGTTTTTCCATAATAAGGGACAGGATACCTGTCAATAGTGTTGATGTGGCGTATATGGCAGATTCCATAACAGGTTACATCAAACTTTCCAGGTTTTCCATGACAAGTTATGCGGAAGTACTGGGAGCCATTGCCGATCTAATGAAACAGGGTATGAAACAGGTGATCTTTGACCTGCGTGACAACACGGGAGGATACCTGGATCAGGCTCTCAAGATCACGGGCGAATTCCTGGATGAGAACATGTTGATAGTCTATACAGAGGGATCACACAGGGAAAGACAGGATTTTTATACTAAAAAGAGGGGATTCTGTTATGACATGCCGCTGGCAGTGCTGATCAACGAAGCCTCCGCGTCGTCCTCTGAGATCATGGCTGGCGCATTGCAGGACAATGACAGGGGAACAATCATAGGACGCCGTTCTTATGGAAAGGGCCTTGTTCAGGAACCTGTGTACTTTTCCGATAACTCCGGGTTGCGTTTGACAGTGGCACGTTTTTACACGCCGCTGGGAAGATCCATACAAAAACCCTACAGGAATAATTCCCGGGAATATGCCTATGATCTGTTGGAACGTTACAGGCATGGAGAACTGATGCAGGAAGATTCCATCCCCAAGAATGATTCCTTAAAGTATATGACACCAGCCGGAAAAGTTCTTTACGGAGGAGGGGGAATCATACCCGATGTCTTTGTTCCACTGGACACGACGGGGGTAAATGAGCTTTACCTGAGGATAACGAGGCAGAACCTGCCTATCCGATTCAGCATGAACTTTGCTGACCGCAACAGGAAGGATTTGTCCGCAATCAGTGGTTTTAAGGATCTGGAGTACTTTTTTGCCCGGAGGCCGTTGGAAAAAGAGTTCCTGTCCTTTATCCGCGATCAGGGTATCCGTCCAGTACAGAACCAGTGGAAGGAATGCGGCAGTATCCTGATGACCCAGATTAAAGCTTATATTGGGAGGAACACCCGTCTGGAAGACAAAGGTTTTTATCCCTACCTGGGCAGGATTGACAACGTGTTGCTTAAAGCCCTGGAAGTGCTGTGCACCAGTTCAGTAACCGAACTGACGGAGTCTGGCTTTGTTTTCGCGCCAGTTGGGAAGAACCTTGACGAATAATTCCAGAAACACCTTTTTCTGGAAAAAATCCTCCATATCCAACCTGGCCTGTGTACCTATACGCTTAAGGGCACTTCCCCTGTTACCTATGATTATCCCCTTCTGTGATTCACGCATAACGTTAATCACGGCCCTGATGTTGTACATTTTTTCGTTCTCGTTGAATTCTTCCACGGTAACTTCAACACAATAAGGTATTTCCTTTGTGTAATTTATAAGGATCTTTTCCCGGATAATTTCCGAGGCAAAAAACCGGAGGCTTTTATCGGTCAGCTGCTCCTTATCAAACCAGGGGGGCGACTTTGGGAGTAGTTCCAAGATCCTGTTGAAAAGAGAATCCAGGTTGAAACGCTCCAGGGCACTGACAGGGAATATCCCAGCTCCGGGAATTAAGGAATGCCATTGATCTATAAGGGCAAGGACTTCTACCTGGGAGCTTTTGTCAATCTTGTTGAGTACAATCAGAACAGGAACCTCAATGTGGTTAAGTTTTTCCAGGTATTCCGGATTTTTCGTTGGTTTTTCAATAACGTCGGTTACGTAGAGAATGATGTCGGCATCCCCCAAGGCCGTATCTACCTGCTGCATCATGTTTTCTTGTAGCAGGTAGGCGGGTTTGAGAATTCCGGGGGTATCGGAAAAGATGATTTGGCAATTATCATCATTTACAATACCCAATATCCTGTGTCGCGTGGTTTGAGCTTTGGAGGTTATGATGGATAGCCGTTCCCCGACCAGGGCATTCATCAACGTGGATTTTCCCACGTTGGGATTTCCTATGATATTTACAAAGCCAGCTTTGTGAGAGCCCTTCATTACTTAATCGTAGAATCCTGTTTTTAACATGGTAATTTCCTCTTCTGTAAGGAACCTCCATTGTCCGCGTTTTAGATTCTTTTTGGTCATTCCTGCAAAATAAACGCGATCAAGTTTTTTTACCTTATATCCAAGGGCTTCAAAAAGACGCCGTACAACACGGTTTTTACCGGAATGGATCTCCAGTCCTATCTCTTTTTCATCCCCGTCAATGTAAGAAATCACATCCACATGCATGGGACCGTCTTCCAGTTCTATGCCGTTGACAAGTTTCTCCATGTTTGATTTCTTCAGGTTCTTGTCCAGTCGGGCCTGATAGATCTTTTTGCGATTATAGGAAGGATGAGTCAGCTTTTCCGTCAGTTCGCCGTCGTTGGTGAACAACAAAACACCCATGGTCGTCTTATCCAGTCTTCCTACAGGGTACACCCGTTGTTCGCATTTCCCGGCAATCAGGTCCATGACGGATTTTTCGGCATGCTTATCACTCATGGTTGTGACGTAACCCCTGGGTTTGTTCATGATTATATATGTCTTGGGTTCACCCTTGATCCGCTGGCCATTTACACGTACATCATCTTCGGGGGTAACTTTCACGCCCAGGCGGTCCACCACTTCTCCATTGACAGTGACCAGTCCGGTAGTAATGAAGGTGTCTGCTTCCCTGCGTGAGCACAGGCCTGAATTGGCGATCAGTTTATTGAGTCTTATTTCTCCGGGAATTTTGGGTTGTTTGGTTTCGGGAGCAATTTTCCTGTTGGATCTCTCCGGGCGGTATCCGCCTTCCCGGCGTGGTCTTTCGGAACGGTATCCGCTTTCCCGGTGTGGTCTTTCGGAGCGGTATCCGCTTTCCCGGTGTGGTCTTTCGGAGCGGTATCCGCCTTCCCGGCGTGGTTTTTCGGAACTGTACCCGCCTTCCCGGCGTGGTCTTTCGGAGCGGTATCCGCCTTCCCGGCGTGGTTTTTCGGAACTGTACCCGCCTTCCCGGCGTGGTCTGTCCGCACTTTGTCCCCTACGCGGAGGACCCGGTATACGTTCACGCCTGGGGCGTTGTTGACTTCCTTGATCGGAAGAACTGTCTTTCTTTTGCATTATTTTTAAATTAGAGCCGCAAATGTACGTGAAAATTCTTAATATTGCATTATGAAGTATCCAGCCTTTCTTAGATTGTCTCCATTGATCCGGGAAAATTTAAATGTTTCTCTTACAGCAGTTAAGACCAATAAGCTTCGTTCTGTACTGACCATATTGATGATCGCTGTAGGGATCATGGCCCTGGTAGGTATATTAACAGCCATTGATGCCATCAAGGGTTCTGTAACTGATAGTTTTAACCAAATGGGAGCCAGCACCATAACCATCCGGTCCCAGTCGTTGAGAGGTCAGTCATCTGAAGTCCGGCGCAGAATCCGCAACAAGCCTGTCATCACATATCAGCAGGCCATAGCTTTTTCGGAATCATACCCGATCCCTTCCCGCATAGCCATCTATGCCCCTGCCAAAAGTATGCTGGAGGTCAGTTACGGTTCTGAAAAGACTAATCCCGATATTGGTGTGATGGGAGTGAATCCGGATTATTTTCCGGTCAATGCACTGGAATTGTCGGCCGGACGCGTATTTTCCAATTTTGAAATATATTCTGCAGGATTTGTTACTGTCGTTGGTAACGGCTTGTTGTCCCTTTTCGGAGACAGGAATCCCATTGGCGAATTTTTGAATGTTGACGGAAGACGTTACCAGGTAATAGGGGTTCTGAGATCCAAGGGCGCCTCTTTTGGAGGAGGTGCGGACAAACAGCTATTCATTCCTCTGGGGAATGCAAGGAGTGTTTACGGAGGAGACAACATGAACTTTCAAATTAAGATACAGCCCCTGGAAGGACAAAACAGCAGGAATGCCTATGAAGAAGCAGAAGTCAGTTTCCGTACAGTCAGACGTCTTTCGCCCACTGACCAGACTGATTTTCGGATAGAGCGGAGTGAAGATATGCTGGAGCGCTCCATGGAGACCATGAGGATAGTGACCATCGCGGCTTTTATCATAGGATTTATTACGCTGCTTGGTGCTGCTGTGGGACTGATGAATATTATGCTGGTATCTGTAAATGAACGTACACGCGAGATCGGAACAAGAAAGGCTATGGGTGCTACTTCCAGAATCATAAAACAACAATTTCTTTTTGAAGCCATTGTCATAGGACAACTCGGTGGTCTTGGTGGCATTATTCTGGGTATACTGGCCGGGAACCTGACATCTCTAGGTATGAAAACGCCTTTTGTGGTCCCATGGCTATGGATGCTTCTGGGCGTTGCGGTCTGTTTTTTGGTAAGCATCTTGTCGGGGTATATTCCTGCCGTTAGGGCAAGTCGGCTTGATCCTATAGAAGCACTTCGCTACGAATAGGTACTTATTACTTAAGTGTAAAGATATAGGTGATTTTGCCTTCCTGAATGGCCGGAGCTGAACCACTCACATTGAAGCGGGCCTGCCGGGCTGCTTTCTTTGTCGCTTCCCACAGTATTTTGTTTTGTACGGTTGTTCCTTCGATTCCCGCCGTGGCAGAGGTTACGTTTCCGTAACTGTCCACTAGGATACGGACCACAACTTTCCCTGCTAGGTTTTCCGAGTATTCGGGAAGGGGCAATTTGCCTATAACGGTCCGTCCTTCCAGTTGGGCTGTGGGTTGGCCCAGTGGGTTGCCGCTCTGCGTGTTTCCAGCGGGATCACCTGCTTGACGGTTTTGGCCCACACGCAGGCCTGTCTGTTCTCCGGCCAGCGTGTCTACGTCACGACTTCTGTATAAAGCCCTTTTATTGATCACAGGCGGCTCAGGATCTGTGACCGCTACATCTCCCGTTTTTCCCGGTGTACTCTCCTCGGTTCTTTGCGTTCCTTCAATCTGTTCGGGGACCATAGCCTGCTGAACCAATTTCGGTTCCCGTTCAGGGACCGGCCGGGGGGAGCGGGGACTTGAGCCTTGTTCGGCAATGATCCGGACAGGCACAGGCAGAGGATCTTCTTCAATTTGGATCTCGATCTGCAGCCTATTGTCGTGTTCGGGGGGAGAGGACCTGATTCCGGCAAGCAACAGCACAGCCGTCAGCAGCAGATGAAATCCCGCTGTCAGCCAGATACCCGTCCTGTTTCCCCTGTACTGATCCATATCCGGATATTTTATCCCTATTCGGGTGATGTGGCAAGGATTACCTTATACTGATTCCGTTTGGCAATGTTCATTACCTGAACCACCTGTTCCATGGGAACAGTCTTATCAACATATAAAGATACGATCGGATCATCGCTGTTCTGAAGCTCCTGCTGCAATTGGGGTTCAATGTCACTGAAAGCGATGGCATTATGGCTCCCGTTGATATGGTAGGAGAAAGTACCTGCCTGGGGATAATGTTTAATGGAAACGCTTATCTGAGCCTTGTCCGATATCTGGTTGGTACTTTTAGGAAGCAACAGCCTGAGTGCATTGGGATTTATTAACGTGGATGTAACCAGGAAGAATATCAGCAACAGGAATACGATATCAGTCATGGAAGCCATCGTAAATGTAGGTTCAACCTTTGTATTTCTTTTAATGGCCATAAGATCTTATTTAAGCGGTTCCTGTAGCAGATCCAGAAAATCGAGCGTGTTCTTTTCCATCGTGTTCACAATGGACCCGATACGTGCTGACAAGTAATTGTATGCAAAATAAGCAGGAATCCCAATGATCAGACCACCTACAGTGGTGACCATGGCTATGTAGATCCCTTCTGAAAGTAATGTAATGTCAATATTGTTGCCTGCCATGGACATATTATAAAATGCTTTTATCATTCCTATGACAGTTCCCAAAAATCCCACCATGGGTGCACCTCCGGCAACGGAAGCCAGCACAGGGAGCCCTTTTTCCAGCCGTGCGACCTCTATGCTCCCCACGTTCTCTATGGCAGATTTGATATCTGTAAGAGGGCGTCCGATATTGTGCAATCCCTTGGCAATCAAACGTGCTGTGATCGTATTTTGATTTTCGCACAAATGTATGGCTGACTGCACTTTACCGTCGTATATGTATTCCTTGATATTGTTCATGAAATTTTGGTCCACTTTAGATGCTTTCCGCAAAACAACAAGCCGTTCTCCGAAAATATACACTGCCACTACAGATAATGCTAGCAGAACGATCATCAGCCAGCCTCCTCTGGCAGCCATGGACAATAATGAAATTGAGGACGAGGCTTCTGCAATGGCCTCTGTTTGAAGTACGATGTGCAACATATCAGTTTACTGTTTTAGTTTGTCATAATTTACCTTCCACAGGAAAAGTCCTTCGGGAGGCACGGAATGTCCCGCAAGGGAACGGTTTTTTTCTGTCAGTAATTGCAAAATCCATTCCACGGGTTTTTTCCCCATCCCTATCTCCAAAAGGGTCCCGACCATACAGCGGACCATATTTCTGAGAAATCGGTCTGCGGTCACCTGAAAGACCCATAAAGGAGCTGTTCCAAAATCCGTTTGGATAACAAACCAATATGCTTCCATTACGGTGCATGTATTGGTACGGGTTTGCGAATGCAATTTGGAAAAACTTGTAAAATCATGTGTGCCCAGCAACAGACGGGCGGCCTTGTTCATTATTTCCGGGTCAGGTGGGGTTTGAGTATAAGTTCCCGGGGCTGACGATAATCCTTCCAGAAAA
This sequence comes from Bacteroidales bacterium Bact_09, assembly GCA_001603455.1. Taxonomy (GTDB): domain Bacteria; phylum Bacteroidota; class Bacteroidia; order Bacteroidales; family UBA932; genus DMER64. Next base: position 19,848 of record LUZA01000007.1, on the reverse strand, counting down.
GGATCTTTGTTCCGCCGGACAAAATAGCGGTATGTCCTGCTAACGGCGTGATATCTTGCATGAAGGTTTTCTGGAACGGGCAAAATGTCATAAACGTAAATATCATGGGGTAATATGGCATTCAATTTGTAAGTTAAAACATCACACCTGAAAGGATTTCCGGTGTAATTGAAATGTGCCCAGAAATCCTTTGCGTGGACTCCCGTATCGGTACGGCCGCATCCGGTTACTGTGACGGTTTCCCTTAATATACGGCCTAATGCATTTTCCAGATAAGCCTGTACACAGGGTGCATTTTTTTGAATTTGCCAGCCGTGGTAATGTGTACCGTTAAATGATAAATGGATAAAATACCGCATAAAGGATGTATCTTTGACAAATATAAACGAAAAAACCATAACCGTATTGTAAATATCATTGTATGGAAACCGTAAACATTAAAGAGTTGAACGAACGAATCCAGAGGGAAAGTGCCTTTGTAGACATCATGACCCTTGAAATGAGTAAAGTGATCGTAGGGCAAAAGCAGTTGGTGGAAAGTCTGCTGATAGGTCTTCTGGCCAACGGACACATTTTGCTTGAAGGTGTTCCCGGATTGGCAAAAACACTGGCTATCAGAACGTTGGCCAGTGTAGTAGATGCCAAATTCAGTCGTATTCAATTCACGCCTGACTTGTTGCCGGCCGATTTAATAGGCACACTAATCTATAGTCAGCGTACAGAAGAATTCCAGGTCAAAAAAGGCCCCGTCTTTGCCAATTTCATTCTGGCAGACGAAATCAACCGGTCTCCCGCAAAAGTGCAGTCCGCACTTCTGGAAGCGATGCAGGAAAGACAGGTGACCATTGGGGAACACACTTTCCCGCTTCCGGAACCTTTCCTGGTACTGGCCACACAGAACCCCATAGAGCAAGAGGGAACATATCCTTTGCCGGAAGCGCAGGTTGACCGTTTTATGCTAAAGGTCATCGTGGATTACCCCAAAAAAGATGAAGAAAAACTCATCATACGAATGAACAATACAGGGGAATTCCCAACAGCGGCACAGGTGCTCAAACCCGCTGACATCCGCAAAGCCCGGGAAGTAGTCAGGGAAGTGTACATGGACGAAAAGATTGAACGATATATAGTCGACCTGGTATACGCTACCAGAAATCCCGGCGATTATAACCTTCCTGACCTGAAACCTTTGATAGCCTATGGCTCATCTCCGCGTGCCAGTATTTCCCTTGCCATTGCCTCCAAAGCCTATGCTTTTATTCGCCGTCGTGGCTATGTCATTCCTGAAGATGTACGTGCAGTGGCCTATGAAGTGTTGCGCCACAGGATTGGATTGACGTATGAAGCGGAAGCCGAGAATATTGTTACCGAAAACATCATCACCTCTATCATCAATGCCGTTGAAGTTCCTTAGTAGCTAGCTATGTCAAATAATCTGCTGAAGAATGTCCGAAAAATAGAGATCAAAACAAGGGGGCTGTCCCGCCAGATCTTCGCCGGAGAGTATCATTCGGCGTACAAGGGAAGAGGAATGGCCTTCAGTGAAGTACGTGAGTACCAGTATGGGGATGATGTGAGGAATATGGATTGGAACGTCACGGCCAGGATGAATGCACCTTATATCAAAGTCTTTGAAGAAGAACGGGAATTGACCGTTGTGTTGCTCATAGATGTGAGCGGTTCACGTTGGTTTGGAACGAGGATAAAATTAAAAAAAGAACTCCTTGCCGAGGTGGCTGCTGTTTTGAGCTTCTCAGCTTCGATAAACAACGATAAAGTGGGTGCCCTGTTTTTCAGCGACAAGGTGGAGAAATTCATTCCTCCCAAGAAAGGACGTTCTCATTTGCTGCATATTATAAGGGAAATGCTGGAATTTGAACCTCAGAGCCGTCAGACAGATATTTCCGAAGCGCTTCGTTTTCTGACGAACGCCATAAAAAAGCGTTGCACGGCATTTCTTCTGTCCGATCTGATGGACCTGGACAACAGGGAAAATCCCCGTTTTGAAGAAAGCCTTAAGATCGCGGTAAACAAACACGATCTAGCTGCCATACAGATATATGATGCCCGCGAGACGGAATTGCCCAATGTAGGTCTGGTACGGATGATGGATGCCGAGACAGGAAGGGAACTTTGGGTGGATACATCGGGAAAAAAGGTTCGCCAGGATTATGCGCAATGGTACGGTAACAGCCAGGAGCATATAAAGACCATCCTGAATAAATACCATGTAGATCATGTAAAGATTGCAACGGATCAGGATTATGTACAGCCTCTGATCCGGCTTTTTAAAAGCAGAGCTTGATTATGTACAGGTTCATTATTAAAAAATTATTTGTCGCCTTATTTGTTTTCACGACATCAGAAGCGCTGGCGCAACAGATTCCGGTTATTTCGCCGGGACGGGATTTCCAGGCCCTTGAATCGGCTTTGGACAGGGATAGCATCCTGATTGGCGACCAGATCTGGTGGAAGATGGATTTGCCCAGGGAAGCCTGGCAGGACAAGCAGATCGAAGCCGTACAGTTTCGATCATTGCCCTTTGATATCACAAAAGGAGTGGAAGCTTTGTCTCCTGTCATACTCGATTCTGTTTACAGAAAAAAAAGGCTGGAAGCCATAGAAGCACGTATTCTGCTGACTTCATTTGACAGCGGATCCTATCAGCTGCCACATATGCCGCTATATCTTAAACGGATGGATGGAATTGTTGATACATTATGGTTTAAAGGCCCCAGATTATACGTCAATACCATTCAGGTTGACACGACAACATTCGAACCTTTCGGACTCAAACCCCAAATGCGCTATCCTGTGACTACTGGTGAAATACTGTTACTGGCCGGTGTGATCATAATAGTGGCAGGACTGATCTTCTTGATTGTGAGAATTGTGCAGCGGCGCAGAAAAAACCTTCCGGTTTTCGGACAAATCAAACCCGGAGATCCGCCACACGTGGCAGCGTTGAAGATCCTGGAGTCTATCAGAAAACAGGAATTGTGGAAAAAACAGAAAGCAAAACAATATTATACCCTGCTGACAGATACCATACGTGTTTATCTGCATGACCGGTGGGGCATTCAGGCAATGGAACAGACATCTGCAGAAATGATCTGTTCCCTGCGGAAGGAAAAAGCCGGTGATTCTCTGCTGACAGATGAGAACATAGGTGTTCTGGAAAAAATGTTCCTGACCGGTGATCTGGCAAAATTCGCCAAGTACACACCTTCGGACAGTGAGAACAAAGAATCCTTGGAACGGGCAATCCTGTTCGTATCGGGGACGGCAGTTCTTCAGGAAGATGATAATAAAGAAGAAAAAGAAGAATAAGATCATAGGTTATGTTTTTTGAATATCCCAAACTCCTGTTTTTATTGCTTCTTCTGGTACCACTTGCCGGATGGTATCTCTACAGGGAACTTAAGGGAAAGAATGTCCCGTCGCTTCAGGTTTCCAGTTTGCAGCCATTTTTCAAAGATGGAATTTCATTTAGAAAGATAATTTATCATGTGCCTTTTGCCCTCAGGATGATTACTCTGGCAGCCCTGATCATTGCCATAGCGCGTCCGCGCTCTTCTTCCGATTATGAAACAACCTCGACAGAAGGGATTGATATTATGCTTGCCATGGATGTGTCAACTTCTATGCTTGCCAGGGATTTTCAGCCGGACAGAATAGCTGCTGCCAAGGATATTGCCATTCAATTCATAGCAGAACGTCCCACTGACCGCATAGGCATAGTGGTTTTTGCAGGAGAGTCATATACGCAGTGTCCCCTGACAACAGACCGGATAACTTTGATCAATATGATGAAAGAGGTCCAAACGGGTCTTATGGAGGATGGAACGGCCATTGGGAACGGACTGGCCACGGCAGTTGCCAGACTTAAGGATTCCGATGCCGTGAGCCGTGTGGTGATATTGCTTACGGATGGTGTGAACAACAGGGGTGAGGTTACGCCGCTCACTGCGGCCGAGATCGCACGCACCTATGGAATCCGCGTTTATACCATTGGGGTAGGGGCACACGGGATGGCCCCTTATCCGATTATGACACCATATGGAGTTCAGATACAGCAGGTAAAGGTCGAGATAGACGAGGATCTATTAAAACAGATAGCCGGCATAACAGGGGGAGAGTATTTCCGGGCAACGGATAATACCAAGCTTTTATCTATCTACAACCAGATCAACCAGATGGAAAAAAGCAGGACACTGGTGGATTCATTTCCTGTCTATAGAGAAATGTTCATGAAATTTGCTCTGGTGGCTTTGTTTGCCCTGGCTCTGGAATTTTTATTGCGTTGGATTGTTTTGAGAAGAATACCGTAAAGTTATGATACAGTTAGCTCAAGTTCAGTATTTATGGATCATAGCGACTATTCCGCTGCTTTTGGTCATATATGGCCTGTACAGGCATTACGGAAGAAAGATGTTGAGGAGGTACGGGGATCCCGAGCTTCTCAGACCCCTGATGCCTGATGTATCGCGCCGACGGGGCTGGATCAAGATCAGTTTGTTTTGTGCAGCCCTGTTCTTTTTCGCACTGGGTCTGTCACGTCCACGCACGGGGGCACGTGTCAAGGAAATGAAACGCACCGGTGTTGAGATTATCATTGCCCTGGATGTTTCCAATTCCATGATGGCAGAAGATTATACACCCAACAGGCTGGAACGCGCCAAGCTGGCCGTTTCCCGCCTGGCGGACAACCTGGACAGGGACAGGATAGGTCTCATCGTATTTGCAGGCGATGCATTTGTACAATTACCGGTGACTACCGATTATGTTAGCGCCAAGATGTTCCTCAATACGATCAATACCGGGTCCGTACCTCGTCAGGGGACGGCTCTTGGACAGGCAATCACTACAGGGATCAGGAGCTTCAGCTTGGACATACCCGGGAGCAGGGCTTTAATCCTGATCACTGACGGGGAAAACCACGAGGATGATGCTGTAGCTGCAGCCCGGGAGGCGTCAAACCAGGGGATATTGGTACATTGCATAGGCATCGGATCTGAATATGGAAAACCCATTCCTATGCCAGACGGGTCACTTCTCAAGGACGAAGAAGGAAATACCGTAGTCACAAAGCTTGATGAAAAAACACTTAGGGAAGTAGCAGAAGCAGGAGGGGGAATTTATGTCAGAGCCGGAAATTCCGATTTTGGTCTTCAGGGAATAGTGGATGCTGTCCGCAAAATGGATCAGCAGGAATTCCAGGCGGTTGTTTTTGAGGATTTTAACGAACAGTATATGTACTTTTTTGGGATCGCACTATTCTTCCTTATTCTGGAAACCCTGATCGGAGAAAGGAAAGGACGGCGTATAAAAAGTTTTGATATCTTTACAAAGAAAGCCGTTTGCTTTATCCTCTTTACCGGTCTTTCCCTGGTAGCCTCGGCTCAAGCCGATAAAAAGGATATCCGTGCAGGGAACCGTGCTTTCCGCAAGGGAGATCTGGACAAGGCGTTACTTGATTATCAGCGTGCGGCGATAAAGGATTCGACATCTCTGAAAGCCAGGTACAACATGGCCAACACCCTTCACCTGACCGGGGATGATACTCAGGCGGGCGGGATCATGAAAAGTGTTCCCGATTCGCTGGAGGTTCCGGAATTCAAAGCCGATGCCTGGCACAACCTGGGGAATATTTATTTGTCCGAAAAACAATATGCAGAAAGCATCCGGGCGTACAAGAACGCTTTAAGGACCCGTCCAGGCGATATGGATACAAAGACTAACCTGGCCTATGCGCAGAAAATGTTGCAGGACCAGCAGCAGGACCGACAAGACCAAAATCAGCAGGATAAGGACCAGCAGCAGGACCAGCAGCAGGACCAGCAGCAGGACCAACAGCAGGACCGGCAAGACCAAAATCAGCAGGATAAGGATCAGCAGCAGGACCCGCAGAACCAGGAGGTGCCACCAAAAATTACACCACAGGCTGCCCAGCAGATGCTGGAAGCCGTACAGCAGAAAGAACGTGAAACACAAGAGAAAGTACAGAAAGAAAAGACTAAGGTGGCGGTACCTGTCAGATCGGGTAAAAATTGGTAAATGCACAAAATAATATGAAAAAGGCAATCCTTTTGATACTGAATGTTTTATGCATTGTGCAAGCCAATGCACAGGGTCAATTCACCATAGAGGTGCCCAATGTGGTTGCCACAGGGGAAAGGTTCCGGTTGGTCTTTACGGCCACGGATCTTCCTCACGATACTTTCAATCCGCCTGGAATTGAAGGGTTCCTGATCCTGGCAGGACCCACCACATCGACCATAAACAGGATGGAGTATATTAACGGACGCAGAACGCAAAGTCGTTCAGTCAGCTATACGTATATACTGGAAGCCAGGGAAAAAGGAAAATTCACTATTGGCGAAGCTTCCATCATATCGGACAATGTGACCTACAGGACCCAGCCGATAATAGTAGAAGTGATCCAGGGAACACTGGGAACAGTAAAGCCGGAACAGGAAGATAATGCTCCCGCGGGAACGAACGTAAGCGACCAGGATGTCTTCCTAAAGTTGTCTGTCAACAAACGAAAGGTTGTAAAGGGAGAACCCCTGACGGCTACGCTTAGACTGTACACCCGGGTAAATGTGGCTGGTGCGGAGGATATCCGGTTTCCAACTTTTAACGGATTTTGGAGTCAGGAAGTCTATGCTCCCCAGCAGATAGAATGGCAGCGTGAAAACGTAGGAGGGGAAATTTACCAGGTTGCAACACTAAGAAGTTATGTGTTGTTACCACAGCAGATCGGAGAGATACGTATTGATCCGTCAGAAATAGTTTGTGTCATCCAGGTCCGCAATACACGTAGGGGGCGATCTCTTCTGGATGAATTTTTCGATACGTACCAGACGGTGCGCAAGCGGGTTGTCGCTCCTGCCGTCACCGTAAGGGTAAACGATCTGCCTGCCGGGGCTCCGGCTTCTTTCACAGGGGCAGTAGGTAAGTTTTCGTTCAGAACCAGCATGAGCAAAGATTCCATACGTGCACACGACGCCGTATCTATGTTTGTAACCATTACCGGGGAGGGAAATATTAACCTGCTGGAAGCACCCCGGGTTCAGTTTCCTCCCGATTTTGAAGTTTACGATGCCAGAGTAACTGATAATTCCAAAAGCACGGGTGGAACTTTTTCCGGGTCCAAAACATTTGAATTTCCTGTAATCCCAAGAAATCACGGAGAATTCACCATAGAGCCGGTAATATTTTCGTACTACGATATCGAAGCCGGACAATATCGGACTTTACGCTCCTCGCCACTGGTAATTAAAGTGGAAAAAAGTACGGAAACAACCAGTCAGGGTGTGTCTTTTGCTCCGGGAACGAATAGGCGCAATGTGGAAAGCCTTGGGCAGGATATCCGCTATATCCAGGCTGGTATGCCATCCTGGCGTACTAAAGGGAAATATTTTACGGGCAGCTGGTCGTACTTCATACTGCTGTTCAGTATTTTTTCCCTGACAGGAGGCCTGTACCTGTTGCTGGAAAAACGCCGGGTTCATCGCAACGATGTGGTAAGGGTACGGTACAGCAAAGCCAACAAAGTGGCCCGTACACGACTTAGGTCGGCCGGTATGTTGCTAAAACAGAAGCTTTTCGAGGGATATTACGAAGAATTGCACCGGGCCCTGTGGGGATATATTGCCGATAAACTGGCTTTATCCCAGGCTGACTGTTCCCGTGAGCGGGTTGAGGAAATGCTGGTCAGACTTAATGTAGATGAAGATCTTATAAAAGATTATACAGGTCTGATCGAATCCTGCGAATTCGCTCGTTATGCGCCGGATCCTGGTCAACTGGAGAAGGAAAGGATCTTTGAAAAGGCCGTAACGGTAATAAGTAAAATGGAACAAGCGCTGAAATAGATCGTGATATGAAAAGGATCATTTTTTTTGTTTTTTTGTATTTTACGGGATTCCTGACAACAGGGGCGCAGGATACTGCGGACAGCCTATGGAATAATGCCAACTCCCATTATGCCAACGCACAATACCAGGAAGCGCTGGACAATTACCTGGAGATAGAAAGCTCGGGCAGGGAATCTGCTGCCTTATATTACAATATAGGTAATACTTATTATAAAATGCGTTATATTGCCTATGCCATCCTGTATTATGAAAAAGCTCTGAGACTTGAACCCAACAATCCGGACATTATTTATAATCTGGAAATTGCCAGGGAGCAATGTACTGACAGGATAGAACCCGTTCCCACTTTTTTTGTCGTCGACTGGATCCGCAAAAGTCATCAGCTGTTGTCTTCCGATATGTGGGCCATTGTCTCTGTCATATTGCTGGTCCTTGCCCTGACCTTCTTTATGTTCTTTCATTTCGCACGGGGTCTAAGGTTCCGCAAAACTGCCTTTATCCTGTCGGTTATCGTTTTTCTTTTTGCCGCAGCTTCTACCGCATTTGCCTGGCAATCCAGGAAGCAGGCGATCCGGGAGGACATAGCTATTGTACTGGCGGCAGTCAGTTCCGTCAAATCTGCCCCGGGATCACAGGGAAAGGATTTGTTGGTAATACACGAAGGTACCAGGGTGCGTGTTTTGGAAGAAATGGGAGATTGGGTGCGGATAGAACTGGAAGACGGCCGGCAGGGATGGGTAGCACTGAATGAGATTGTTTTTGTATATTAGTAGTTTGAAAATTTTACAATGGATTATAACACTTATAACACACAGAGAGATAAACTTATACTGCCAGAATATGGCCGTTATATACACCAAATGGTAAGGGAAGCCAAAATGATCCCTGATAGAGAGACCCGTACAAGGCAGGTCAAGGCAATCATCAATGCCATGAGTGTCCTGAATCCCCAGTTACGTGACATGAATGATTATTATCATAAATTGTGGGACCATGTTTATATTATAGCCGATTACGATCTGGATGTGGATGCTCCGTTCCCTCCTCCGGCACGGGAAAATTTTGTTTCCAGACCACATGCCATCGGGGCTGAGCGGGACTCCGTCAAGGTAATGCATTACGGAAGAAACATCCAAAATATGGTAATGGCTATTGCTTCCAAACCTGCGGGGGAGGAACGTGATGCCATGACTATGGCGCTGGCATCCTATATGCGCAAACAATACCTGATCTGGAACAAGGACACTGTATCTGATCATACTATTTTTCACGATATACGTACCCTTTCAAATGGCACACTGACAGTTCCCGAAGGAGCCAAATTATCGGAAATACAAGGTGAGTTCAGACAACCCAATGCTCCCGGAACACGTATGCAACAGCGTCAGGGGGGGCAATGGCACAAGAATAAAAAGAAAAAAAGGTCAACATCAAATGGCCAATGACAAAGAAAAAAAACAACGTATAGGCGATAATATCAGGCTCATAACAGGTTGGTTATTCTTGGCTCTGGGAATTTACCTCTTGGTTGCATTCGTATCCTATCTGTTCACATGGACGGTTGATCAGAGTTTGCTGTCACGTGAGGATCTGTTTGTCCCCGAGGCCGGAGTTGCCAACAGCGGAGGTCTCATTGGCAATTACTGGTCCGATCTGTTTATAGGCAATCTGTTTGGGGTAAGTGCCTTTATCATTCCTTTCTTTCTGGTTGCCGTTGCCGTGTTCTTACTTAAGATACGCAAGGTCCGGATCATACCGTTGTTCTTTACAACGGCTTTTGCCTGCATAATCCTTTCCATTGCCCTGGGATATATATTCAGTTTCACCTCACTCCGATTTGTGTTTGGTTCAGGCGTGGGAGGAACCTACGGATACCGTGTCAACGAATGGTTTATCAGTATGTTGGGCACGGTTGGGACCGGAGTGCTGATCTTTTTTGTTCTGACGGCTTTTCCCTTGCCTTTCATCTACAAATGGATCCATAAAAGAAAGGAAAAGAAAAGGTTACAAGACACAGTAGAACAGGAGGCTGTTCCGGAGTCTGGTCCCATATCCGTGATTGAACCTGAATATAAAAAGGATCCCAAGGTTATAGATGCCATTCCCGATCCCGAAACACCTCAGACCCCCGTATTTGAAGTGGAAAAAAAAGAAGAAGAACCGACCTCAGGAGAAATGCTGTTTTACGATCCCAAACAAGATCTGTCACATTATAAAAAACCAACCCTGGACCTGCTGGAGGATTACAGGACAAGAATTACGGAAGTGCCCCAGGAAGAGTTGGAACGGAACAACCAGAAGATAGTGGAATGTCTGAGAACTTTCGATATCCGGATAGAGAAAATAGTGGCTACTCCAGGTCCAACGGTTACTTTGTATAAAATTGTGCTTTCACCAGGAATCAGGATTTCACAATTTACACGTTTGGAAGATGACATCATGTTATCGCTTGCTGCAAGGGGGATGCGTGTCATAGCACCTATCCCCGGAACCAATATGGTTGGCATAGAGGTTGCCAATGACAAACCTTCCCTTGTCCCCATGAAAAGCGTTCTGGATTCTACAAAATTTAAGGAGTCCAAGGAAGATTTGCCGATAGTGCTGGGAAAGAGTATTTCCAATGAGATCGTGATGCTGGATCTTGCCCGTTTGCCCCACCTGCTTGTGGCAGGAGCCACTGGCCAAGGAAAATCAGTTGCCCTGAATGCCATTCTGGCATCTTTGCTGTACAAAATGCATCCGGCTTACCTCAAGCTGGTGCTTGTGGATCCCAAACGGGTTGAACTGAACCTTTATTCCAAACTGGAAAACCATTTCCTGGCTAAACTCCCCGATGCAGAAAGTCCCATTATCATTGACACAAAAAAAGTCGTTTATACACTCAATTCATTGTGCATCGAGATGGATAACCGTCTGGAACTGTATAACAGGGCGGGTGTGAGGAATATAAAGGAATACAACAAGAAATTCCAGGAAAGGGTTCTGAACCCCCAGAAGGGGCACCGGTTCATGCCTTTTATTGTGTTGATCATTGACGAGTTCGCCGATCTGATCATGACCGCCGGCAGGGATGTTGAAGGACCGCTTACCCGGCTGGCACAGATGGGACGTGCCTCAGGGATCCACTTGGTCATTGCTACCCAGCGACCTACGACAAACATCATAACCGGGACGATAAAAGCCAATTTTCCCGCCAGGATCGCTTTCCGGGTTGCTTCCAAAATAGACTCGCGGACCATCATAGATGTCTCCGAGGCCAACCAGTTGGTCGGACGTGGTGATATGCTCATATCCGCAGGCACTGATCTGTTGCGTGTCCAATGTGCTTTTATCGACACTCCCGAAGTGGAACGTATGGTCGATTTTATTGGGGATCAACAGGGATACCCCGGTCCCTTTGAGTTACCGGAGTATTCAGAAACGGACAGGCAAGACACGCTTTCTCCCTCGTTCGGTCAACGTGATGAATTGTTTGAGGAAGCGGCAAGGTTATTGATCCAGAACGGAGAGGGATCTACTTCGCTGTTGCAACGCCGGTTCCATCTTGGCTACAATAGAGCAGGCAGAATTATGGACCAGCTGGAGGAGGCAGGTATCGTTGGACCTCCCAGAGGAAGCAGCCCCAGGGAACTGTTGGTCAATAGTCAGGAATTGTTAGATGATATGTTGGGAAAATGACTATCCGAACGATTATAACATCCACCCTGCTGTGTGCAGTTTCCGGGACTTTAAGCTCCCAGACGACTGCCGGATTATTAAAGGAATTTGCCGGTCAGATTGCTGGAGCGCCTGCCCTTGAAGCAGATTTCCTTTGGAATGAAACGGTCAACGGGACCATGGTACTTCAGGGAGATAAGTTCTTTATACGTATGGACGAATTCAGTATTTATTGCAACGGGGTGGAAAAATGGTGTTACAATGAAGGGATAGATCAGTGGGAAGCATTGCCGCATGACAGAAATTCTACAGACATACTGGATAATCCTTCCGCCTTTTTTTCCCGTCTCGATAAGGATTTTTACCAATCCGGGACACCTGTCAGGAAAGAAAACCCGTCGGGAATATCCCTGTGGGAATTGACACTGGTGCCTCTTTCCATAGAATCTCCTTTTACCTATGTGATCATCCACATGACCGTTGACGGGCTCAAACCGTTTTTTATCCGTTATGCCTTGTCTGATGGTTCGGAATATTCTATTGAACTTCTTTCTTTCAAAAGTGTCCCGGTCCGTCCTTCCGGATTCTTTTCACCGAATATTTCCCGTTGAAACTCTTCCCGGTTCATGATCAGATCACCGGTTCAGCCCTTCTGCCAGCTGCGTTGTAAACTGATCCACAAAATCTTTCAGTTTACCTCCGAGCATCATTTTGATCATCATGTTGAGTTCTGCGTCCAGCTGAAGTTGTAGTTCACAGCCTTCTTCCAATGGCCAGATACGCAGATTCAGACTGAAGGTAAAGGGAACATTACCGAATTGTTCCATTACGATCAGGGTGGGTTCTTCCCGCCGGGTAACCTGCACCCCCATTTGCATTCCCTGAGCCTCGGTCAGTATGGTATCCTTTGTGATCACGACCTTGTCCTTTTTGTCTTCGGGCAGACGGTCTGCAAATTTTGTAAAATCGGAAAACAAATCAAAAACCACTTCCGCCGGTTTATTGATATAACGGGCATCTCCCGTAATGCGTGTATTACCCATGTTACCGCCCCCAGGTATTAGGTGTAAGACGCCATATTTTCAATGTCTCGAGCTGCTTTGTACTTACATAATTACTGTTGGCTGCTTCCTGAATGAGGGTGTCGTAATTGGTAAGTGTGTGCAGTTCGCAATTGCTTTTTTCAAAAGCCCTTCGCGCCACATCAAAATTATAGGAAAAAATGGCTACCACACCTAAAACGTCGGCACAGGACATTCTAAGACATTCGGCTGCCGAGAGTGCAGAATTACCCGTGGAAATAAGATCCTCTACAATCACTACCCTGGATTTGGATTCCAGCGTTCCTTCTATGCGAGCCCCTGTACCATGGTCCTTTCTCCTGGGACGTACATAAATAAAAGGTTTGTCCAGGCGGTTGGCAATAAGTACCCCCATGGCAATGGCTCCAGTGGCCACTCCGGCAATCACTTCTACCGAAGGATAATTATGCAGAATGGACCGGCACAGGGCTTCACAGATGAAGTTACGTGCAGCGGGGACCGATAATATTTTCCTGTTATCGCAATATATGGGCGACAACCATCCGGAGGCCCATTCGAAAGGCTTTTCTATATTAAGCTGCACTGCTTCAATTTCCAGTAATTGTTGTGCAACCTTTTTTTCAACAGATTCCATAATATTCACATATCTTTGTACAAATGTACAGTATTTTCTTCAATAATAGGCGACTTCAGCTTTGTCGGCCAGACAGTCCGGTATGCCTGCTCCCGTGTGTCAGAGTGGAGTCTCCTGACATATACCGTTCCTGGGAGGACCTGATAGTTCATTTTGAATGTGACAACAATCTCAAGCATCTGGTTGTTCCGGTAAAAGATCCATATGCTTCTTTCCGGCAAATATGCAATCATTTTGTAGTTATACCCGCCGCTGGGGGTATCGTAACCAATCCCTCAGGGTTCCTGCTGATGATATACCGGTACGGGAAATGGGACCTGCCCAAGGGAAAGCAGGAAGTCGGAGAGACACTCCTCGGTACGGCACTCAGGGAGGTCACAGAGGAAACCGGAGTACAGGGACTGGAACTTCTGGAGGATAAATTTTCCACAACATACCATAGTTATCATTATCATGGCAATAACGTGCTCAAAATGACGGCATGGTTTAAAATGATTACCAGGTCGGAGTCGTCGTTACTGCCTCAGACAGAAGAGGGAATTGAAAAGGCAGAATGGGTTCCCGCCAGTGACCTGGAAGAACGGTTGGAAGCCTCTTATGCCTCTATCAGGATGCTTGTTGGGAGGAAATTCCTAGACGATGGTAAAGATATTGGTGAAACCTGTCAGATCGAAGATATCCTTGATCTCGGCTCTCAGATTCCTTACCGTTAAAGAACCACCTTTTTCCTTGATATTTTTTTGAAGTACCAGGAACTGGCGCAGCCCGGAACTGCTGATGTATTCCAGTCCGGTGCCATCAATAATCACTTCTTTTGTATCACTTTTCAGGAGCGGAGCAATAGCCTCTTCAAAGATGACTGTATTTCCCGTATCCATTCTTCCTTCAATAGAAATGACCGGAACGGGATCTTTACTTATTTTTATTTCCATTTGCTGATATTTCTTGATCGTAATAAAGTAATCAAAGGTAAACAAAAAAACGTTCATCCACCAAAGTCATCAAAGAGAATATGATCTTTGGGAACACCCAGGTTATCCAGCATCAGAATGACAGCACTGGTCATCAAGGGGGGGCCGCACAAATAATATTCCACATCTTCGGGCTGCTGATGGTCCATTAAGTAATTATCCAGCAAGACCTGGTGTATAAACCCTGTATGACCTGTCCAGTTGTCTTCTTCCTTTGGTTCAGACAATGCTATATGAAATGTAAAGTTGGGAAATTCCCTTTCAATTTCCCGGAATTCTTCTTCATAAAAGATTTCACGCCTGGAACGAGCTCCATACCAGAAGGCTACTTTATCGTTAGTCTTCAATGTCCGGAATAGATGGAATATGTGTGACCGCATAGGAGCCATGCCGGCACCACCTCCTATAAAGATTTTTTCTGCATGTGTATCCTTAAGGAAAAAATCACCGTAGGGACCCGAGACCATCACCTTATCCCCGGGTTTCCTGGAAAAGAGATAGGATGAGCAGATGCCCGGATTGACCTTCATGAAGGCTCCTCTGGACCTGTCCCAGGGCGGGGTGGCGATCCTGACATTTAACAGAATCCTGTTTCCCTCGGCCGGATGGTTTGCCATGGAATATGCCCTGAATCCATATTCCCTGTTGACCATCTTCAGGTTAGTAATGCCAAGGGATATCCAGTCTTCCATATATTCCTGGTCGATCGGGATGTCTTTTGAGAAATCTACCGTAACCGGGGGAACGTCTATCTGAATATAACCGCCCGAACGAAAATCCAGATTTTCCCCTTCGGGAAGTCTGACCACAAATTCTTTGATGAAAGAGGCGACATTGCGGTTGCTTATCACCTGGCACTCCCATTTTTTCACGCCCAGTACTTCTTCCGGAACCCCGATATCCATATCCTCTCTGACCTTTACCTGGCAACTCAGACGCCATTGGTTCTGCTGTTCGCGCCTGGTAAAAAATCCAGTTTCTGTCGAAAGGATGGAGCCACCTCCGGATATGACACGGCATTTGCATAGTCCACATGTTCCGCCGCCACCGCAGGCCGAGGGCAGGTATATTTTGTTTTCTGCCAGTGTAAAAAGCAGGGTATTCCCGGGTTCAACTTCCAGGATCTTCCCGTTATTCACTTCGATCTTTACCTTTCCCGAAGGTGTCAGCCTGGCTTTGGCATAGAGAAGTATGGCTACCAGAACCAGAATAACGGCCAGTATGACGGCAACGGTCAGCAACAAGAACTGGAATACTGTCATAGGACGTTTTTATAATTGAATACCCATAAAACTCATAAAAGCTATACCCATCAGTCCCGTGATGATGAAAGCTATCCCAAGTCCCCGCATGGGGGCGGGGATATTGGAATAACTTAATTTTTCCCTTATTGCGGCTATCGATACAATGGCCAGGAACCATCCGATACCTGATCCGAGCGCGTATGAAAACACCTGTAGTATGTTTTCGAATTCCCGTTCCTGCATGAAGAGAGAAGCCCCCAGAATGGCACAGTTGACAGCGATCAAGGGCAAAAATATGCCCAGGTTGTTGTACAGGGCCGGGGCATATTTTTCTACGATCATTTCCACCAGCTGGACCATGGCAGCGATCACGGCTATAAACAGAATAAAACTCAAAAAACTCAGATCTACTTCTGCCCAAAAGGGTTTGATCCAGGCCAGTGCACCGGGTGAAAGTACATAGCGGTTGAGCAGGTAATTCACCGGGAGGGTAATGAGCAAGACAAATATAACGGCCAGACCCAGTCCGGAAGCCGTTTTAACTGTTTTTGAAACGGCCAGATAGGAACACATCCCCAGGAAATAGGCGAAGATCATGTTCTCCACAAAGATCCCCCTGACAAATATGTTGATTATTTGTTCCATACCTTTTTATCATTTTGGGCATTGAAAACCCATACGATCAAACCTACCACGATCAGGGCCATGGGAGGGAGTATAAACAGCCCGTTGTTTTCGTAAAATCCCCCATTTACCGCATACCATTTCTGGGGTACTACAGGGTATCCCATTAAAGTGCCGGAGCCCAGGAGCTCCCTGAAAAACGACACGGCAACCAATATAATCCCGTAACCCAGTCCGTTGGCAATGCCATCCACAAAGGCGGGAAATGGTTTGTTGCTCAGGGCAAAGGCTTCTATACGGCCCATGATAATACAGTTGGTTATGATCAGCCCTACAAAGACTGACAGTTGTTTGCTAACCTGCCAGGCGTATGCTTTCAGGATCTGGTCCACCAGGATGACAAGGGTCGCGACCACGACCAGTTGGACGATTATGCGTATCCGGTTGGGGACGGTGTTCCGGAGCAGGGACAGGATCAATTCTGAAAACCCAGTAACCAGAGTGACTGAAAGTGCCATGACCATAGCCGGTTCCAGTTTGACCGTCACGGCCAGTGCGGAACAGATCCCCAGAGCGAGGACCGATACGGGATTGTTCTTGAAAATCGGGTCCAGAAATATGCGTTTATTCATAATGTTTAAAAAAAGGTAAATAAGGTTCTAGGGATTCACGTATCATGTTCTCAACACCGCGACTGGTAAGCGTTCCGCCTGAAATGCCGTCAACGGCATTGGGATTGCTTGCAGCTTTACCCGGTTTCAATATGGATAGGGAGACAAAGCGGTCTGCCTGGTACAGGGATTTTCCCCGGAAAGAATCGCTAAAGGCCGCAGTGGTGATCTCGGCTCCCAGTCCCGGCGTTTCTGCGTCGTGATCGAAGACGGCCCCGTATATGGTCCGGAAGTCGCCGTTCAGGGCCAGGTATCCCCTGAGCGGACCCCACAGTCCTTTACCTGCCAAGGGTATGATATATTTTCTTGTCCCGTCCTCCAGGGTACAGATGTACAGGGCCAAATGGGCAGGCCCCACCACAGTATCCCTAATGTATCGTTCATATAGGTTCCCTTCCAGATGGACGGACCGAAGTATGCTTTGCTGTTTTTCGGCCATCATATTGGCGACCTGCCGGGGTTTAAGTACCTGGGATACGAAAGAGAGCAGGGCGGCCACTACAATCACCATAATGGCGGCATAAATGAAAGTGTACACGTTCCCATTCCTTTTTCTGTTATCCATATGTGGCAATTCTTTTTATTCTTCGTTTCACGTTGACGGCCACCACTGTGTGGTCAATCAGCGGAGAAAATGTATTCATAAGCAATATGGCAAGCATCATGCCTTCCGGGTATCCGGGGTTGAAGAGCCTTATGGTCATGGTCAGGGCCCCGGTCAGGGCCCCGTAGATCCATTTACCAGTTTCTGTCTGCGGGCTCGTTACAGGATCGGTCGCCATAAATACGCAGCCGAAAGCAAAACCTCCCATTACCAGGTGGTAATGTACGGGAATGTCGCCTAACAATCCGGTAAGTGCAGCTCCTGCCATACAGGATATCATGATCTTCCAGCTTGCCACCCCGGTATAGAGTAAAATGACAGCTCCCAGGAGGATGCACACCACTGATGTCTCTCCTACAGAACCGGGGGTGAACCCCAAAAACATGTCTGTCCAGGAAGGCATGACTGCAGAAGATGTTCCCCGGATCCATGCGGCAAGCGGGGTTGCCCCGGTAAAACCGTCTATCCAGACCTTGTCACCGGTCATGTAGGCCGGGTAGGAAAAGAACAGAAAGGTACGCGCCAACAGGGCCGGATTCCATATGTTCATTCCCGTACCCCCAAATATTTCTTTTCCAATGAGCACGGCAAAAGCCACTGCAAGGGCCAGCATCCACAAAGGAATGGTTACAGGGACTATCAGGGGAATAAGCATTCCGGTTACCAGGTAACCTTCGTTCACTTCATGGCCACGAATTTGAGCTACAGTGAATTCTATGCCAAGTCCCACCACATAGGAAATGATCACCAGGGGAAGTACTTTCAGAAATCCGTACCAGAAGACTGCGAAAAATTCCGGGAGTTCGGTACGGGGACCCATCGCCAGGAAATGCTGCAATCCCGTGTTGTACATTCCGAATAACAGGCAGGGAACCAGCGCGATTACTACCACGATCATGACCCGCTTGAGGTCATTGCAGTCCCGGATATGGGAACCTTTCCGGGTAACAGTGCCCGGTACAAGCAGGAATGTTTCAAAAGCATCGAAAGTGGAATGAAGGAATGCCAGGGAGCCGCCCTTGCTGAAGATGGGTTTGATTTTAGCAATGATCTTTTCAATCGCTTTCATTGCATTTCCTTTATCATCAGGTTAATGCCCTTCTGCAGGATATCCTGTATCTCTATCTTGGAGGGGCATATGAATTCACACAGGGCCAGATCTTCAGGTATCACTTCGTATATGCCCAGCTTTTCCATTTTGTCTATGTCTTCTGCAAGTATGGCCTTGATCAGGAACGAAACAAAAATATCCATGGGCAATACTTTCTGGTAGTCCCGGGTAAGGACAAAAGCCCTGACACCTCCGTTTGTATTGGTGTCAAGGTTAAAACGGACAGTTTTTCCCAGAAGCGGTGCCAGGTGAGATATATAAGTGCGTGCCGCGCTGAATTTATGCAGGCGTAGCGGTCTGGCCCAGCCTAAAAGTTCCCGTGACCGTCCTTCCTGCAGGAAAGTCACCTGCTGGTGGTGGAAGCCCAAAAAGCCTTCTTCGCCGACAGAGTCCCCTGTCAGGGGATTGCCGCTGATAACACGGATATCTATGCCTTTTTTTCGTGTAAAATCTTCCAGGGCACTTATTTGTATTCCGGCAGGGCACCTTATGTAACCGGTTTTGATCAGGGCAGGACCCGTAACAGCTACCATCCTGGCCGAGTCGAAGGTACCTTGTATGAAAAGTCGCCCAATTACTGACAGACCCATGGGGGTCAGGGTCCAGGCCACCTGGCCTTTTCCCAGGGGATACAGGTGATGTATCTGTATGCCTGGATTTCCGGCCGGATGTGGTCCGGAGAAAATGTGAGTGGTCGCATTCAGTTTACGGAAGACGCTGTGGGTCGAAGTATTGCCGGAAAGCGCCAAATGCACTTTTCCGGGACAAAGCCGCTCCAGCACCCGTAAACCCATTTGCAGGGAGTCGTATTCACCGGCAAAGGCATAATCATACTGCGGGGCCAGGGGTGCGGTATCGAAACAGCTGATATGGACAACTTTTGGGATTTCTCCGGGCAGTGCCAGTGTGCCGTAAGGCCTGCGGGTGATCAACGGCCAGCACCCGCTAAAGAGCAATAATTCTCTAATCTTGCTGACATCCATATCTTCTGGTGCAGTAACCGGGAATCGTAGCCGCTTATCCTTTCCGTCGGAGAGAATACGGATCCCTGTCAGTTTTCTCTTTTCGCCACGTACGATCTGTCGGATAATCCCGCTTACCGGAGAAGTGAAAAATATCTCGGGATGGTCTTTATCGCAAAAGACAGGGGAGCCGGCCAGAACAGGATCGCCCTCACGGACCAGGAGCTTAGGTGTTATCTGTCTGAAATCGGGGGGCTTTAATTCGTAGAGCGGAGAGGATACAGGCGGGCTGGTTGTCGTGAGGGCCTCGCCCCTGAGTGGTATGTCCAGTCCTCTGCGTAACTTGTAACAGGCACCCATATACTTTTTTTAGCAGATACAAAGATAAAATTTTAAACGTCTTTTTCCCTATATTTGTCAACATGAAGGAGAATTATTTGAAGG
>LUZA01000100.1 GCA_001603455.1 Bacteroidales bacterium Bact_09 | reverse complement strand
GGTTTGTTATTTATGGGAATAGAAACGATTTTAACACCAAACATATAATATGCTGATTTATTAATTGTTACACTTTTTCATCTTTTCTCAAACTGTAAATATTTTTGACGATGGATGTCTCTTTTTTTGACAATTCGATCATCAGGGTTGCTATTGTCAGGGTGCTTAGGGTCTGAATTTTCAGGAAAACGCTACCTTTATGATGAGAATCCAAATATCCGTAATCTCTCACCCGATATGAAAAATAGCCGCATTTTGATAATAGATGACAATAAAAGTGTGCTTAGCGCACTTGAATTGTTGTTACAACCACTTTGCGAAGAAGTGATAATATCGCCTAATCCCAATAAAATTCCGTCGTTGTTAGAAATGCAACACTTCGATGCTATTTTGCTGGACATGAATTTTTCAGCGGGCATTAATACAGGAAACGAAGGCTTGTATTGGCTGAGACGCATTTTGGAATATGACACCAACCATTCCGTTATCATGATTACCGCTTACGGCGATGTGGAATTGGCAGTTCGAGCCGTAAAGGAAGGTGCAGTGGATTTTGTGCTGAAACCTTGGGAAAACAGCAAGTTGATTGCCACTATAAACGCCGCCATTCAATTACGAAATTCACGCAAAGAAGTAAAATCGCTCAAGGAAAAGGAACAGAACCTGAAAGCGGCCGTAAAAAAAGACCCCGCGGTTATCATAGGAAAATCAGTTCGGTTTCGCGAAGTTCTTGATATAGTAGCAAAAGTGGCAAAAACAGATGCCAACGTACTCATCACAGGCGAAAACGGTACAGGAAAAGAAATCATCGCACACGAGTTACACCGGCAATCGTTACGGCGAAATGAAGTAATGGTGGGCGTGGACATAGGTTCACTACCAGAAACACTATTCGAGAGTGAGCTATTCGGCCACGTAAAAGGAGCCTTTACCGATGCGAAGGAAGACCGTCCCGGAAAATTTGAAATAGCCAACGGAAGCACGCTTTTTATGGACGAAATCGCAAACTTGTCGTTACCGCTTCAAGCAAAACTACTAGCAGCATTGCAAAACCGCGAAATAGTGAAAGTAGGATCGAACAAAAAAATTCCTATCGACATCCGTTTAGTTTGTGCCACTAACAGTAATTTGCAAACACTGGTGAAGGAAGGAAAGTTTCGAGAAGATTTATTGTACCGCATCAATACCATTCAGATAGAAATTCCACCATTGCGTGAGCGGGTAGCGGATATTCCGTTGTTAACCGATTTTTTTCTGAAAATTTATTGCACAAAATATAAAAAACCGGCACTTAAACTCAGCAGCGACGTGCTGGAAAAAATGAAACAATATGCTTGGCCAGGCAACGTACGCGAACTACAGCATACCATAGAAAAAGCAGTTATTTTAGGCGATGGAGATACGCTTACACTAAGGGACTTTTTCTTTTCGAATGCTCACATCCCAACCAATACTACCGTACAGACATTGGAGGAAATGGAACGAAAAATGATTGCATCGAGTATCCGGCAAAATGATGGAAATTTGAGTGCTGTTGCCATACAATTAGGCATTACGCGGCAAACACTGTATAATAAGATTAAAAAATATCAATTGTAATCAATTTGGAATTTCGGATTGTTTTACTCGTAACAAGCTATGTATCAACGAAACTCTTATTTCTGTTTAGCTCTATATATTCTTTTTTTAATTGTGTTTTCTGGCACATTATTTATACTTGTACAGGAATCATCGTGGTATGCGGTTTTGCCCGCGTTAGGTATTGTATGGATGGTGTATGGCATCATTCGCATCTTCAATCGCATTCCCGAAAAAATCTCGTACTTTTTCAATGCAATTGAAAATGAAGATTCCACCTTACTCTTTTCCGAAAAGATACAACACAAGGCCACTAAAGAAATGAACCGGAGCCTCAACCGCGTGAATCGGCTCATACAGGAAGTAAAACTGCGAAACCATGAACAGGAACAATACTACAGTATGTTACTCGAACGGGTAGCTACAGGAATTGTGGTAATGAATGAAAACGGAAGTATTCTTCAGGCCAATTCATCGGCAAAAAAACTCCTGAATTATCAGGCACTGGCACATATCGAACAATTGAAGCGGGTTGATGCAAGCCTTTATCAAGCTTTTTCCCGATTAAAGGAAGAAAGTACGCATCAGTTTGTGAAAGTTATGCATCGCGACACGGTTACTCAACTCTCCCTGCAAGCAACCACGTTTAAAAACCACGAAAAGATGATGCGCATCATTTCCATCCACGATATCAGCAATGAACTGGATGCCAAAGAAATAGAATCATGGCAAAAGCTTATTCGCGTACTTACGCACGAAATAATGAATTCTATTACACCCATCACATCGCTTAGCGAAACATTACTAAAATATTACATTCCATCAGAAAAACCGACGGATGAGAAAACGATAACAAATACGATAAAAGGGCTTGAAGTGATTAACGAGCGTGGCGTGGGATTAATTCGATTTGTGGAATCCTATCGTAAACTTATCAAACTCTCGCAGCCAATACTAAAACCCATCGCGTTGAAAAACTTAATAGAACACTTACTGCTGCTGTTGGAAAACGAACCGAATTTCCACTGTATCCGTTTTTGTGTGGAAACCGACACGCCCGACATCAGCGTGGAAGCCGATGAAACACAGCTTTCACAAGTATTTATTAACTTAATTAAAAACGCCATGCAAGCAGTAGAAAGCGTTGCGGAACCATGCATTGCTATTCGGGTGCATTATACCCAAAGCGGACGCTGTGAAATAAAAATTATTGACAACGGCCCCGGAATCCCTCCCAAAATTATGGAACAAATTTTCATCCCGTTTTTTACTACCAAAGAAAACGGTTCAGGTATCGGATTGAGTCTTTCAAGACAGATTATGAAAAATCACGGGGGTGGTATTGACGTAGTGTCTATACCAGGAACAACAGTGTTTACACTAAGCTTATGAAATACTTTGTGACCCCGACAGGATTCAAACCTGTAACCTTTTGATCCGTAGTCAAATGCTCTATTCAGTTAAGCTACGGGGCCAATGGTTTTTTACGCCTGAGTTTCAGCCGGTTTGTCCAATACAACACGTCTTTCTCTGATGCGGGCCTTCTTCCCGGTGAGGTTACGCAGGTAGTATATGCGTGCGCGGCGAACCTTGCCGTATTTACTGATTTCTATAGAATCAATGAAAGGCGAAGTATAAGGAAAAATACGTTCTACACCCACTCCGTTAGAGATCTTGCGTACAGTAAAGGTTTCCTTTGCTCCGGAACCTTTACGCTGGATGCATACTCCGCGGAATCTTTGCAGACGTTCTTTATTCTCATCCTTTATCTTGTAGGTAACCGTAATGGTATCACCCGATTTAAAATCCGGAAAGTTTTTACTTTCTCCTGCAAATGCTTGCTCTACTGCTTTTATTAAGTCCATCTTCGTATGTATCGTGTTAATTTTGGGCTTGCAAAGGTAGCGCTTTTTTCTTTTTACCCAAACTTTTTATCAACATTTATAGAGTGCACCTCCTATGTTGTCGCGCAAGCTTCCCGTCACCGATGAAAGGCAGGAAGGAATATTACACATATAAAGCACCCCGAGAAATGCAAAGATAAGCGCTTCCTTAAAATTGACAGTAAGTTGGTCGGGAATGATATAATGCACCGAGGATGCCCTTGCAGCCATCCTTTCCATCAGAAATTTATTAAACGCTCCGCCGCCGGTTACCAGCACCCTGGCTCCCGGGCAAATGTGGAACGATGTCTGCACGGCAATGTGCTCACAATAAGTAGCCAGAACATCTTCCAGCGTAAGTCCGAAAGAATCGATAAGCGGGAAAACCTCCCCTTCTACCCATTCTCTTCCCAGGGACCTGGGACCTTCCTGCTTGTAATAAGGTAACCTGTTTAGTGCATCGAGTACCGTCATATTCACCCTTCCCCTGCGGGCACGAAGTCCGTCTTTGTCAAAATCCTCACCCACCTGGCAGGTATAATGATTCAATACATAATTCACGGCCGTAATATCGTACGCTTTTCTGGAACCATCAGGACGTTCCGAAGATATGTTAGAAAAACCACCCAGGTTCAGACAATAATCATAATCCCCGAAAAGATACTTGTCCCCTACCGGCACCAGAGGAGCTCCCTGCCCGTGCAACGCCACATCGGTAGTGCGAAAATCACAAACCACCGGCACACCGCATTCAGCAGCTATTCCCGCGCCGCTCCCTATCTGGCTGGTAAGTCTGACCGAAGGCTGATGGAAAATAGTGTGTCCGTGAGATGCTACCAATTGGGGCTTGACTTTGAACCTTTCCATGAACAACCTGACCTGTGTCCCCAAGAATATTCCGTAATCTGAATGTAACCGGGCATATTCCAGCGCTGTCATAGACTGGGCCGTACCCAATGCCTTCTTAAGTTCACCGGGATACGTCAGAGAATCTGCACATGTTATGCTATATGACCATTCTCCTTCTTTCAGGATAAAATTTGCCAGACATAGATCCAGCCCATCCAGCGATGTTCCGGACATCAGTCCCAGGGCCGATATTCCTTTTTGCGGATCAAACTTTACCATAAGAATTCTGTATTAAATTCTGTTACGTTATTTTTGTTATCAACCACCTTTACCAACACCTGATGTTTTATTCCCTTGCGGATCCTTTGGGAATCCAGCCGGCAGGTTATACGGGAGCGCTTACCGTCATGTATGCCCAGGATCCAGTTCCCGTCTATGAATACCGAATAGGATGCGATGCCCGAACATTCGTCCTTTATGGTAAAGTACACGCTTCTGTGCCCGCGAAGATCAGCGCCCCGTGCAAATGATGCACTGATCGTAGGCGGTATCGTGTCCACAGCTATCATGAACCTGCCAAAGGCATTGGTCCGGAATGTCACAACGTTGTCACGGCAATCACCTCCTACCGGACGCCAGGACCGGGGATCTGCCGCCTGCATGTGAGGATCTCTTCCTTTATCAGATTGTCTGAGGACCAAAATCTTTTCATGAAGTGTCCGGGGGATGTCCCCGGGGACCTTCCATGCTACGGTCATGGGCAAATGCAGTGGATCATCGGAGGTATGCAGACACCACTGACGATCATCAACCCGTGAGGCAACAAAAAGGATGTCTCTGTAAAGAGCTCTTTCAGGCAACTCAATACAAATATCTTCCGCTACAAAATGGTTCTCCCTGTTCCAGTAAATATACTGTTGATATTCCTGACGCAGGATAACCGTATCGGGTATAATCCCGGATATTTCCTCCCTGTCGACCAGGACATCCAGCCCGTTGCGTTTTCTGATTTTAAATTTTCTCTCTGCAACGTTCCCGGCAGCATCATATACCTTTATGGAAAGGTTATGAACAATCGTATCGGACAAGGTTAACAGACCTTCTGTGGGGGCAAAAATCCTCTCCTTCATAACGTTTCCGGGGTCGATCCATGTTTTGAGCAGGGTTCTTCCATTGCGTGATCTTTCCGGATAATAGATCTGGGACAATATATACCTGGTCTGGTCCAGCGGAAGGTCCATATTGCTATACCGGAAAAAAAGACTGTTATCCAGAAAAAATTCCCACTTTTCAATACCCATTCGCGACCACGTGTTGTTCATCCTGTCTATGGCATCGACAGCAACAAAAAAGGTATCCGGCACGTTGACGGTCACATTGTTTCTGTTACCTTGAAAACCAGCTATCAGGCGGGTTTGGGAAATACCATCCTTCCGTGTACTGAATCCGTAGAAATGTACAACCCTGAATTCGGGTGGCAACGTATCTTCAATATCATAGACACAGTATTGCAACAGGTTGGCGGTTACCATAGCGTGTTCATACAGTGAATCCCGGTAACGGATCTCGAAGTGCAGATGAGGTCCGGCAGAATCACCCGTATTCCCGGCTTTTCCTATCTGTTGCCCTTTTCTGACAGGGAACTGGTCTGGTGCACAATCCAGGGAGACCTCAAAAATCTGCCTTTCGTACTGGATCTCTTCTACATACGAGGCTACTGCGGGAGCAAAAGCTTCCAGGTGGCCGTAAAGAGATACCGTTCCGTTTGGGTGTGTTATCTGCAGGGCATTACCGTAACCACCGGGAGAAACGGTAATCCGGGATATATATCCGTCTGCCACTGAAAAAACGGGCACCCCTGAAACTCCTCCCACACGAAAATCAAGCCCTGTATGAAAGTGTGTTGCCCTGAACTCACCCATACTCCCACTTAATGTCAAGGGTTCTATGGCCAAGGGCTTTGCATAGTATCCCGAAAAATCAGGGACCTGAGCCTGCAGGCAGAAAATAACGGAAACCGGCGCTGTGATCAGTGCCAGTATTCGTTTTAAGTTAATTTTCATTATGAGAACATCTTTTTCATCCTGTCAAAAAAATTCTTCTCCTCTTTGGCAGGATTAGGAGCAAAGTTAGGTGAATCCTTCAGTTTGGACAACAATTCCTTCTCATCCCTGCTAAGTTTCCTGGGTGTCCATACCTGAACGAAGACCAGCAGGTCACCGATACCGTAACCGTTGACATCGGGCAATCCCTTGCCCCTGAGACGCAGGAGGCGTCCGCTCTGAATACCTGATTCCACTTTTATCTTGACCTTGCCGTCAATGGTAGGGATCTCGACGTCATCTCCCAACGCTGCTTGAGCATAGGATAAAAAGAGCGTATATATAAGGTCATGTCCGTCGCGTTGCAATTCGGGATGGGTTTCTTCTTCAATGACAACCAACAGGTTGCCGTTAACGCCTCCTCTTCTGGGAGCGTTCCCCTTGCCACTGATGGTAAGCTGCATGCCTTCTTCCACACCTTTGGGTATAGAGAACGAGATTTCCTCTGCCTGTTTGACAACTCCTTCTCCTTTACAGACGGAACATGGATTGGTGATGATCCTGCCCTCCCCGTTACATGCCGGACAGGGACTGCTGCTTTGCATCTGCCCCAGGAAGGTTTGGGTAATTCGTGTAAACACCCCGGTTCCCTTACAAGTTGGGCATGTTTTCATGTCTGAATCGGATACGGCGCCCTTTCCGCCACAATGACTGCACGATCTGAGCTTGTTTATTTTGACCACCTTGTCTGTTCCGTATGCGATTTCTTTCAGGTCAAGTTTTACGCGGATGCGAATATCGGAACCCCTGCGCACCCCCCTCCGGGTATTTGTACGTCCTCCAAAGGCACTTCCAAACGGATTTCCTCCAAACGCCTCGCCAAAAATATCTCCGAACCGGGAGAAAATGTCATCCATAGTGAATCCGCCTCCGAACCCGCCCGGTCCTCCGGCTCCCATGCCTTCCACTCCGGCATGGCCAAACTGGTCATAGCGAGACTTTTTAGCCTGATCGCTCAGCACATCGTATGCTTCGGCTGCTTCCTTGAATTTTTCTTCAGCCGTCTTATTTCCCGGATTTTTGTCAGGGTGATACTGTAACGCTTTCTTCCGGTAAGCTTTCTTGATTTCATCGGCCGATGCACTGCGGTCTACGCCCAGAATTTCATAATAATCTCTTTTTGCCATAATACGCCTTATTCGCCCACTATCACGTTAGCGAACCTGATTACTTTTCCGTTGAGTGTATAACCCTCCAGTGCCACATCCACAATCTTACCCTTCATTTTCTTTTCTTTAACAGGAACTTTGGCTACAGCACAATGGAAATCGGTATCGAGCGCTTGTCCTTTTGCCTGTATGGCTTTCAGACCTTTTCCCTGCAGATAGGTCAATAACTTGCTGTAGATCAGTTGGACTCCTTCTACGGAATGGGGATCGGCATTCCCCAGTTTTTCCAGAGTTTCGAGGGCACGCTGGCAATCATCCAAAACAGGGAGCATTCCCCTGATTACCTCTTCCGATGCAGTCAAAATGAGTTCCAGCCGTTCCTTGGCGGTACGTTTGCGGTAATTGTCGAATTCTGCCTGCAGGCGCAATAACCTGTCCGAGGTTTCATCCAGTTTTTGTTGCAATTCCGCAGGATTAACAGCTTCTTCCTGCACCTGTGTTTGCTGCTCTTCCGTTTTCCGGTTGCCGTTTTCCCCGTTCTGGTTCACTGATTCCTCAGCCTGATCAGCGGTTGCCTGAAAATGATCAACATCAGGCTCGTTCCGAGCCTGATGCTTCTTGCTGCTTGTCTCCATATTACTTGACCTCCTCAAAATCTACATCCTTAACTTCTCCTTCTTCGTGTGAAGCGCCTCCTCCGTTTTCCGGAGTTCCTCCTTCAAAGGGAGGTTGCTGTGCTCCACCGGAAGCTTGTGAAGCTTTGTACATTTCTTCCGATGCGGCATGCCATGCCTTATTGATGGCTTCCATGGCACTTTCAATGGCGCCCAGGTCTTGTGATGTATGTGCCTTTTTCAGATTTTCCAGTGCTTCCTGTATAGGAGCTTTTTTATCGGCCGGCAATTTGTCCCCGTATTCCTTCAGTTGTTTTTCGGTCTGGAAGATCATGCTGTCTGCTTCGTTGATTTTGTCAATACGTTCTCTTTCTTTCTTATCGGTATCTTCATTGGCTTTTGCCTCGTCCCTCATCCTCTTGATTTCATCTTCGGTCAGGCCTGAGGAAGCTTCAATGCGTATTTTCTGTTCTTTGCCCGTTCCCTTGTCCTTTGCCGATACGTTCAGGATCCCGTTGGCATCAATATCAAAGGACACCTCAATCTGGGGTACCCCGCGGGGTGCAGGAGCAATACCGTCCAGATGGAAACGGCCGATGGTTTTATTGTCCCTGGCCATGGGACGTTCTCCCTGCAGCACATGGATCTCTACCGAAGGTTGATTATCGCTTGCCGTCGAGAATACCTGTGATTTCCTTGTAGGAATGGTGGTGTTGGCCTCAATGAGCCTGGTCATAACACTTCCGAGGGTTTCAATACCCAAGCTCAGCGGGGTTACATCCAGTAATAACACATCTTTAACATCTCCTGAAAGCACGCCGCCCTGAATGGCTGCTCCAACAGCTACCACTTCGTCCGGGTTTACGCTCTTATTGGGCACTTTCCCAAAGAATTTTTGCACAAGCTGCTGAATCACAGGAATACGGGTCGATCCTCCAACAAGAATCACATCGTCAATATCCGAAGCTTGCAGCCCGGCATCCGAGAGTGCTTTTTTGCAGGGTTCCACAGTGCGCTGTACCAGGCTGTCTATGAGTTGCTCGAACTTAGCCCTGGTCAATGTTTTTACAAGGTGCTTAGGCACACCGTCCACAGGCATGATATAAGGCAGGTTGATCTCCGTGGAATTCTGACTTGACAGCTCTATCTTGGCCTTCTCTGCAGCCTCCTTCAGACGCTGCAGGGCCATGGGATCCTTGCGCAGATCCAGTCCACTGTTATCAGAAGCAAATTCCTGAGCCAGCCAGTCTATGACGGCCTGATCAAAGTCATCGCCTCCCAGATGGGTGTCCCCGTTGGTGGATTTGACTTCAAATACGCCGTCTCCCAATTCCAGAATGGAAATATCAAAAGTTCCTCCTCCCAGGTCGTAAACAGCGATCTTCATGTCTTTATGCATTTTGTCCAGACCGTAAGCCAAAGAAGCTGCGGTGGGTTCATTAATAATACGACGCACCTTCAAACCTGCGATCTCGCCGGCTTCCTTTGTTGCTTGACGCTGTGAATCACTGAAATAGGCGGGAACTGTAATCACGGCTTCTGTAACTTCCTGTCCCAGAAAATCTTCTGCTGTTTTTTTCATCTTCTGGAGCACCATGGCAGATAACTCCTGAGGTGTATATAAACGATTATCAATCTTAACACGGGGCGTATTGTTATCTCCCTTTTCAACGACATAAGATACCCTGTTACGTTCCAACGCCACTTTATCGAATGTTTCCCCCATAAAACGCTTGATAGAATAAATGGTCCTCTGGGGATTTGTAATAGCCTGACGTTTTGCGGGATCCCCTATCTTGCGCTCACCGTTATCTGCAAATGCCACAATGGAAGGAGTAGTACGTTTTCCTTCCGAATTGATAATCACTACCGGTTCGTTACCTTCCATAACGGCAACGCACGAGTTAGTGGTCCCCAAGTCTATTCCAATAATTTTTCCCATAATTGATGTATTTATATTTTACTGATTTTCGTTCACTGTCCTGACTTGCTCAATAGTTATGCCAAAAGGCATTTACTGACAGGTTGGCAGTTTATGGGAATGATTATCTTTGTCACTATGTCATATTTTGCCCATACAGAACTGGCCGGCCGTATTCTATACGAAGACAACCACTTGATCGTAATCAACAAATTAGCAGGTGAAATTGTCCAGGGAGATAAGACCGGTGACCAGCCGCTTTGCGATACCATAAAAGCTTTTCTGAAGGAAAGGGAAGAAAAACCGGGAAATGTGTTTGTGGGCGTGCCACACCGTCTGGATCGCCCGGTGAGCGGGATCTGTCTCTTTGCCAAAACTTCCAAAGCACTCGAACGCATGAACCGTATGTTCCACGACGGTGGGGTCCGCAAAACATATCTTGCCCTTGTAGAAAAGCCTCCCTTACAGCATTCGGCAATGCTGATCCATTATATTACCCGGAACGAACAACAAAACAGGTCATATGCATGGAATGCGCCCCGTGAAAATGCCAAAGAAGCAAAATTACGCTATCGTTACCTTAAAAGCACACATAAATTCCATCTTCTTGAAATAGAGCTTCTTACAGGACGTCATCACCAGATTCGCTGCCAGCTTTCAGCCATAGGATGTCCTATAAAAGGCGATCTGAAATACGGAGCCAGACGTTCCAACCCGGATGGCGGAATATCGCTGCATGCCTACCGTCTGGAATTCATACATCCCGTACGCAGGGAACCGGTACTGATAACGGCACCCTGGCATTCCTGGATCACAGATTCTTTATGATGTCCCCTGCTATAAACGAATACCCGACAGAAGAGACTCCGACAGCTTTATCCCCGGCCAGACCGTGCAAGTAAGCACCCAGCACTGCCGCCCCGGCAGGTTCATAACCCTGAGCCAGTAATCCCAGGATAACACCGGTAAGAACGTCTCCGCTACCGGCTGTTGCCATTCCGGGATTTCCCGTAGGATTGAACCAATGGGGACCATCCGGGGTTGCGGTCAGGGAAAATCTTCCTTTGAGTACGATCACCAGTTTCCGTTCGCGGGCCATCCCGACAGCCTGCATAGCCCTTTCGTGACCACTGCCAGCTTGTGTTTCTCCACAAGCCCGGGCCAGCCTGTCAAACTCTCCCGGATGCGGTGTCAGGACCGTTCCCGGGGGGATCAGTGAAAGTAAACGCGGATGTCCCGAGACAATGTTGATGGCATCGGCATCCAGGACCAGTCTGCAAGATGGCTGCTCTTTCTGCAACAGGTCAAGCAACTGCTCCAAAAGCCTGACCGTATCCGGATCTTTGCCGAGTCCGGGGCCGGCACCGATCGCCGAATAAAACTTGTTTCCGGGGCCTGGTGCGACAGGCATATCCCCGGCATGACCGGAACGGCTGTCCAGGGACAGCATCGCCTCGGGCAAGGCAGTGTACATGGCAGTCTCGCCACAGGAAGGAACATGTACGGTTAACAAGCCGGCTCCCATGCGCAAACAGGCACGGGCTGCCAGGATCGCAGCCCCCATCTTTCCTTTGCTGCCTGCAATGAGGAGCGCATGACCATAATCGTTCTTATGGGAAAAGGGATGACGCTTGCGCGGAAAAAGCGCGCTTACATAGGATTCCTCGGTCATCCGGAAAAGTGCCCCGGGAACGGGATATTGGATCCCGCCCATGCCTATGTCCAAAACCTCCCAGTGACCCACATAAGGGTAATTCTCTGCAAAGAAGAAAGACAGTTTGGGGAACTGGAAGGTGAAGGTCGCAGATGCACATACGATCGCCCCTCCGGGAAAGGTCATTCGGTCGCCAGGCAGTCCCGAAGGAATGTCCACAGCATATACTCTTGTCTTCAGCGAATTGATCCCCTCAACGATACGGGCATAAGAACCTGTCACGGGACGCGTTAGACCCGAGCCAAACAATCCGTCTATCACTATAATCCCCGGAGGCAGGTCAGCCAGGTAGCCAGTCCATGCCCCGGCTTTTTCCTCCGGGAAATTTTCGCCGGAAAAATCCCAGAGATCGGTTTTCCATCCTTTCTCCCTGAGCAGGCGGGCGATGGACAACGCATCGGCTCCGTTGTTCCCGGGTCCGGCAACCACGAGTACCTTGCCGGGTACTTCTTCCTCCCGTACAAAGGCCTGTACAAAAGCACCGGCCGCCCTGTCAATGAGGACTTGCTCAGTCACACCGGTCGTTTGCATATACCAGCGGTCTATAGTCCTTATGTCCTTTGCCGGATAAATGTGCATAAACTGATGATCAAACAACAAATCCGTTCATGTTCTTTCCCTGTGCCAGTCCTTCCCTTATAAAGGTGGATGATATGGTGATCAGGGGAGCAGGCAGCAGGACGATCCTTTTAGCCAGGGAACCGTATTTCCTGCACAGCGCTTCCCCGTCCACCCCTTCTCTGGGGTATACGTAGAGTATGAATTCTTTCAGTATGGTATCCCAGGCATACCATCTCTCTATCTGTGCCAGGTTATCGGCTCCGATAACGGGGATAAAACATGTCCCGGGTTCCTTTTGCTGCAGGTGGTGCAGGGTGTTGACGGTGTACAAGGGCACCGGCAGAGAGAATTCCACGTCGGAGACCTCGGCGGGGAGCTTCTTTTCCTCCATCACTTTCCGGATGTGAAGCAACCGTTCCTGCGGTTCACTTCCGTACGGATCATTTCCCGATTTCAACGGATTGAGCGGAGATACAACAAGCCGGACGCTGTCAAGCTCCGTAAAAGACACCAGGTAATTGGTAACGGCCAGGTGCCCTATGTGAAAAGGGTTGAATGAACCAAAATATAAACCGCATGTTTTCATGTCAGAGAATGAAAGCGGCCACTATCTCTGTAGCCTTGTCCAGCGTATCCTCAAGCCTGTCATTAACCAATACGACATCAAAAAGGGAAGCATCCCGCATTTCGATGGCAGCTTTAGCCAGGCGTTCTTTAATTGACTCGGGTGAATCCGTTCCCCGTTTGGTTAGCCGCTCCCGCAGCACATCCAGTGATGGCGGTGCAATAAAAACGGAAAGAGCGTCCCTCCCGAATTTCTTTTTCAGGTTTATGCCTCCTTTAACATCTACATCAAAAACAGCTACTTTGTTCCCGTTCCATATCCGTTCCAATTCTAACCTGAGGGTGCCATAATAACAGTCTTTATACACCTCTTCCCATTCCACAAAAGCATCCTGTTCTATAAGTTTCAGGAATTCTTTCCTACTGATGAAATAATATTCCTTTCCGTCTTCTTCATTGCCACGTCTGGACCTGGTGGTGGCCGTAATGGAAAAATCAAGTCTGGGAAAAGTTTCCATCAGGTGGTTTACAACAGTGGATTTCCCGGCACCGGAAGGAGCCGAAAAAATCAGGGCCTTCTTATCGTTCATAAAGCTCCTCCATACTTTGAATCCCGTCCAGTTCCACCAGGAAAGCGCCCACCTGAGCGATGCAGTCATCTAGGAACCGTTTGCCTTTCTGCGGATTGGAAAGGGAGGGATCCCCCACCCCTGTATCTTTTGTAGTAAGGATCCAACGTCTGGGAATCCATGCCCATTTTTCCCGTAATCCTTTAATGGTAAAACGGTGTTCCCTGCCGCTCCCAGCATACTCCAGAGGTAAGACCAGCCCGGGCCGGAGGGCCATCATAGACGAGGTTTCCATTTCATCGGCGTGATCTCCCGGATTTTCAAAATATTCGGCAACCGGGCATGCACGCCACCAGTTTACCATACATATCAGCATGTCGGGAAAACAAAGCTCCAATTCCCTTATGGCGTTCTGAAAAGCATTGCCACCATGTCCGTTCAGTATGACCATTTTCCTGACATGATGACGCAGGAGCACCGTGACTATATCCTCCAAAATGCGTTGTTGTGTAGAAGGGCTCATATGCATGCAAAAGGGAATGTCCATCTGTCCCGAATTAATGCCATAGGCAATTTCAGGCAGCACAAGTACCTTTACCCCTTGCTCCCAAGCAATGGCGGCACTGCACTTGGCTACTTCTGTGGCTAAAAAAGTGTCGGTCCCGTATGGCAGATGGAAATTGTGTGCTTCGGTAGCTCCCCATGGCAGTATCGCCATCCCGTAATCCATCTCTTGTACGGTATGCCAGTTGGTCTCCTGAAGTATAAAAGGTTTCATTATGATAATCGGTAATTCAGACTCAAATATACGGCAAAAGTCTTATCTTTGTGAAACAAATACAGGAAAACATCAAATATTATTTTGTCATTATGATATCATACAAAGATTTAGGGTTGGTGAACTCCCGTGAGCTGTTTTCCAAAGCGATGAAAGGAGGCTACGCCATACCTGCTTTCAATTTTAACAATATGGAACAAATGCAGGCGATCATAGGTGCCTGCGTGGAAACAAAATCCCCTGTGATCCTGCAGGTATCGAGCGGTGCCCGTAAGTATGCCAATCAGACCCTGTTGCGGTATATGGCGCAAGGAGCCGTAGAATATGCAAAAGAACTGGGCTGCGCTATACCCATCGTATTGCACCTGGACCACGGAGATTCCTTTGAATTGTGCAAAAATTGCATTGAATTCGGCTTTTCGTCCGTGATGATAGACGGATCGCATCTTCCTTACGAAGAGAACATCGCCCTTACAAGACGCGTAGTGGAATATGCCCACCAGCACGATGTAACGGTAGAAGGAGAATTGGGCGTCCTGGCAGGAGTGGAGGACAATGTGAAAGCCGAGCACCACACCTACACACAACCGAAAGAAGTAGAAGATTTTGTTAAACGAACCGGCGTTGATTCCTTGGCTATATCCATAGGCACATCGCACGGCGCCTATAAATTCAAACCGGGTCAAAAGCCCGAGATCCGTCTGGACATTCTGGCCGAGATCGAGAAACGCATCCCCGGCTTCCCTATCGTACTGCACGGATCATCAAGCGTTCCGCAGGATATCGTGGCCGAGATCAACAATTTTGGCGGCAAATTGAAAGATTCCATCGGTATTCCGGAAGATCAGCTCAGAAAAGCTGCCCGCTCGGCTGTTTGCAAGATCAATATTGATTCAGATGGCAGGCTGGCCATGACCGCTGCCATACGCAGGGTACTTGTAGAAAAACCCGAAGAATTCGATCCCCGTAAATACCTGGGACCGGCCCGTGACAAACTGAAAGAATTGTACAAGCACAAGATCGTGTACGTACTAGGCTCTGAAAACAAAGCCTGATGAAAACGGTCATCCACTGATCATAGCCTGCCTCTCGACAGAGGCGGGGGAATTTACTGTAAATGTAACCCGCGCCGTTTTTAGACTCGGTCCCCCCATCCGTCCGGGTTGTTCTACTTCATGAAATTAGTTGAACAAATTGGAAATATTGGAAGCAAAAAGTTTCACCGAAATGGCCAATAAAATGATCCCGAAGAACTTTCTCAGGATATATATACCGCCTTTACCCAGAAGTTTCTCGACCCAATCAACGTGACGTAAAACTACATATACAATGATCATGTTGAGCAAAATGGCAATGGACACATTTATCAGGCTGTATTCTGCCCGTAAGGACAAGACTGTCGTCAGAGTCCCGGTACCGGCGATCAGGGGAAAGACAAGAGGAACGATGGTAGCCGCATCGGGCGGTCCGTCGTTTTTGAAAATCTCTATACCAAATATCATTTCCACGGCAAGCACAAAAATCACCAGTGATCCGGCAACGGCAAAGGAAGATATATCCACACTGAACAGTCCAAGGATGGCCTCTCCCACAAATAAGAACACGAATATCAGGGCGGTAGAAATAATCGCTGCCATAAATGGCTTGAACTTCCTTCCCTTTGCTTTCATGTCCAGTATGATCGGAATGGACCCCGTAATATCGATTACGGCGAACAGAACCATAAAGGCACTAACAATTTCTCTGAATTTTATCATAATGCAAAGATATAAATCACTACATTTGTAATGTATATTTTCTAATAAATAATTAAAAATGAAGTACAGATCCATTACTTTTGGCTTACTTTTAACAGTAAGTCTAGTTTCTTTTTCGTCACATGTATGGGCACAGGATGCCATAGTTAAAAAAATTATTGAGGAAGGTACAACCAACAACCTGACACAACATCACCTGGATGTGCTCACCAACCGCATAGGCGGACGTCCTGTCGGATCAGACGCCTATAATGCTGCAGTTCAATGGACCGCAGCACAATTTGCTTCATGGGGACTAGAGGTTTCCATCGAAGAAGTAGGCCAGACCCGGGTGGGATTCAGCCGTGGCCCCTGGTCAGGTAAACTCTACGGCGGGGTATTCCCGGGAGGTGACGGCGTTCATCTGCATTTTGCAACCCCCTCTTACACCTCCGGGACTAAAGGTCTGCAGCGTGGACACGTACTCATCGAGCCTAAAACACAAGCCGAGTTCGACAGGATGAAAGGTGTTTTGAAAGGAGCCTGGGTCTTGATATCCGGTACAAGCACAGGATGGCCAGTCGAACGCACCGCACAAGCTGACCTCCGAA
Source organism: Bacteroidales bacterium Bact_09 (assembly GCA_001603455.1). GTDB lineage: Bacteria > Bacteroidota > Bacteroidia > Bacteroidales > UBA932 > DMER64. Next base: position 3,880 of record LUZA01000100.1, on the reverse strand, counting down.
GGGATTCCCTGATCCGGCTGAACGAAGAAGTTGCCCGTCATAACAATGAAGTTATCCGTCGTTACCGTATGCGCGCAAAAGACCGCAGAATAAATACAGATCAAATGCAGGAAGACCTGAAAGACAGTCTGCGAAAAACTTCCGATGAACCTGCCCTGTTTTACAGGCAAATGGTAGAAGCCGGTATCCTGGGTCTGATCCAGTCTTCCCCGGTTCCAATCACCGCTTTGTGGGATAAGGAAACAGTTTTTGGAGAGAATTCTTCTTTTGAAAACCTTCCGGATGTGCCGGATATTAAGCTTGATGAACATCAGTATGACTATATCTATCAGTTAGTCAGGGAAAGGCGCCCCATAGAACTGGAATTTGATATCAGGAACCATTTTCGTCCGGGACCTGTGAAATTTCACAATGTCATAGCTAAAATAACCGGAACGCGCTATCCGGACCAGTATGTTATGGTCAGCGGCCACCTTGACGCATACGATGTCGCTACCGGTGGTGTGGACTGTGGGGTCGGGGTTACTCCTGCCATGGAGACTGCAAGACTGTTGTCTGTAGCAGGAGCCAAACCCAAACGTACTATTTTGTTCGTTTTATTTGCCGGAGAAGAATTTGGAATTTTAGGCGCTACTGCCTGGGTTGAACAACACAAGGACAAACTGGACAAGATCTCGAACCTTTTCAACAGGGATGGAGGACCTTTGGCTGCAAGCGGGGTTTCCGTTCCCAGAGCTATGTACGAAGATTTTGTTAAAATTTCCAAACATATATCATCTATCAATCCGGATCTGCCATTTACCGTGGACACGGTCCCGTCCAGGCCCAGACCAACACGTATCGGGGGCACCGATGCCTCGGTATTTGCTGTCCACGGAGTGCCAACTATATCATTTCGTAATCAAGACGTAAAAGGATATAATTTCAGTTACGGGGAGATATGGCACACAGAACGTGACCTTTACACAAAGAGCATAGCCGAGTATCAGGAATATACCTCGGTTGTCCAGGCGGTAATTGTTTACAATCTCGCCAACCTGGACCATCTGCTCTCCCGGGAAGGTATGTATTACGAACCATAGATGCAGCGTTTGCCTTGATTAATGTATCTTAATCAAGATGAAAAACACATGGACTATTGGTCTGGTAACTGCGATCCTGTTGGGGTTAATCATCCGTTGTGACAGATTGCCCCAACAGTTGAACCAGCGCCGCGATATTGTTCTGACAAAGACCGAACAGGCGATATCTGCGGATGTCAATCATTTTGCATTTAACCTGTTCCGTCAGGTTAGTAAAGAGGATAAGAATTACTTCCTGTCCCCCCTGAGTGCATCCCTTGCTCTATCTATGACCGCCAATGGTACTGCAGGCGAAACGGCTTTGCAAATGAAGGATGTGCTTGGCTTTGAGGCTTATTCCTACAAGGATATGAACGGGTTCTTTAAAAAGATGAGCCAGGCACTTATCCAGGCGGACAAATTGACTGAAATTGGTATAGCCAATTCCATATGGATACGAGAAGGTTTTCCTGTAAGGGAGAGTTTTAAGGATATTGTTAAGACGTGGTATCTTGCACAAATAGAGGAACTGGATTTCTCTTCACCATTGGCGGTGCAGATCATCAATGACTGGTGCTCGGCCAAAACGAAGGGCCGGATAGATCAAATCATTGACGAAATACCGCCTCAAATGCTCATGTATCTTATCAATGCGTTGTATTTCAAGGGTACATGGACAAAATCATTTGATCCGGCCAGCTCTTACAAGGATTATTTTTACAGCGATGACAACGCTTCCCAAATGGTAGATTATATGATCCAGACAGAGGTTTTTCCATATACAGAAACTGAATATGCCAGGATCGCAGAGCTCCCATACGGTAATGAAGCTTTTTCCATGGTGCTGGTCCTCCCAAATCCCGGCATACATACTGACCGTGTAATCAATGACCATATGAACTCTGCCGGCTGGGACCGCATTATCGACAGACTGGCAGAATCTGAAAGAAAACTGACCGTTTCCATGCCAAAATTCAAATATGAATATGAGAAAGACCTGATCCCTACACTGGAAGCTATGGGAATGATATTACCTTTTGTAGAAGGAGCAGCCGATTTCAGCAACCTGTCGCCTGTTGGAGGTTTGTATATTGGCCTGGTCAAACAAAAAACATATGTAGAGATAAATGAAAAAGGAACTGAGGCAGCTGCAGTGACCGTGGTAGGCATAGAAAAGAGCATTGGTCCTGACGACCCGCTGCCATTCTATGTTAACCGGTCGTTTATCTATATAATCAAAGAAAAGAGCACAGGGGTTATTCTGTTCATGGGCAAAATGTCTTTTTTTGAACAAGAGCCCTCGTAATGAACGATCAATCTTTTTGGTACCCCCTGGACAATGCAGCAAAGATCTTTCCTGCCATCACAAATGATGAAGTTACATCTGTATTCAGGATATCTGTGGTTCTATTACACAAAATCCACATAAAAAGCCTTTTTGCCGCTGTCAGAACAATAGAAAAACGTTTCCCGTACTACAGGGTCTGCCTTAAAAAGGGATTCTTCTGGTATTACTTGGAATCGGCTTATTTCCTTACCCCGGTTGTGGTTGACGACAAAATGCCATGCAGAAGGTTTGAAAAAGAGAGCCAGCTCATGCGCGTACTTGTTGCAGATAACCGTATAAGCGTGGAGTTCTCTCATTTACTGACTGATGGCGGAGGTGCCCTGGAGTATTTCAAAACTTTGCTGACACTTTATTTCCAGAACAGGGACATTGAAATTAAGAGGCCATTATCTGTTATTGATATATCTGAAAACCCGGACCCGGAAGAATTTGAAGATGCATACAACCGTTTCTTTAAAGAAAATATACCAGTCAATACAAGACGTCCCAGGGCATTTCACCTTCCCTACTCATTGAGTATCAAACCACGTCTTAAAGTTCTATCTGCCCGGGTCTCTACTGCTGCGCTTAAAGAAAAGGCAAGCGAAAAAGGAGTGAATATCACTGTTTATCTTACATCAGTCTATCTTTATGCTATGCAACAACTATATGAAGATCCTTCTATTCCGCGCAGAAAGAAAAAAACGGGGAAACTGAGTATCCAGATACCTGTAAACCTGCGTAATCTCTATCCCAGTAAAAGCATGCGCAATTTTTCCCTTTTTGTATTACCCGAAATTGACTGTGGATTGGGACATTATTCTTTCGATGAGATCCTCAAGACCGTGTATCATCAAATGCAACTGGAAACAGACAGAAAACTGGTTAGTAAGATCCTTTCTCGTAATGTGGGCAGTGAACGGAAGATCCTCATTCGTACCATACCGCTTTTCCTGAAAAATTCCGTATTGAGGATAAATCACCGCACCATGGGTTGCAATCAGTACAGCGGAGTCCTGTCAAACATGGGAGTATTGGTTTTTCCTCCAGAGATACAGGAACATATTGAATCGGTAATGGTAATTCCTCCTCCTCCCAACAAAATGATAAAAGCAGGATGCGGCATCATCGGTTACAAAGACCGTATTTCGGTCACATTTGTCAATATAACACGCAGCCGGGAGCTTGAAAAGCATTTTTTCAGGTTCCTGACTAAAGAGCATATTCCTGTTACCATCAACTATACAAGAAATTACCACGATGAATATTTGTAAAAAATGCGGTGTAGAACTGGATGTTACCATGAATTACTGTCCGCTTTGCGGTCAAAAAAGCAACATAAGCCTTGAGGAACCAATAAAAGAAGAAACTTATGATTTTCAAGAACTTTCAAACGTTCAGAAAAGAAAGATCTTCTGGGATCTTTCCCTCATCATATTAATTGCAGGTATGCTGACTTCAACAGTCATCGATCTGATAATTAATAAAAATA
>LUZA01000099.1 GCA_001603455.1 Bacteroidales bacterium Bact_09 | reverse complement strand
CCCATAAAACGTTCTATGTCCAGCTCTGTCACAGTATCCCTTTTAGTTATAACAGGTCATTAGTGTCTACTAAAAATTTAAGCTAAGTTGAAAGCCGACGTTTTCACATATTTCAGGTCCATCGTCGACCGGTTTTTCGAAGAGTTCTCTAATCGGTGTTTTATCGATGAGAGAACCTCGCAAAACACGGAGTACATCGAACAAACTACGGTTGAGATGGCAGTCATGTTCGGCGATAGCAACAAGGCAGTAAGCGCATATGGCGCTGTAGATCTGTATCCTGACAGCATTTTCAGAGTTGCCCCAAAAGGCTTTGATATACAGATGCTGCTTGATCCATTTGAAAAACAGCTCAACTTGCCAGCGCTTTTTATAAAGCATTGCAATATCTTTTGCGCTGATATAAAGCGCATTGGTGATGTATGTAAACGTGCGTTTGAGCTCCTTGGCATAATACACAATTCTGCGAAGTTTCCCGGGGTATTTCTTCTTGGATTGATAGCCGGTAAGTTCAATGATCTGGTCACTGATGACACCGTCATCGTCTTCAATAAGCGCCTCTCCGTCAAAGATTTCGTACTGAAGTCTGCCTCTTTGACGGATAATGAAATAAGAGTTAATGATGTTGATTTTGTACAATCTGCCAAGGTCAAAGTAGCCCCTGTCAAAGATGTAGTAAGCATTGGGCTCATAAGGGATCTGATCCATCGCCTGGGTGTCATGAACGTTGGCGTTGGTGATATGAATATAGGTCGGAATCTGGGTAACCACATCGAAGAGCGTATGAGCTTTGATTCCGCTTTTAGTACTGCGGAACTTTGCCCACCAGAAAAGGTTGAGGCAGAGATCAATCGTTGTAGAGTCAAACGCATAAAACTTTCCGTAGAGTTCAAAAGGTGTATTAATTCGTTTATTTTGCGCTATGTCAATGAGTTTCTTAGCAAACTCTTCAAATATGTGGTAATCCCTGTTCGCATTGGTCTTGGCAAGGTTCGCCAGTTTAATCTCTTCTTTCCCGAATCCCAGATGGTAAGCTTTTCTGGAGTGTGCAGTCACTACACTGACGAGTTCTCTAAGTCTATCACAACCGTACAACTGACCAAACATCATGACAAGCAACTGATTCCAACAGGTGAAGTGTTTGACGTACTTGTCTCCTTCAAAATTTTTGACGATCCAATCAAAAGCTTCCTTAGGCAGCAGTTTGATAAGTTGTGTAAATACATAAGTTCCAGTATTCATATTGCATTGAGGCTTAAGCTCAAACAATATATGAAATCAAATGTAGATGTTAAATTATTAGCTGTATCTTGTTAAATATTAAATAATTATAAAGATTAAACAAAAAGTTTAGTAGACACTAATGATAACAGGTCTCTCTTCACCACAACCCGACAGAAATAAAGTCAGGATGCATGCC
>LUZA01000098.1 GCA_001603455.1 Bacteroidales bacterium Bact_09 | reverse complement strand
AATCATCTATTTCACATACTCTCTATGATAATGCGAATGCATCGTTAAGATGCCTTTCTGCCGGATTTTCCCCATTATCCCACTATTTTCCATCTTTTTTAACACCAAATAATACCTTCGTCATGTCTGTATACAAGCATTTTGACACCTTGCAGGTTCATGCCGGGCATAAAGCAGACCCGGCTACAGGCTCCTGCGCCACACCTCTTTACCAGACAGCTTCCTTCCGGTTCAACAACATGGACCATGCAGCCCGGTTATTCCAGTTGCAGGAGGAAGGTTATATTTATTCCCGGCTATCCAACCCCACGGTGAGCGTACTGGAAGAACGCCTGGCCACCCTGGAAGGCTGCACCGGCGCCGTGGCCGTTTCTTCAGGACAAGCCGCTCATTTTCTCACGATTTCCAACCTTGCCTTGCCGGGAGATAATATGGTGACTTTCCCCTCTCTGTACGGAGGCACCTATACCCTCTTTCGGGACCGTTTCCATGATTTCGGCATATCGTTCCGTTTTGCTCCAGGGAAAGAAACTGCAGACTTGGTGCCCCTTATTGATAGCCGAACAAAAGGGGTGTTTGTGGAAACAATCGCCAATTCAGATTATCATGTTCCTGATTTTGACTCTCTTGCCGAAATATGTCACAAGAATCGGATCCCACTTGTGGTGGACAACACATTCGGAGGTGGCGGGTACCTTTTTCGTCCGGCAGAGCACGGGGCGGCCGTCATTACGCATTCAGCTACCAAATGGATTGGGGGCCACGGGAACAGCATAGCCGGCATCCTTGCCGAGGCGGGGACCTTCAACTGGGATAACCCCCGTTTTCCGCAATTCACCGAAAATTGTTCCACATACCATGACCTGAATTTTCATGCGTCTTTTGGCAATAAAGCTTTCTGCGCAAGGGCAAGGGCACTGGGCTTGCGTGACTGGGGCTGCTGCCTCTCCCCTTTCAATGCCCTGCTCATCCTTCAGGGAACGGAAACGTTGTCCCTGCGTATGCAAAGGGCAATGGACAATGCCCTTGAACTGGCCTGCTGGCTGCAGGCACAGCAGCAGGTGGCCCATGTAAACTATCCGGGGCTGAAAACACATCCTTCCTACCCGCGCGTAAAACAATATTTCTATAACGGGGCAGGGGCCGTTCTCAGTTTCACGCTTCGTGGCGATCGTGCCTCTACGGCTTTATTCGTAGAAAGACTTAAACTGATAACACACCTGACGAATGTGGGGGACAACAAGACACTTATTGCACATCCCGCCTCTACCACCCATGGACAACTTTCGGACAGTGAACTGGAAGCTGCCGGCATTGGTCCGGGTACGTTACGTCTTGCCGTGGGGATAGAACATATAGATGACCTTAAGTCAGACCTTTCCCGGTCACTCAGACACTGTAAGCAATGAAAGATCATACATTTCAAAGCAACGATCCCTTTCCGCTTGAATGCGGCGATGTCCTCCCAGGTATCAGGATACGCTACCATTGCAGCGAGGGTCCTCCGAAAGGAAGGCAAATAGTATGGATATGTCACGCATTGACAGCCAGCTCCAATCCTGCAGACTGGTGGCCTACACTGGTCGGACCGGGCAAATTTTTTGATCCCGGCAAACAATTCCTGGTTTGTGCCAACATCCCAGGGTCCTGTTACGGATCTACCGGGCCCGATTCGCCGGACTTCCCCCTGATCACGATCCGGGATATGGTCAGTGCACATGAATTGCTCCGCAAACACTTGGAAATTGAACATATCGACCTGCTGACAGGAGGGTCCAGTGGGGGTTTTCAGTCCCTGGAATGGAGCATAAGTCATCCGCATATTGTAAGGAACCTGTGTTTGATTGCCTGCAATGCGCGCGTCAGCCCTTGGGCAACCGCCCTGAACGAATCCCAGCGTATGGCCCTTTGGGCCGATTCCACTTTTGAGCGGCCGGAAAACCCGCAGGCAGGAAGAAAGGGACTGGCTGCCGCCCGTTCCATTGCATTGTTGTCTTACCGATCGTATGAAGGTTACTGCAGAACACAGGCAGAAGATTCTCCCGATACGCTGAGAGCAAGCAAAGCCTGTTCCTACCAGCAATACCAGGGGGAAAAACTGGCAGATCGTTTCAATCCCTACAGTTACTATACACTCACCCTGAGCCTGGATTCCCATAACGTGGGAAGGGGACGCGGAGGAACTGCCAAAGCCCTCTCTCGAATAACGGCACGTACCCTTTGCATAGGTATCGACAGTGATATCCTGTTCCCGCTTTCAGAGATCGAATACCTGGCACGCCATATACCCGGCGCCGCAAAAGAGATCATTTCCTCTGACTTTGGTCACGACGGTTTTTTACTTGAACACAAACAAATAACATCATCAATATGCAGATTCTTAAATTCGGAGGAAGTTCGGTAGCCGATGCCTCTTCAATTAATCAGGTAATGGAGATCATCCGCAAGGCCTCGGCTAAGGACAGGACCATCGTTGTGGCTTCCGCACTGAACGGGGTGACCGATACCCTGATCAAAACAGGCAGGCTGGCCGGACAGGGCGATACCAAATACCTTGCCTTGATTGATCAATTGAAAAAAAGACACTCGACCTTAGTAAGCGAAGTCCTTCCCGGCGATTTCAGAAAAGGCATAGACGAAGAGTTGTCCCGGCTGTTTGAAAAATTGCGGGACATCTGCCGTGGAGCCTATCTGATACGCGAGATCAGTCCAGCCACATCGGATCTGATAGCCGGGTTCGGGGAATTGTTTTCCACACGCATTCTTGAGGCAAAATGCACCTCCATGGGATTGAGCTGTAAGTGGACTGATGCCAGGGAACTCATCAAAACGGGGTCTTCTTCTTCGCAGGTGATCGTCAACACGGGAGCGATCCTCCACAATGTCCGGGAGATGTTGCGCTCCAACCCAGCCAAGATCTTCATAGTTCCGGGTTACATCGCATCGGATCAGGAAGGCAGGACAACAACCCTGGGAAGGGGCGGGTCTGATTATACGGCATCGCTGATGGCGGTAGCCGCAAAAGCACGTATGTTATGGATCTGGACCGATGTGAACGGTATGATGACAGCAGACCCGCGGATAGTTCCTGATGCACGGACCATAGAGCACATTTCCTACAAAGAAGCGCTTGAATTATCTCATTTTGGTGCACGTGTCGTATATCCGCCCACTATCCAGCCAGTCGTTGCCGAAGGGATACCCATCCTAGTAAAGAACACCTTCAATCCGGACGGTCCGGGAACGCTCATAGAACAGGATCCGCCGGAAGGTAAAGAAAAGATCAGAGGTATATCGGGCAGCAACCGGATTGCTCTGCTGTCAATGGAAGGGAGCGGGATGGTGGGCATACCGGGATATTCCAGCCGGTTGTTCAACGCCCTGACACAACAGCAGGTCAATATCATTCTCATCACCCAGGCATCATCAGTACATACCATGCTGGTGGCCATAGAAGAGAAAGATGCCAAAAAAGCCCGTCAAGCGGCCGATGAAACGTTCGCTTACGAGATCTCCCTGGAAAAAGTGGAGCCGTTAAAAGTGGAAAGCGGTTTTTCCATTATCAGCCTCATCGGGGACGATATGAAAAACCAATCCGGGGCAAGCGGCAGAATGTTCGAGGCAATTGGCCGGCGTAACATCACCATCCGTGCCATCGCCCAGGGCTCTTCGGAAAAGAATGTTTCGGCCGTGGTTAATACATCTGATGTGCGAGAAGCCATACAGGCAGTGCACGAAGAGTTTTTTGGATCCCCTGTCAGGCGCATCAATCTTTTTATTGCAGGATGGGGCAACGTGGGAAAAAGCCTTACTTCTTTAATCTTCAAACAACGGGAAGAATGGCTTGCCTCGGAAGGTGTGGATATACACATCACTGGTATATGTAACAGTAAAAGGATGATTATTAAAAAGGAAGGATTGGACCCGGAATGCATAACCGGTGCTCTTACACAGAACGGGAGCCCCAATCATAACGGGACATTTATAGACAAGATGATGGATATGAACCTGAGGAACAGCGTTTTCGTGGATTGTACTTCAGACCGGTACGTTGCAGCCCGTTATGCCGATATTATTTCCGCCAAGATAGCAGTGGTCACTTGTAACAAGATTGCTAACACCATGGAAATGGATTATTACCGCAAACTGAGAAAGGAAGTGCTGAGTCAAAGGACCTCCTTTAAATATGAGACCAATGTGGGAGCCGCCTTGCCCGTGATCTCGGTCATCAGGCAGATGCAGCGCAGCGGTGACACCCCGCTGCGTGTAGAAGCATGTCTGTCAGGCACCCTGAATTACGTATTTGGAAAATACGATGGCACCGAACCGTTCCACAAGATAGTGGAAGAAGCGTGCCGTTTGGGATATGCCGAGCCGGATCCCATGACTGACCTTTCCGGGATCGATGTACTGCGCAAGGCGCTTATTCTGGCGCGGGAATGCGGCCTGAGCATCAAAGAAAAACAAGTAAAGACCTCATCTTTCCTGCCTCCGGAATGGCCCGGCGAGGAACATTTTAGATCACTGTACCGTGCCTGCAGCGCCAAGGGTTGCAGGCTCAGATATGTCGCACGTATAGAAGGACAGCATGTTTCCACCGGCCTGGAACAGGTCCCGGAAGGACACCCGTTCCACAGGCTGACCGGCACCGATGCCTGTGTGATCCTCTACAGCCATCTGTATCCGAACGGATTGCGGATCGAAGGGGCAGGGGCAGGTGCAGAACAAACCGCTTCGGGATTGATAAACGATATATTACAAAGCGTATGAAGATCAATGTAATGGTAGCAGGCGCCACCGGATTGGTGGGCATGACAATGGTCCGAATTCTTGAAGAAAGGGATTTCCCATCTGACCATTTGATTCCGGTGGCTTCGGATCGTCTGAAGGGCAGGAGCATCAACTTCAAAGGAAAGAAAATTTTGATAACAACGCTTTCCCGGGCATTGACCCTGAACCCCGGTATAGCTCTGTTTTCTGCCGGGAAGGAAGTATCTCTGCTGTGGGCACCCCGCTTTGCGCAGGCCGGCTGGCGGGTGATAGACAACTCTTCCTGCTGGAGAATATCCCCGGACGTAAAACTGATTGTTCCCGAGATCAATGGCCATTTGCTGGATGCTGACGACCGGTTGATAGCCAACCCCAATTGTTCCACCATACAGATGGTAATGGCATTGGCTCCATTACACAGCAGATACCACGTAAAAAGGATCGTAGCCACCTCATACCAGTCGGTCACCGGCTCTGGCCAAAAAGGAATGACTCAGCTTTTTGACGAAAGAGAGGCAAATGTGTCTGGGAAAACAAAATTGGTCACGGGGAATGTATATCCCTGTCCCATAGATCTGAATGTGATTCCTCAAATAGGAGATATCATGCCGGACGGATACTCGGCAGAGGAGATCAAAATGCGTGAAGAAACACGTAAAATTCTGGGCGATCCGGCCATCGGAGTGTCCGCTACAACAACCAGAGTCCCTGTTGTCGGGGGACATTGTGTATCTGTTAATGCATCGTTTAAAGAGCCTTTCCGTATGGAAGATGTCCTGGCCCTGCTGTCTGCTTTTCCAGGCCTTGTGCTTAATCTTAACGGTACTCCCGGCAAACTCGGTTATGCCGTTCCCCAGGAAGCCCGTGGGACCGATCCGGTTTATGTAGGCAGGGTACGCCGGGATACATCGGCTGAAAACACATTGGATTTATGGACAGTTGCGGATAACCTGCGGAAGGGGGCCGCCTTGAATGCGGTCCAGATAGCAGAAATATTATTGTCCCTGTAACTCAGAATGGCAATAAAGGCCACGTGAAGCGCAGGGATCTGAAGCGTTCGATCGTCTGCTGATCTATGTTATCGGCGGAAAAGGGCACGATTTCAATATCTCTCTCAAATACGCCCGGTTGTCTGCCGTACTTGTAATCATACGTGAAACGTCCCAGGGAATCCAGCCGGTCGGGATATCCGGGGTCCCTGTACGGAACGGAAATATAGAATTTTGCAGAAGAGGGACTGAGATTGAATGTCAGCAGGTTGTCGTTCAGCAGCGTGTAATACAATTCACGGGCTGTCTCGAGGGCCGGATCTATGATCTCGACCTCTTCCGCTATCAGATCCCGGTAAAAATAGGTACCGTCCTTTTCATATTCTCTCAATTCCCTTAACATCTCACTTATGGTGGCGATCTGGTAGGGATAATGCGTGCATCCCAGCACCAGATAACGTAACGGCTTGGGGTTTTCTTTCTGCCTTAGTTTTTCCACCAGGCTCAACAGGTGATAGCGGGCATAATTTTCAGGTGCATTCAATTGCAATACCTGTGGGTCATCTGCCGTTCCCTCATACAGCATTTTGTTGGATGAAAAATCAAAACCGTATGCCGGCAACAGATCACGTTGGATCCTGAATTGCGGATGATTAAGAGATGGCCCCCTGTAAGAACTCCTTGGCTTACGGGCATCCTTGTCTGCAAAATCCCTTTCTCGGTCAACGGCTTCGGCAAAACCCAGCGAACCATGGCTTACAATCATCAGGTTATCACTGTACCCCCTGTTCTCTGCCAGTGTTACAAATGCCTTTTCATAACCTTGTGAGGCAACGGTGCCCACTGTAGCCAAGATACCGATAGCTGCATGCTCTCCCGGACGTATTCTGTCCAAAGTGGCGTTCACCCCGGCGTTGATCACACCTATGGCTTTGATCCCCGAACCACTTTCTTCCAGATAAGTTGTGATATCCTCCAGGCCATAGGCTGTAGCCGTATTACAGGCCACCACCAGTACTTTTACCTGCTGCCCCAACAGAAACAAGGCATCCTTAATGATGAGTTCCCTCAAATAATCTGTTTTCCCCTCTGCCGGATAGTTGCCGTAAGGCATATTGGCCTGATCTCCAAAATAGATGAACACTTCACTGTCAAGCAGCCTGCTGGCAAGAATCGCCTCCATGACCGTCAATCCGCCGGTTCCCGAATCGAAAATACCTATGGGAAGAAAGTTCCTGACTTTGGGATACGTGGAAAAATCCGTATAAAAAACAGAGCCCGTATCATTAAGAGCAGCTTCAATGACGGGGATGTGCTGCGGCCTGACCTGGCAGGCCGCTACAATGATCCATAATGATAGAAAAATACCCCTTCTCATAATCATTACCTGTCAAGTTTATAATATTCCGGTTTTCTATTCCTGTAATAAATCCCGTAACGGTATCCGCATTGTTTGAGTATCTCTGTGTAGTAGGGGAATTGCTCTCCTATCCGTTCCGCCTTATGGGCATCCGAACCCAAGCTTACCGCCTCGCCACCCAATTCCCTAAACCTTATGAGAATACTTTTGTCCAAGGTCGGGGTGCCATGTTTGAATTTTTGATAAGTCTTGGTATTGATTTCGAATGTCTTACCATTTCCGGCCAGAATGCTCAAAATGGGTTCCAGCAGGTCTCCGTAGTGCCTCATGGATATCTCATGTTCATTGTACGGCGCATACCTTGCCACATAATCAAAATGCCCCAGGATGTCAAAATCCTTAAAGCCGCTTATACAGTAGAGGATATCCTCCAGATATATACTGTATGCTCTTTTGGGGTTAATACCTTCGTAAAACATCCCGTGAAAAGGATCGGTCCCGCGGACAAAATGCATGGAAGCAATTACCGTGTCAAAGGAATGCCTGGCCATAAATTCCCTTATTTGGCCCATGCTGACCGGTTGTATGCCAATCTCTACACCCTTGAGTAAGATAATGGAAGGATACCTGTCCTTCAGGGCATCAATTTCCTCCTGCTGCTTATCCACGTCAAATGTAAACAGCTTGACTCCCGGGGGCGCATCAAAATCATAGTGATCAGAAAAACAAATCCCGCCCAGGGATCCCTGAAGAACCCTTTCGGTCGCCTTCTCTACCTGCATGCAGCTGTCGGGAGAATGATGCGAGTGCGTATGGTTATCTATAGCAAAAAAGGATCCCTGCGGGAAAATGTCTATCATCTGTCCGGATCAGGCGTTCTTAAAAGCTTTGATCCCGGCAAAGTGCGACACTTTGCCCAATTCGTATTCAATGCGCATGAGCTGGTTGAATTTTTCAATCCTCTCGCCCCGGCATCCGCTACCTGTCTTAAGATGACCTGCATTAACTGCCACTGCCAGGTCGGCTATGAAACTGTCAATAGTCTCTCCGCTGCGGTGTGAAACAAAACAGTTATAGGAATTTTTGTTAGCCAGTTCAATGGTTTCCAAGGTTTCAGTAACAGTACCTATCTGGTTCAGCTTAATTAGAATTGAATTGGCTAATCCCTTTTCGATCCCCTTGGCCAGGATGGCTTTATTGGTACAAAACAGGTCGTCGCCGACCAATTCAATTTTGCTGCCAATGGTCTCAGTCAGATTCTTCCATCCTTCCCAGTCGTTCTCTGCCAGCCCGTCCTCAATCAAGACGATGGGATATTGTCTAACCCAGTTTTCCCATATTTTAACCATTTCATCGCTGGAAACAAGTTGTTGCGTGCTCTTGAAGAATTTATATTTTCCATTCTCCCACATCTCGCTGGCTGCCGGGTCCAGGCATATACTCACGTCATCACCCGGTTTGTAACCGGCCTTGACAATCCCTTCCAGGATCATCTCTACTGCCTGTTCGTTCGTTTTCAGGTCAGGTGCGAAACCGCCTTCGTCACCCACCCCGGTGCTCAGACTTTTTGATTTGAGAACGCTTTTCAGGGCATGAAACACCTCGGCTCCCATCCGGATGGATTCACGGAAAGAAGGTGCATTGTGGGGTGCGATCATGAATTCCTGGAAATCGACCGTGTTATCGGCATGTGCTCCGCCATTGATCACATTCATGCAGGGAACGGGCATCAGATAGGCATTACTTCCACCAAGATATTGATAGAGAGGTATCCCCAGGCTGAAAGCCCTGGCTCTTGCATAAGCCATGGATACTCCCAGAATGGCATTAGCCCCCATTTTACCCTTGTTGGCAGTACCATCCAGCTCGATCATAAAATAATCAAGCTCGCGCTGGTTGGTAAAACACTTGCCTTCAACGGCCTTTGCAATAGTGCTGTTCACATTGGAAACAGCTTTAAGGACACCTTTGCCATTATAACGTTTTTTATCGCCGTCACGTAATTCTACGGCTTCCCTTTCTCCGGTAGAGGCCCCGCTGGGTACCATGGCAGTTGCCCTGGAACCGTCTTCCAGTGCCAAACTGACTTCAACAGTGGGGTTTCCCCTTGAATCGAGTATTTCAATAGCTCCGACTTTTTTGATTTTCATTCTCTGATCCTCCAAAAATTTAATGTATAATTCTGCAAATTTACAGTATTTAAATGAATCCGGGAAAAAAAAGAGGGTGACTATCAGTCAACTTGACTTTTTAGTCACTCTTTTCTTTGTGGTACCACCAGAAAGAGAACTTTAATTATATCTCTATTGATAATCAACCTTTTATCTTATTTCAAATTG
>LUZA01000097.1 GCA_001603455.1 Bacteroidales bacterium Bact_09 | reverse complement strand
ATAGAATTATGTTATTTTTGACGTTGGTAATAACCTCCTTTAATTATCTTTTATGAAAAAATTTTTATTTATTCTCGGTGCTGTAATGCTATCAATGATCCTGTTTTCTTCCTGCTGGAAGGATAATGACCAGGTTTCACTCTTCTACAAAGAGGTTATATACGATTTTGGAGATGGCGTTAACTATTTTACTGCCAACTTAGTAAGTTGTTATGGGGTCAGGGATTTGGAAGATCCGTCCAAAGGAACCATATATGCCACCATACACATCAAAGCCAACGTAAAGTGTTTCTTGAAATTCACAAGTACAGACGGGCTGACAGATGATACCTATATAACAGAGCATCAGGTTTATCCTTTGGTTTTCCATACCTCAAAACCATTTGTCAGTGAATTCTCTGTGGTTAAAGACCAGGTATCGGTCCTAAACCTGGAATTTCCCAATGTTCCCGCACGCTTGTTAAAAGTAGGCAGATTGAAAGTAGCCGTGGAAGTTAATAATTATAAAAAATACGCTTTTACGATCCACCAAATACCATTCAAGCCTGACTC
The DNA here is from genome assembly GCA_001603455.1 of Bacteroidales bacterium Bact_09. GTDB lineage: Bacteria > Bacteroidota > Bacteroidia > Bacteroidales > UBA932 > DMER64. Next base: position 156 of record LUZA01000097.1, on the reverse strand, counting down.
AGACGCCATTGTCTGGAACTGAGATTCTTATGAAAGAATACAGATTGATCAGCCGCGAAGAGATTATACGGCTTAAGGAGCAGCGATGCCATTCCGAAAACTGGGACAAAATATGGGTTGATCCTGATTTCAGACCGGAAAGGGTATGGGATACGG
>LUZA01000096.1 GCA_001603455.1 Bacteroidales bacterium Bact_09 | reverse complement strand
CTTCTGCATCCCGGAGCGTGTTACCCGTGTGGCAGCTCTGGGAGAAGGATTCATAAACGATACCTTTTTGGTAGAAACTATAAAAGATAAAAAAAAATACATCCTGCAGCGCAAAAACAGGACGGTTTTTCCGGACATACCGGGTATGATGGATAATATACGGAAGGTAACCAGCCACATACTTTCAAAAGGGGCGATAACACTGCAGCTTATTCCTTCCACTGACCATTTGTGTTATTATCAAGACAGGGATGGTGAATACTGGACTTGTTTTACATACATACAGGATACTTACACGTATGATGTTGCTGGAAGTCCGGATCTGATACAGGCAGGGGGTGAAGGGGTTGGAACGTTCCATAGTTTATTGTCCGATTTTCACGAACCATTGACAGATACGCTGCCTGGTTTTCACAATATCAGTTACCGTTTCGACCAATTTTCTTTGTCTCTTGAACGTGACAAAGTATCGCGCCTGAACGAAGTGACCCCCCTAGCAGAAGAGGTTCTCAGCAGAAAAGAACGCATGGTATCATTCCTGAAACTAATCCAAAACGGGACGATCCCGGGACGAGTAAGCCACAATGACACCAAATTATCCAATTTCCTGTTTGACAAGCATGGAAAAGTAGTCTGCGCCATAGATCTGGATACGGTAATGAGATCGACCGTCCTCTATGATTTTGGGGATGCTATTCGTTCCTACACCAATCCATTTACGGAAGATCACCCCAATCACAGTCAGGTACAGATGAATCTGGACCGTTTTACTGCCTTTTCTCAGGGTTATCTGAGCAAGGCGGCCTGGTTTTTGAATGAAGCAGAAAGAACTCATCTGGCATTTTCGGCATTGTATATCACTTATGAACAATTTCTGCGTTTTTTAATGGATTACATAGACGGTGACACATATTACAGGATACGTTATCCAACCCATAATCTTGTCCGGGCACGTACCCAGCTGGCCTTACTTAAAAGCATGGAGGACAGGTATACCCTTATGCAAAACAAACTATATGAAATTATAAACACCCTTTAATACACATTAAATTCCATATCATTATGGCAAAAGAAAAAAAATTCATCACTTGTGATGGCAATTATGCAGCAGCTCACGTAGGTTATCTTTTCAGTGAAGTTGCTGCCATCTATCCCATCACACCGTCATCCACCATGGCTGAATACGCCGATGAGTGGGCTGCCCACGGGAAAAAGAACCTTTTTGGAGAAACGCTTAAAGTAGTCGAGATGCAAAGCGAAGGCGGTGCTGCAGGCGCAGTACATGGCGTTCTGCAATCAGGCGCACTGGCCACTACTTTTACCGCTTCGCAAGGTTTATTGCTGATGATACCGAATATGTACAAAATCGCCGGTGAATTGCTCCCGACGGTGTTCCACGTTTCGGCCCGTTCCCTGGCTGCACAGTCTTTATCTATCTTTGGGGATCATGCTGACGTTATGGCTTGCCGCCAGACGGGTTTTGCGCTGCTGGCATCAGGAGGTGTTCAGGAAGCCATGGACATGGCTTCCGTTGCCCATCTTTCGACTTTAAAATCGCGTGTTCCCTTTTTGCATTTCTTTGACGGGTTCCGCACATCTCATGAGATCCAGAAGATCGAGATGCTTGATTCCGATGCCCTAAAGAAAATGATAAGCGCCAAATCCCTGGCAGGTTTCCGTGAAAGAGCACTCAATCCCAACGATCCTGTTACCCGTGGCACGGCACAAAATCCCGATGTATATTTCCAGGCCCGCGAAGCTTCCAATCCATTTTACGATGCAGTGCCAGATATCGTAGCACGCTATATGGGCGAGATTTCCGAGCTGACCGGACGTTCCTACCTGCCTTTCGATTACTACGGTGACGAGAAGGCTGAACGCGTGGTCATTGCCATGGGTTCTGTATGTGACACTATTAAGGAGACCGTAGACCACTTGAATGCACAGGGAGAAAAAGTCGGGATGATAGCCGTGCACCTGTACCGTCCTTTCTCGGCCAAATACTTCCTGCGCGTCATGCCCAAATCTGTACGGAGTATTGCAGTTCTTGACCGGACCAAAGAACCTGGCGCCCTGGGAGAACCCCTTTACATGGATGTAAAGAACATCTATGCAGAAGATCCGAACGCACCCGTGATCGTTGGCGGCCGTTACGGATTGTCATCCAAAGATACCACCCCGGCCCAGATCCTGGCCGTTTATGAAAACCTGGGACGCAAGGAAGCCAAGAACAATTTTACCATCGGCATTATTGACGATATCACCTTCCGGTCACTCCCGATGAAGGAAGAGATATCCGTTGCCAAACCGGGAACATACGAATGCAAATTCTTTGGACTAGGATCGGATGGTACGGTAGGTGCCAATAAGAATACCATCAAGATCATAGGCGAGACTACTCCCAAATACTGCCAGGCATATTTCCAGTATGATTCTAAAAAATCCGGTGGTTTTACCTGTTCTCACCTGCGTTTTGGTGAGAAACCCATCAATTCTCCCTACCTGGTGACAACCCCTGATTTTATTGCCTGCCATGTACCCAACTACCTTCGCAAGTACGATATTCTCAAGGGAATCAAAAAAGGCGGCACCTTCCTGCTAAACAGCCTCTGGGATGCCGAAGAGACCAAGAAGCACTTGCCCGATTTCGTTAAAAGAACCCTGGCAGAAAAGAACATCAAGTTCTATATCATCAATGCCACCAAGATTGCCGATGAAATCGGACTGGGAGGTCATACCAACACCATTCTGCAATCTGCATTCTTCAAAATTGCCAATGTAATTCCCTACCAGCAGGCAGTCAAGGAAATGAAAGATGCCATAGTCAAATCCTATGGTAAAAAAGGCGAAAAGATCGTAAAAATGAACTATGCAGCAGTCGACCGCGGAGGAGAGATCGAAAAGGTAGAGATAGATCTGCAATGGAAGAACTGCTCAGGCAAATTCGAGGCGAACACGCATAACCGCCTGGCTCCCGAATGGGTTAAACATGTTGCAGATGTGATAAATGCACAAAACGGAGATGACCTGCCCGTAAGCGTATTCAAAGGATATGAAGACGGCACCATGCCGGCCGGGACCGCTGCTTATGAAAAACGCGGCATTGCTGCATTTATTCCAGAATGGAATCCCGATAACTGTATCCAGTGTAACCAGTGCGCCTATGTTTGTCCCCACGCCGCCATCCGTCCGTTTATCATGACCGATGAGGAAGCCGCCAAAGCCCCCGCATCTGTTAAACGTACGGCAGGCAATGGCCCGCTCAAAGGGTATCAATTTACCATACAGGTAAGTCCCTACGACTGTGCCGGTTGTGGGAACTGTGCCGATATATGTCCGGCCAAGACAAAAGCCCTGACCATGAAATTTGCCGAAACGCAAATGCCCGAGCAATCCAATTTCGATTACCTACATGCCAATATTGGATATAAGGATACCATCCTTCCCAAAGCTCAGAATGTAAAGAACCTGGGACTCACACAGCCTCTGTTCGAGTTTTCCGGAGCCTGTGCCGGTTGCGGTGAAACACCTTACATAAAGACTGTCACCCAGCTCTTCGGAGACCATATGATGATCGCCAATGCTACAGGATGTTCTTCTATTTACGGAGCTTCCTTCCCCTCTTCACCCTATTGCAAAGATCGTAACGGACGTGGTCCGGCATGGGCAAATTCCTTGTTCGAAGACAACGCCGAATACGGTTTGGGTATGCATCTGGGAGCTGAGCAGATTCGTGAGAAACTCGCCAATATGATCATCTCGGCCCAGAAAAAAGACAACGTAAGCGATGAGCTGAAATCCATTTTTGCCGAATATATCCCCGTTCGTAACAACTTTGAACAGGCAGTTGCATTGGCAGAAAAGATGATCCCCTTGCTGGAAGGATCCAAACACCAGCTCTTGCGTGAAATTTACGAACTCAGAGGATTCCTCACACCCAGATCACAATGGATCATCGGCGGTGACGGTTGGGCCTATGATATAGGATACGGCGGACTGGACCATGTGCTTGCCAGTGGCGAAAATGTGAACGTTCTGGTACTTGATACCGAAGTATACTCCAATACTGGAGGCCAGTCCTCAAAATCCACTCCTGCAGGTGCTGTTGCCAAATTTGCGTCCTCAGGCAAAAAGATCCGTAAAAAAGACCTGGGTATGATGGCTATGAGCTACGGTTATGTGTACGTGGCACAAGTTGCCATGGGTGCCAACCACAACCAGTTGCTCAAGGCTTTGAAAGAAGCCGAAGCTTACGACGGACCGGCCCTGATCATTGCTTATTCGCCTTGTATCAACCACGGTCTGAGCCGGGGTATGGGACAATCACAGCTGGAAGAAAAACTAGCTGTCGAATGTGGTTACTGGCAGCTTTACCGCTACAATCCCACACTGACCGATGAAGGCAAGAATCCCTTCACCCTGGACAGTAAGGAGCCCGAATGGAGCAAGTTCCAGGAATTCATCCGTGGCGAGGTCCGTTACAGTTCACTGCTCAAAACGTTCCCGGATCAGGCAGCCGAACTGTTCGTACTGACCGAACAACACGCCAAAATACGTTATGAAAATTACAAACGTCTAGCCCAATAAGACTCTTGGGGCTTATAATGAAAAGGGGCCGACTAAAAAGTGATTTTTAGTCGGCCCCCATTTTCTTGCTCTGCCTATTGTAACGGGCTTCAAAGGTATCCAGATGGTGGATGAACGTGCCGCAATCGTTGGGCCTCCAAGGATACAAATTTGCAGCGATGAAGTCTCCTAAACTCGGAGGAAAAAGCAGATTGTCGTTCTGAGTGTAAGATTTATAGATTACCTTTAATATTTACTCTAACCTCGTAGACACAAAAGAAGGTGACTATTTGTCAACCTGACTTTTTAGTCACCCTCTTTTATGACCGTACCTTATTCATCGGCGATCATTTCGGGCAAATTCTTATAAGCCTTAATGCCCAGTTCCTTGAGCTTATTGGCCTGCCCTATCAGATTCCCGTGACCTTCCTTCAACTGTCCCATGGCCGTATCGTAAGCCTCCTGGGATTTCTTTATGGCACCTCCCAATCCGGAAAGGGTTTCTACAAAATTCTCGAATTTCTTAAGCATCAATTCCCCGCGCTGGGCAATAAGCATCGCATTCTTATTCTGCATTTCACGGCTCCACAGATCGGACATCAGCTTAAGACAGGCAATCAGATTGGTGGGGCTAATCAACACAATACGTTTACGGTAGGCATAGCTCCATACTCCCGGATCATTCTGGATCGCTATTAGATAAGCTGGCTCCACGGGTATGAACATCATCACAAAGTCCAGAGAACCCTGAAAACTGTCATATTGTTTTGCAGCCAGTTCATCTACATGTTTTTTCAGTGATACCATATGTTCCTGCAATGCCTGTAGCTGTACTTCCTGTGATGCAGCTGAAACATACCTTTCATAAGCCACCAGGGACACTTTGGAATCAACTATAATGATGCGCTCTCCCGGCAAATGTATCACAACATCGGGATACAGTACATTCCCCTGTTCATTGCGAAAAGATTCCTGCATTACATAATGCGTATTCTTTTCCAGACCCGACTGTTCCAGGATCCTTTCCAACACCATTTCCCCCCAGTTACCCTGTGTTTTAGGACTTCCCTTCAACGCCTCGGCCAAGTTGTTGGCCTGCGCGCTTACCAGGTTGGTCTGCTCGATCAGTCCCCTGATACGCTCTTCCAGGGTGGACCGCTGCCTGGTATCCTCGATATGGGTGGCTTCGACTTTCCTCTTGAATTCGCTCAACTGCTCTCCCAGAGGCTTCAGAAGCTGCTGCATGCTCTGCTGGCTGGTTTGTTCAAATTTCCGGGTGTTTACCTCGAGGATCCTGTTGGCCAGGTTCTCAAATTGAACGGTAAGCTGTTTCTGCATATCGGCCAGATCCTTATCCTTTAGTTCAAGAGCCGTGCGGGCCGAGGCTATCCCGGCGCCCAAATCCCTGATCTGCTCTTCTTTGGCTTTAACCTCTATTTCTTTTTTATGTAATCGTCCGGCTATTAATATCCAGATGATCACCCCACCTGCAATGATCCCGATCGCAAGGCCCGCCAATAATGAAACTGTATCCATAAAAAAGTTTTTTCAGTGGTGTATAGGATACCCCACCGGTTGTCCTAATTGTGCCTTCCCGTCAAAACCAAGCCTGTTTTTGGCCGCATCCCGATCTATCATACCAAGAACGACGGTATTCAGACCCGCCTGAGCACAGAACAGGTAAACATTTTGGCTGATGAACCCGGTATCGGTTGCTCCGTAAAAATCTTTTTGTTGCTGATCAAGCCGCTGCATCCTTTGATAGTTGGCTACATACAACAGGATCACCGGGGCTTTTTTGGCAAAAGGCTGTCTTACCGTTTCATCCCTGTAGTCCCCGTCCAGTATATGCTTCAGTAAATGTTCCCGGGGAAGGTAAAGGTAAACGGCTTCCGGTGTATAGACGTAAATATCAATTTCCTGCATATTCATGGCAGAAGGAGCTGTACGTCTTCCGTCTTCCCGGTTTACCCCTTCGGCTGCCCATAACAAGTCCGACAGAATCTGTAGTGAAAGCGGTTCTTCTGATATTTCACGCACAGAGCGCCTGTTGTTCAGCGCTTCCATCAAAGGCATTCCGCCTTCTTTTTGCGGCCGGGGCAACCTGATATCCTGAGCTTGTATCATACCTGCTGACACTAAAATAATGAGTATAAGAAAAAAACGTCTCATATTCACTGATGTATTTTGTTCACTACTTGCTTCCACAGACTGCTTTCCTTTTCTTGTGCGCGGGCAAGCAGTCCTTCGGCTTCTTCCTTCAAAGACCAGGCCATCTCCTTGTTTTTTAGCCCAGCTATGTTGATCAGCACATTCAGGTAACCTCCTTTCACCGCCGCCAGTACCGCCGGTGCCCCCACTCCCGCATCCGTAACCGAATTGGGATTACCCTTGCGGATCATTTCCTCGAGAATATCATAAACCCGTAGGGAAGTTTTCATGGTCTGCAAAGGGACCTGAGATGCGTACAGGGTGGCTTTCTCTATAGCCTCTGCTCTTTTTGCCTTGTCATCATCTCCATCGCGAGGCATGGAAAATGCTTCCATAACCTTGTTGTAAGACAGTGTGTCCTCTTCAACAAGGTGAAGAAGTTCCGAGAGCAGCTCCTGACCTTTTTCGGCCCATTGGGAAAAATATTCCCAGCGCTCATCCCATCCGCGTTTGTGGGAAGAAAGATTGGCCACCATCGTTCCCAGGGAAGCACCCAGGGCGCCCATATAGGCCGATACGGAACCTCCGCCCGGAGCGGGAGATTCACTGGCCGTTTCCAGGGCAAATTCCCTGCATGTCAAGTCACATAATCCTTTCCCTGCCTGTTGGTCATCCAGCAAATATTCCAGGATTCTTGTTTTGGGATCAAACGGCTTGAGTTCGTCCAAACCCATAGATCTGACAGCAATCCTGATAATCTCCTCTTCCGGAAGTCCCAGGGACCGTTGCTGCTTGTAAAGAAAATGTTTGCCTGCATCTATCAGCGCACTTTTAGGAACAAGTCCCACCAGCTCTGTCCCTGTCACACGTATCCCACGCCTGGAGGCTTTATCACAGACTTCGTCAAAAGCCATATGTAACGAAGTGATTCCAATATTAGTCAGGTTCATGGAAACCTGGGCTATCCCGTATTCTTCAATAAACCATCCGATGGCTTTACAATGTTTCAGTGTTCCCGGTTGTAGTGTTTCTTTTCCGTCAACGACCACTTTTCTGCCTTTTTCCCTGACATCAAAAGAGATGGCGTTGGCCCTTCTAACCGAGGTGGTATTGAGATTGAAATTCACTGCTATCAGGAAATCCCGGGCTCCGATGACCGTCAGTCCCGTGGAAGCGGTACGTTCGGAATACAAGGCGGGGCCAAAATCGGGCTTCCATTGCGGATCTTTTAATTTAGCTTCCAGTCCTTCGTATTCTCCGGAACGGCATACGGCAAGATTCCTGCGTTTGTCACAAAAGGCTGCATATTCATAACAATAGACCGGGATGTCGAGCTCTTCTCCAACCCTTCTGGCCAGTTGCCTGGCATATTCCACCGTTTCCTCCATAGTTACTCCCGAGACGGGGATCAGCGGACAGACATCCGTTGCACCAATCCGGGGATGCTCCCCGTGGTGTTTGCGCATATCTATACACTCGGAAGCCATTTTGATGGCCTTGAATGCCGCTTCCATGACCGATTGGGGAGAACCGGCAAAAGTCATAACCGTCCGGTTGGTTGCTTCTCCGGGATCCACATTAAGCAGTTTCACACCCTCTGTTGATTCAATGACACCGGCAATCCGGTCAATGACATGCTTATCCCTACCCTCAGAGAAGTTTGGGACACATTCAATGATTTTTTTCATACGATTATTTATAAATAAGTTTCACTTTGTCTCCCACGGCTTTTTCCAAAGCCTCCCTGTCAAGTTCAAAATAATGTACGGGATACACCACCGGAGCTCCGATCAGTCTGACGGCTTCCACAAACTGGCTGTCACTCATGGTGTAGGGCAGGTTCTTTGGTAATATAGCCACATTTACCGGTCCCAGGTTTTTCATTTCCGGAATTAATTCGGTATCGCCGGCAATATATACCCTGAAATCTCCGAAAGCAAATATGTATCCGTTACCGTACCCTTTAGGATGGAAAGGATTGCCTTCGGGCTTTTTGTTGATGATATTGTATGCCGGTATGGCTTGCACTTCTATATCTTTCCACTTGAAAGTATCCCCGTTATCCAAGGTTTTAACAAGTTTCAGATGTTGCTCCATACAACAGGGTCCCACAAAAACGGTCTTTGGGGTTACCAGTTGTTCAAGGGCTTTTGTGTCATAATGGTCAAAATGGTCGTGGGTGAAAAAGATGATATCGGCCTTTGGGTACCGGCTGTAATCTGTGGTTGCTGAATAAGGGTCCACATATATGACTATATCCTCCAACTTGAAGCATACGGCCCCGTGGCCTGCAGGGACTATGGTAAGCAGTCCCAATAATGTAGTGAATTGTTGCGATGCTGTAAAGATCATAGTTCTGTAATTTTCCCGTTTAATATTATTGTTTCAACCAAAGGACTGGTAAATGCATAAGCAAAATATTCGTAAGAAGGCATGAGTGCAGTCACAAATAAATTGGCCTTTTTCCCCACTTCTATGGACCCCAGCTCCAAAGAAAGGTCCATGGCATGCGCCCCGTTTATGGTGGCGGCATTAATGGCTTCTTCCGGGGTCATTTTCATTTTCAGGCACGCCAGGGTCATCATGAACTGAAGGTTCCCAGCCGGACAGGAACCTGGGTTGTAATTAGAGGCCAACGCAACAGGCAATCCCCGGTCTATCATTTCCCTGGCCGGAGCATAATTCATTTCCAGGAAAAAGGTGGCTCCGGGTAACAGTACCGGCATAGTATCAGAACCGGCCAGGGCTTCCCACTCATCGGGACCGGTATGCTCCAGGTGATCCACAGAAATAGCCCCGTATGCCACCCCTGTCTGTACGCCGCCCGAAAAATCCATCTGGTTGGCGTGTACCCTGGGCCTGAGCCCGTATTTCAAGGCAGCCGAAAATATCCTTTCGGTATCTTCTACTGTAAAAAAGCCGGTTTCACAAAAAACATCCACATACTGTGCCAGATTTTCGGCTGCTACCATGGGTATCATCCTGTCAATGACCAGATCTACATATTCTGACTGTTTCCCCTTATATGGAGTGGGAACGGCATGAGCCCCCATAAAAGTTGCCTTTACCGTTAAAGGGGTTTCTTCCCCAATACGGCGAATCACACGTAACATCTTCAATTCATCTTCCACCGTTAAACCATATCCGCTTTTGATCTCGACGGCTCCCGTACCAAAACGGATCAGCTCCCGCGCACGGACCAGGCTTTGTTCAAACAGGACATCTTCCGGCGTTTGATGAAGCAATGCTGCCGAATTCAGTATACCTCCGCCACGGGCAGCAATCTCGCGGTAAGAGAGACCGCGTATCTTGTCCATGAATTCTTTTTCCCTGCTACCTGCAAAAACAATATGTGTATGACAGTCGCAAAATGACGGAAAGACACATTTACCGGTAGCATCAATGATTTTTGCGCCCAGGGGTATGTCTCCGGTATAAGGACACGTATCCATAGGACCAAAACCGTCTATGACCCCATCCAGGATGAACAGCCATGCGTTTTCAATACACGGCAGGCGATTCATATCTTTCCCCGAACAATAGGATGAAACCCCACCGGGATAAGCTTCCCTTACCTGTACCAGTTGTTTTATATTTTCAATCAATATGCCATTCATTTTTCAAAAAACTTTCTGCTTTGTGCATGTAGGGATACATAAGCGTATCATCTTCAATAAAAGGCACGTACTTACGGAAAGCGGCCACAAAGTTCTCCAGTATAGGAGAGGTACGTGCTGGTCTTCTGAACTCAAGTGCCTGTGCTGCATTGAACAATTCGATGGACAGAACCCTTTGAACATTATCCATGACACGATAACACTTCAGCGCAGAATTGGCCCCCATGCTCACATGATCTTCCTGCGCCTGTGATGAGTCTATGGAATCAACACAGGAAGGAGTGCACAGTTGTTTGTTCTGACTGACTATGGATGCCGCCGTATATTGAGGGATCATAAAACCACTGTTCAATCCGGGCCTGGCTACCAGGAAAGGAGGAAGTCCCCTTTTACCCAAAACCAACTGGTTGATCCTTCGCTCCGATATGCTTCCCAGTTCTGCTATAGCTATAGAAAGAAAATCCAACGCCAACGCCAGGGGCTGTCCGTGGAAATTTCCTGCAGATACGATCTTGTTCAGCTTTGGGAAAATAGTGGGGTTATCCGTTGCTGCGTTCATTTCGTTGGTAAGGACCTGTGTTACGTATTCCATACAATCTTTTGTGGCTCCATGTACCTGCGGTGTACAACGGAAAGAATACGGGTCCTGTACATGTTCCTTGTGTCTTGATATCAATTCGCTTCCTTCCAGATACTTGCGGATCGCACCGGCAGTCCTGGCTTGTCCCACGTGAGGTCTTATCTGGTGAACTTCCTCTGTAAAAGGATCGAGTCTTCCATCGTATGCATCGAGAGACAAAGCACATATCATATCTGCCTGTCTGGAAAGGCTGCGTGCTTGTATCAGACACCAAAGGCCATAGGCACACATGAACTGGGTCCCGTTGAGCAGGGCCAGTCCCTCTTTGGACTGCAGGTTAATCGGATCCCACCCCATCCGCCGGTTCAGTTCCTCTCCTGAGATTCGCTCACCGCCCAGATCCACTTCGCCCATTCCTATCAGCGGAAGTGCCATATGGGCCAGTGGCGCCAGATCACCCGAAGCGCCCAGCGATCCCTGTTCATAAACGACCGGATAAACCCCGTTGTTAAAAAAGTCTATCAGCCGTTCCACGGTCTTGAGCTGTACTCCGGAAAATCCGTATGAAAGAGAGCGTATTTTAAGAAATAGCATGAGCCGCACAATCTTTTTGGGAACTTCCGGCCCCATACCACATGCATGGGACATAACAAGGTTTTTCTGCAATTGTTCCAGCTCCCTGTTTCCCACCGCCACATTATATAACGCCCCAAACCCGGTGTTTACCCCATATATAAGGTCGCCTGAATTGCGTATCCTGTTATCAAGATATTCACGGCATGAGCTTATCTGCTGCCGCGATTGTGCAGATAAATCCAAACGGGTTTCCCCGGTGATGATCTTTTCCAGAACATCAATCCCTATGGGGTAAGAAGATACGGTATGTACGTGCATGATGTGTTTTAGTTTTAATAGTATTATGCAACAAAATTACCTAATTTATGAAGATTTAAAAGATTTATCCCTGTTGCGGGAATGATTTTGTTTTTTATCTTTGTTTTTTGAGCGTTGTAACTGTTTTAACCCTAAATACTAATCTAACC
>LUZA01000095.1 GCA_001603455.1 Bacteroidales bacterium Bact_09 | reverse complement strand
CTATAGAAAAGTTCTTTTTCAAATCCGTTGTAGTATTTAACAATCAGTTGATTTTTACCTTTTTGTAATGGAAGGAGTACGAGCTCTGTCTGGTAGTTTACCCTTTCGGGAGAGAAATGAGCCGTGATATATTTTCCGTTCAACAGAATATATACAGCATTCCCGCTACCGATCTCCACGGCAATGATTTGCTCTTTGTCTGACTCTATCTCCTGGAGAAAAAGCACACTCCTGCGCTGCCCCAAAGGAAGCGAGAGCTTTTTGCCATAAGTGAACCCGTGTAATTTTATCCATTCTTTATCCGGATCAACAGTCCCTGCCTCATCGCTTTCTTCCGGTACAAAGCCAAACACTCCCCTGCCTGCTTTCTGATAAATATTTTCCCATTTTACACTTTTCATATCAGGGATAAATATCTTGAACAATGGTGAGTTCAATGTAACCTTTTGCACAGTTCCGTCAATTTCAACATCCAGGATTTTTCCTTTTTCATTTTCCGTAAACAGGATCTCGGGAGTGAGCTCTTTCTTTTTTGAGACAAAAGCCCAGTTATAGGCGATCAGACTTTTGTAGCCGGCATAATAGTTTAGAAGGGAGTATCCATAATCCGGCATGGCATTCCCGGCTGTCAGGACTGTTTCATCCAAAATGTTATGCGGGACAATTTTATACCCTTTTTTAAACGATATCTTAAGGACCTCAATGCAGGAAAAAAACTGTCCGGGAACCTCAATTTTCAATCCCCGGTCACCTCTGCGGTTTGACCAGTACTTTGTCTCTTTGCCCGATGAAAGCATACTCACCGACTCAACAGTACCCTCAACATTGGGGAGATCAATTTGTTGACCCGCGAATTCCCTTTTTATAAAAAGATACAGGGCATCGTCCTTTGCAGTAACTTCTCCCCAGGAAGAAGTTCGGCCAAAAGGATTGGATCTTGTAGCATAAATTGCCTGGCTGTTTGTTTTGACCCATCTGCCAACTCCGTCCAGCAGTGCCTCTTCAAAATCCACAATACTTCCATCTCCCCTGGGACCAATATTGAGCAGGTAATTGCCACCCCGGCCGATCACATGAACCAAGCTTTCGATCTTTTCATCTATTTTAGGTTGCAAAACGCCCCGTTGCTGCCACGAACGGTAACCCCATGTTTCTTTAAAGACCGATGCGGCTGTCTGCCAGGGAACGGCCAGTTGATAAGCGGGATATTCATTGTCTGCCATAACACAGAAATCCCCAAGATCATTGCCGAGCCTTCCGCTGATCATACACTCGGGTTGCAGTCTGTTCACCAATTCATACAGACCCCTGCTCTGTTCCGGTGTTAAAGATCCCATATCGAACCAAATCTCCGAGATCTTTCCATACCGGGTCATAATCTCCTCAACCTGCTTTAAATTAAAATGGTAATGCTCCGGCGTCAGAGGATCTGCGTTGTGGCTTGAAATGGGATAGGCCTGGGGGAAGTGCCAGTCAATGAGCGAATAATAAATTCCGAACCCGATTCCCCCTCTTTCACAGGCCTCGGCAAGCTCCTTCATCAGGTCCCTGCCGTAAGGGGTTGCCTCTACAATATTAAACCCGGTATACAGGGAGTGGAACATGCAAAAGCCATCGTGATGCTTTGAGGTAAAGACAATGGATCTCATCCCTGCTTTTTTGGCCAGGGCAACTACTGCATCGGGATCCCAGCTAACGGGGTTGAACTGATCTGCCGTTGCGGCATACCAGTCACTAAAGATTCCGGCAAATGCTTGGATCTGTTCACTGTATCCCCCGGTAACAGGCTCCCTGTCATAAACACCCCCGTAAACAGAATAGAGCCCGAAATGGATAAACATGGAAAACTTCTGATCCAACCAGTTTTGCGACGGCTTATTCTGACCTGAAAGTAATGTGATAAAACAGCAAAAGATAATAACAAATGTTCTTTTCATACTGCTTAGTATTCATCGTATTTTGATCCTGTCAAAAATGTTTATCCGTAACCCAAAGCTGCCGTTTATGCCAAAACCCCAATAACCGCGGAAGGATTCCGATGTATGGTCCGCTCCGTCTTTTCCACGCTCAATATACTTCTGATTGGTCAGGTTGTTTAGGTTGCCCAGCAAAGTAAACCCAAAGGGCGTTCTCCAGATGACTGACATATTAATCAGATGGTAATCGGGCAATTGCAAGGAATTGGCCCTGTCGTTGGGATCTATCCGGCCGGCTGGGTCAAAATCGGCATAGATCCGGCCGTTATAATTCCAATCGGCATTGACATAAAGTCCTTTAACAACACACACTTCAATTGTTGCCATACATTGTGTATGAGGAGAGTCCCCCACCCGAAGACCGTCGCAATAAACGTTAATATGATCTGTCAGGATTCCCGAATAAGGATCATAAATATTGGCCGAGACATCATTCTTCCAGGTCCAGTTCCCAAACGAGGCGCCGGCTTCTATTCTGAGCCATCGGGCTGCCTGAAGGACGGCTGTAACTTCAATACCGTAATGCAGGGCATCAAGCCCCTGTACCATATATTGATAGGTACTATTATCCTGTTGTTTGTACGGATCGGACAAAAGGGTTTTGTTTTTCCAGTAAGCATAATAGGCAGTAGCTTCGAAAGAGGTACGGATACCGGTAAAACGGTAACCGGCTTCGACCAGAACGTTTTTCTCATTTTTTACGTTGGACGTTATATCGTTTGTTCCGGCAGCGAAAAAAACATTTGCATACGGGAGCCGGCTATAAATGGCAGTATTCAAATATAACGCAGCTGAACGGTTCAATTTATACAAAGCCCCGCCTTTGGCGCTGAATCCGGCCGCACAGACAGCAGGGCTATAGACAGAAGAGGCCGGTCCGGCCGGTGACACTACATAATTGTACTTGTCCCACCTTCTGTAACTGTTCCACATTAAAGAAATACCGCCCCGGAGGTTCCATCTACCAGCCAAATAGTCTCCCGATAAATATCCGGTAACATGATCTATGATTTTTCCGTTGTAGGTTCGGATATAATCTCCTGTTTTTTTCACCGGATTTCTCCCGGCCATTCCAGACAGCGAATTGCCAGCATAATCCTCGTACCAGTAATTTCCTCCTAAAAGATCAGTAATTCTTTCTTTTTCCCAGGTAGAATAATGCTGGTAATGCACTCCCGCCTGTAGGTTAATATGTGGAAAAACACAAAATTCCAATTGACTTTTGAATCCTGACTGTGTATGCCCGGCCAGGTAAACACTCAGGATATTCAGAGCCTCACCCGAAGCTTTATTGGCCTCTACCACAGCATCCCAGTCAATTTGTCCGTCTTTCCGGTAGTCAATTATTCGCTTTCCCTTGCTCTCGGACCAGTTTCCACCGCCGTCACCCACCGACAGATACAATGTGTTGGTAAGTGATATTCTTTCTGCAGCTTTCATAAAATAGCTAAGGGTTATGTAGGGCTTATGATAGAAGTTCTCACTCAGATTCCTGGGCTTCCCGTCCAGATAGCCCCAGTTCTTATTATACTTTAGACCGTACGTTTCTATTTCCGATGCACTCAACCTGACTGAACGTTGCTGATGTCTTTCGGGAGATCCGAGGACTGTTAGCAACAAACGATGACGTTCATTAAAACGTTTGCTGACATTCAGCATATAAGCCCAGGATTTTACATTCGTTACCCGGACATATCCACTACCCCAGGTATAGGACCCAATAAGCGATACGGCCCATCCTCTCTGGTTTTGTCCGGAATTCAAACTGACAAAACTTTTTCCCAGCCCGTATCCGGTATAAAACAAACCTGCCAAAACCGACGGTTTTGCTGTGGCCGTGTTAGTAATAATATTCACCGTACCACCCACCGAATTGTCGGAAAGCATAGAAGCACCTATCCCTTTCTGTACCTGGATGGAATATGTGGCATCGGAAAGACCCAACCAATTATTCCAGAACATATTGCCCGTTACTAAACCCGAGATGGGAATGCCGTTTAACATGACCGAGATATTTTCCTGTTTAAATCCCCGGATGTTAATTCTTGCATCTCCGTAACTGCCCGATTCGCTGGTGGCGTAAATCCCGGGAATACCGGAGAGCAATTCGGGGTATGTAGTACCGGCACTTTTTCTTTTTATCTTCCGGCTGTCGACAGTAGCCAGGCGCAATGGAGAGGTGCCCGTTTTAAGATACGAGGCCGAAACGGTAATTTCACTGATGTTGATTTCCAGGGAATCACTTACAGATTCCTGTTCCGCTAAAGTCTGAGCTTTTACTGGAACAAACGGGGCGACGCACAGCATCAAAACCCCACATACAATAGTTATAGCTGATGTTTTCATAATGTCTTCTTTCTTCCAGACTCTAACTGTCGGTACCGTAGTTTCAACGATTCAGCCATTTACGGCGCGCGGACTATACCGCCGATCGGGAATTACACCCTGCCCTGAAGATTATAGGCTGCAAATATAGTATTTTAAGTTAATATTATTACAGTGTTTGCCCTGTTTTTGCGGAAGAGGTTGATGGTATTGAAATCCGGAGACTGCATCCTGCTCAGCCACATGAAGTTCACATCACGCTTTAGAAGAGTCCTCCTTCTTTCGACCTGAGAAAACATTCGGCAGATAGGCATAGAACACTGTCTTGACGGACATCCCGGGATTGTAATTGCTAGTACCACCGCCTGCGTACGTATCTTCAATCTTGCTGATATCAAGGTGGTCAACGATTGTGTTCAGCACACGAACAGGGTCGTTCTCAGCGATGAAGTCTCCTAAACTCGGAGGAAAAAGCAGATTGTCGTTCTGAGTGTAAGATTTATAG
>LUZA01000006.1 GCA_001603455.1 Bacteroidales bacterium Bact_09 | reverse complement strand
CCTTATCTCTTTGGTTATGTTCGTTTTCGTAGCTAAAAGCTATGCACAGGCAGGCAGATTTGGGGCGACACCGGAAGACAGCGTGGAATGCGTGAGATATTTGAATTTCTACAAAGAGTATTACAAGAACGGAAACATAAGGGAAGCCCTGCCATCCTGGAGGGGAGCATTAAAGGTATGCCCCGTAGGGGTCACGCAATCCTTATACCAGGACGGACAGAACATTATCAAATTCCTGATCAATCAGACAAAAGATCCTGACCGTAGAAAAGAATTGGTAGACTCACTTATTCTGATGTACAATATCAGGATAGACAAGTTCCCCTCGCCCAAAGCCCGGCTGAGTGCCTATACTTTCAAAGCCTATGATATGGCTACCTATTACAAGGAAGATGAAACGAAAGTTTTCTCTGCCTTGCAGGATGTAGTTAAATTTGGGAAGGAAAACACAGATCAGAACATTCTTCTTTTAAATATGCAGTATGCATCCAATCTCTTCAAGGACAATAAACTTGGGGCAGAAGATGTGATCAATGTATATCAGCAACTCAGTGAGATCTTTGATAAGAAGATACGGTCCGGTACGAATGATGCTTTGGAAGAAGCACGTAATAATTTTGAAACGGTATTTGCCATAAGCGGGGTGGCAGATTGCGACAACCTGTTGGCTCTTTTCGGACCTCGTTTTGATCACAATGCATCGGATATTACCTATGTAAGACGCGTAGTTCAGCTGCTCTCCAACGCCGGATGCGAAAGTTCCGACCTATTCCTGAAAGCGGTAGAGCGCCTCTATGAAATGGAACCCTCCTACAACTCGGCTTATTATCTGTATCGTTTGTATTCCTCCAGAGATAATAATGAGAATGCAGCCATGTTCCTGGAGCGTGCCATCAATTCAGATTCCATTGACAACAAGACCAAGGCAGATTATTTACTGGAACTGGGTACTTTTTATTTCAAGAAGATGAATAAAAGTTCAACGGCAGCACAATATGCCCTTCAGTCCTTTGAGTTCAATGAAGAAACCAAGGGACGTGCCTATCTGTTGATAGGTCATATCTGGGCCATGGCCAAAGTCAGGGACGGAGATATGCCCGATATTGATGCCCGTGCCAATTTCTGGGTTTCCGTAGATTATTTTGTAAAGGCAAAACAGGCCGATCCTTCTCTTACAGAAGAATGTGACCGCCTGATAGCCACCTACAGGCAGTACTTCCCCACAGTGGAAGAAGCCTTTATGTGCGACCTGGCAGAAGGATCGGGTTATACAGTAAAAGCCAACGGCCTGACAGCAACAACAACTGTCAGAACAAACAAGTAATGGGATTTATTTCCCGGACAACGACTGGAATTATGATAGCCATGGGCCTGTCTCTTGCTACCATATTTATCTCCTGTAAAAACAGGGTTACAACCGTAGAATCGCTCGAAAACCTGGACAGTATTCCCACTCAAACTATTGAGAACATGGAGGGATGGCAAGTTGAAGGCGGTATAGTCCGGGGACGTCTGACCGCTCCGTATATGGAAAAGTATTCACGCGGGTCCGATCCATATGAGACATTTCCCCACGCCTTCCGCGTAGAAGCTTTCACCTCCGACGGGCAACTGGAAACTGTCATCACTGCTGAAAAGGCATTACATCGTACCGGGCAGGAGCAAATATGGATAGCCACAGGAAATGTAGTAATACGGAATATACTGAAGGAAGAAACCATGGAAACTGACACCTTGTACTGGGACCAGCAGAAAAAGACCATTTATACACATTGTTACGTCCGGCTGACATCGCCCGATTTTTTTGCCCAGGGTTACGGCATGAAATCAGACGAAAGAGCGACCAATGCCAAAATACTAAGACCGTTTGATTCTTACGGATACATTAAACAGGATACTTTGTCCAATGAAGAAAAAGAATTATCTTCGCGCCCTGATATAGAAACACAACCACAACCATAAAACTTATAAGATGGCAGTTCTGGAGAAGATTCGAGTACAAATGGGTATTTTCATTACCGTGCTCATAGCTATTGCCTTAATATCTTTCATTATAGACCCGGGCACCTTACAATCCGCCATATCCATGTTCTCTTCCAAAAACGATGTGGGAGAGATGAACGGACAAAGCATTACATACATTGAATACAATAAGAAGCGTGAGTATTATCAAAACCTGCAGCAAGCCCTGACCGGGGCCGCTTCCCTGGACGAACAAAGCCAGGAAGTTGTTGAACAGGGTACCTGGCAGGCATTCCTCAAGGATTTGGTATATGTTCCTGCCATTGAAAAAGCAGGGATCAGGCTTGGAGACGAGGAAATGTTTGATATGGTACAAGGACGGGATATTTCGCCTGTCATCCTGAAGGATGCCCTTTTCCTGGCAGAAGACGGGACTTTTGACCGTTCCAGGCTAACGATGTTCGTACAGAATGCAACATCTGATCCGGATGGAATCGCCGCCATGTACTGGCAATTCATACAGGATAACATGGAAACCGACCGGCTTTTTACAAAATACAGTTCCCTGCTGTCCAAGAGCAACATCATCACGCCTGTTGAATTACGCCGGAATATGGAGGACAACAACATCACCTCCAATGTGAGTTTTTCTCTCACACCCGTGTCGTTTGCCAAAGATACCACCATAACGGTCACACCTCAGGAAATTCGTGCGTATTACGATACCCACAAGCACTTGTACAAACAGATGGCTACGCGGGACATAGAATATGTAGTTTTTCCCATAATTCCATCGGCCAAAGACATAGCCGATGCCCGGGCGGATATAGAGAAAGTTTATGACGAGTTTGTCTCTGCCGGGAACCTGAGACAATTCCTGGCCCGCAATTCGGACAAACCATATGATACGCGTTATTACAAAGAAGGAGAATTAACCTCCATATCTGCAGCCCTGGACAGTTTTGCCTTTAAAGCCACTATGCGCGATGTTTTACCGGTTTATAAAGACGGAAATTTTTTCCGTGCGGCCAGGATAGCCGACATCAAGCAATTGCCCGATTCGGTGTTTGTACATCATATATTGCTGCAAAACACGGCCGGAGAATCCAAAAAGATAGCCGACAGTCTGATCACAATCCTAAACCTTACTCCGGGTCGCTTTGCCGAACTTGCCCTGGAATTTTCGGCCGACAAAAACCCTAATGTAGACCCGGGAGTGATTGGCTGGTTCAATCAAAACGCCTATATTCCCGGAATGGAATCTGTATTTGAGGCTCCGCTTAATAAACCGTTCATTCTGGAAACACAATACGGCCTGCACCTTGTCAAGGTTACCGAACGAACACGTTTACATAAAAAGGTGCAACTTGCCGTCCTTATAAAGGAAGCAATTGCCGGTAAGGAAACGTACCAGACCATTTATTCCAGCGCAAACAATTTATCTACGGAAAGCGGCAACATAGAAGCATTCAACAGGGTCGCGATGCAGAAAAATCTTTACCCCGTCCCGGCCATGGGTATAACAGAAGATGCCAAGACCGTTTCTGGTTATGAACATATGCGTGAGCTGGTTCGCTGGGCTTTTGATGCTAAACACGGTGAAATATCGCCCGTCATATCGGTTGACAACAAGTACTTCTTTGTAGCTGCTGTTACGGGTGTTCACGACAAAGGTATTGCTACGCTCCAGGAAAAACAGGCCGAAATAGAGTCTGTTCTCACCCTGGAAAAAAAGAGGGAGCGCATATACGATCAGATCAAAGAAGAATTAGAAGGATACACCACACTCGAATCATGGGCCGAAGCCACAGGCAGAACCATCTCTACTCAGGCCGGACTGGCGTTTGGATCTTCACAGCAGACGGATCCAAAATTTATCGGAGCCGTTTCGGTAGCGGCTGAACAGGTTATGTGCGGACCGGTCAAAGGCGAAATCGGTATATATGTTTTCCAGGTCGATGAACGCCTGGACGGAGCCTATTATACAGAGAACGATGCATTTCAATATGCTTCCTATCTTTCCAATATCCAAATACAGATGATCCCTATGGTATTGCAGGAAGGTACAAAAGTAGAAGACTACCGTGCGAAGTTCTTTTAACGGCTGAAAAGAAAGTGCATAATATCTCCGTCCCGCACAATGTAATTTTTACCTTCCACAGCCATTTTTCCGGCTTCACGGCAAGCCGCTTCGGACCCATAATGCATAAAATCATCGAACCTGATCACTTCTGCACGAATAAAACCGTGTTCAAAGTCGGAATGAATAAGCCCTGCAGCCTGCGGGGCTTTTGTTCCTTTACGGTATGTCCATGCTTTTACTTCCAGAGGACCTGCCGTAAAATACGTTTCCAGGTTCAGCAATTGAAAGGCAGCCCTGACCAGGCGTGAAACCCCCGATTCTTCCAAACCCATGGCCTCGAGGAACAGTTGCCTTTCTTCCCAGGTTTCCAGTTCGGCAATCTCGGCCTCTATGCGTCCGGCGACCATCAAATGAAACTGACCTTCTTTTTGCAGGACTTCAGCTACCTTACGGGTGTGTTCATTTCCGTTCCGGGCCGAGTTTTCGTCCACATTGCAGACGTACAGAACCGGTTTATTGGTCAACAGAAATAATTCACGGGCCATCCGTTCTTCCTCCTGTCCCGAAAGAACAACTGTCCGGGCATTTTTGCCCTGACCCAGCGCATCCCGGTAACGGGCCAGCAAACCGGCCAGCCGGACAGCCTGTTTGTCTCCTCCCGTTACGGCTTGTTTTTGTACTTTTGCCAACCGGCTTTCCACCGTTTCCAAGTCTTTAAGTTGCAGCTCGGTATCTATGATTTCCTTATCCCTGACCGGGTCAACCGATCCGTCCACATGGGACACGTCGGGATCGTCAAAACACCTTAAAACATGGAGGATGGCATCAGTTTCCCTGATATTGGCTAGGAACTGGTTGCCCAATCCTTCGCCCTTACTGGCCCCCTTGACCAGACCGGCAATATCCACAAAATCCACCGTTGCCGGAACAATACGTCCGGGATGGACCAACGAGGCCAGCTGTTCCAGTCTTGAATCGGGCACCTGGGTGGACCCCAGATTGGGTTCTATGGTACAGAAAGGAAAATTGGCAGCTTGTGCTTTTCCAGAAGAAACACAATTGAACAGCGTCGATTTGCCAACGTTGGGAAGTCCGACAATACCACATCTTAGAGCCATGAAATTTGTTTTAATATTCCGGAGGCACAAAACTAACAACTTTTTTACGAATTGTCCCTTTTATGCGCACCATGGAGTTTAACTTGCCCTCATGATACGTTTGGTCTTATGCCTGGTAATTTTTTGGAATGTAGAAAATTTTTTCGATCCTTTTGACGATCTCCTTACACATGACGATGATTTTACACCCGGGGGAAGTTACTCATGGACATGGCAAAGATTTGTGAAGAAACGCAACGATATTGCCAAAACGTTGATAGCATGTGGTAATCGCGTGGATGGAGAATGGGAAGCCCCTTGCATCATAGGTTTGTGCGAAATCGAAAATTTTTTTGTCCTGTATCAATTGGTCAATGATTCCCCGCTGGCTCCCCTTAACTATGGAATCGTTCACAGCGATTCCCCTGATCCCCGGGGCATAGATGTTGCCCTTCTCTACAGAAAGGAGCGTTTCAAGCCCTTAAAAACCAGATTTTATCCCATTTACGGTGATGGTGGCATAGTGGTGGAAACGCGCACGATCCTTTACGTAAAAGGCATTATGGACCAGCGCGATACCATACATTTCATAGTAACCCACTGGCCTTCCAAACGCGGCGGGGCCATGGCCCAAAAACACCGGATGGCCGCCTCGGCAATTCTACTCCGGGTTACCGACAGTATTGCCGGCTCTTCTTGTGGGGCGCGGATACTGGTGATGGGAGATTTCAATGATCCGCCCAATTCACCGCCGTTGCGCCGGTTGATATCGGGAGGCCTGACGAATGTTTCTCCGGGGAACACGTATAAATACAGGGGTGCCTGGGAATGTGTAGACCAGTTCCTTGTCAGCTCTTCCATCCGGCAGGGATTGGAATACGTGAAAGTTGCGCGCCTGCCGCATCTGCTTGAACAGGACCGGACCCATATGGGGGACAAACCCAGGCGGACCTACCAAGGTCCTGTTTATAAAGGCGGAATCAGCGACCACCTGCCGATAACCTTAAAATTTATTACCTTTGTTACGTATGGCGTTACAACCCGTTAAGACACCCCTGATGGACCAATACTTTGCGATTAAGGCAGAGTATCCCGATGCATTGTTGCTTTTCAGGGTGGGAGATTTTTATGAAACTTTCGGGGAAGATGCCATCAAAACGTCAAAAGCCCTTGGAATCGTACTTACACGGCGGGCAAACGGGGCAGCCTCTTCGGTAGAATTGGCCGGATTCCCGCATCATGCTATAGATACGTACCTGCCAAAGCTTGTGCGTGCCGGGTATAAAGTCGCCGTTTGCGACCAGTTGGAAGATCCCAAATTGGCGAAAAAAATCGTCAAAAGAGGGATAACCGAAGTCGTTACACCCGGGCTATCCTACAATCCTCAATTGCTGGAAGCCTCGGAATATAATTTTCTGGCCAGCCTCTATTGCCATCAGGACTCTACCGGGGAATCCGCAGGTATTGCCTTTACAGACATATCTACCGGGACCATTCAGATTGCACAGGGTGATATAACTTATGTGGAAAGCCTTTTAGCGCAATATGCACCCAAAGAAATACTGGTACAGCGGGGTAGGGAAAAGAAATGGAAAGCCGTAACGGGCGATGCGGTGTTTTTTTCGACCATTGATGAATGGGCTTTTGTACATTCTGCCGCAGAGGAGAAAGTCAAAACGCATTTTGGCGTGGATAGTCTCAAAGGATTCGGAGCAGAAAATCTTCCACTGGCCATTTCGGCCGTAGGGGCCATGCTTTTCTACCTGGAGATGAACAAGTATGCCAGTTACGGGCACCTGTGTACCCTGCAGCGTATAGATTCCGGGCAGCTGATGTGGCTGGATAAATACAGTATTCGCAACCTGGAGCTTTTTCCCCGTCAGGAGAACCACCAAAAGGGGGCCAGCCTGATCGAGGTCATCGATAAAACACAAACCCCGATGGGAGCCAGATTGTTGCGTCAATGGCTGGTCATGCCCCTACGGAACCGGACTGCCATTGAAGAAAGACACAATATGGTGGGCACATTCCTGGATAACTGGGACATGGCGGGGAAATTGCGCAAACTCCTGTCCCAGGTAGGCGATATGGAAAGGCTGATATCAAGAGCGGCAGCCGGCAAGATCAACCCACGAGAGATCGCCCAGCTTGGAATGGGCCTGGTACAGTCCTCCCGCATCCGGCAGCTTATAGCCGGGACATCCGGCACAGAAGCAGTCCGTGCCTGGGCCGGCAGACTGGATGACTGCGATCAGCTGGTTGAAACACTTCGCAGGATGCTTGTGCCCTCTCCCCCCGCTCAGTTGGGAAAAGGGCCGGTAATAGCACCCGGGATTGACCAACAGCTGGACCAGTTGCGCCATATCGTTTCTCACAACAAGGAATATCTGCAGGAAATGCAGCAAAAAGCGGCAGATCAGACTGGCATATCTTCGCTACGGATCAGTTTTAACAACGTTTTCGGATATTATATCGAAGTCCGTAATACACATAAAGACAAGGTTCCTCCGTCCTGGATACGCAAACAAACGCTTGTCAATGCAGAACGGTACATTACCGAAGAGTTAAAATCGTATGAAGAAAAAATTCTGGGTGCCGAAGAACGCATAACCCGACTGGAACAGGAACTTTTTAACACCCTGGTAGAAACGGTTGGCCGTTTTATTCGTCCCATACAGGAAAACGCACGCATACTGGCCCACTTGGACTGTTTGCTGGGTTTTGCCATTTTGGCAAGAGAACAAAAGTATACCCATCCTGTTATGCAGGAAAACGATGTGATAGATATCCGGCAGGGCCGTCATCCCGTATTGGAGACACTCATGCCTCCCGGGGAAGTCTATATTCCTAATGATGTTTACCTGGATAACACAACACAACAAATCATTATCCTGACTGGCCCTAATATGGCCGGAAAATCTGCATTACTCCGCCAGACGGGTTTGATAGTCCTGCTGGCTCAGATCGGCTCCTATGTGCCTGCAAAAGAAGCATCGCTGGGCATAACCGATAAACTATTCACCCGGGTGGGTGCTTCGGACAATATTGCCCGCAGGGAATCCACTTTTATGGTGGAAATGCTGGAATCGGCAGCCATCCTTAACAATGTCACTGACCGGTCGCTTGTACTCTTTGATGAGATCGGACGCGGCACCAGCACATATGACGGCATATCCATTGCCTGGGCTATCGTGGAATACCTGCACGAAAAAGCGGGAGCGCGTGCCAAAACGCTTTTTGCCACCCATTACCACGAACTGAATCAGATGGCAGAGCAGTATCAAAGAGTAAAAAATTATCACATTGCTGTGAAGGAGCGGGGACAAAAGGTGTTATTTTTGCGCAAGATGATCTCTGGCGGGGTAGAGCACAGTTTCGGGATACACGTGGCGGGAATGGCCGGAATGCCGCGTAGGGTGATCCTGACGGCACAGGAAGTGCTCAAAAGGATGGAGGCAGGTAAAGAACAGCCCCCATCCCCGGAAAGGCCCCGGCAATTGTCATTCTTCCAGTTGGAAGACCCATTGTTACAGGCATTGAGAAGAGACATCGAGTTGGTTGACCTGGACCGGATGACACCCCTGGAGGCATTTGATGCCTTACGAGAATTAAAAAGAAAAATCGGACAAAAGGAATGAAAAAAATCTTTAGGAGCATCAACATCTTCTTTAAACTGTTAGGGGAAAGTTTTGTATTTGCATACGATTCGGTCAAAGGTGATAAATTCAGGGCATTTCTGTCCCTGCTCGGAGTGACCATCGGGATATTTTCCATCGTTGCTGTCTTCACGGCCATAGAAGGACTGGAAAAGAATGTGCGGAACATGTTTTCCTCCCTGGGGACAGATGTGGTCTACGTTGACAAGATATCCTGGGAATCGTTCGCAGACGGAGAAGGTTTTAAATGGTGGGAATTCAGGCAGCGTCCAAACAACACGTACGAAGAATTTCTATTCCTGCAGAAAAACGTTACCCTGGCCGATATGACAGCTCTTTCTGCCCTAACCTCCACAAATGTGCGGTACGGACGCAATATGCTCCGCAACACCACCCTTTACGGGGTAACCTATTACTGGAACCAGATATCTTATTTCGAGATCGACGAAGGCCGGTATTTTACCCCTTCAGAAGCAGCCACGAACATCCCGCTGGCAGTGATCGGACGGAATGTGGCCGAAGAACTTTTTCCCGAAGGACTGACCCCTGTGAACAATAATCTTAAAGTAGGAGGCTTTACCGTCAGGGTTATTGGCGTGATCAAGAAAAAAGGGGAATCCATGTTCGATCCGGTCACTTACGACGATGCCATTATCATACCATTGCCATTTATCCGCAATTACCTGGATCTGCGCCGTACTTCACCCAATATAGTGGTACACAAGGACCCCCGGGCAGATGAAGAAGAGTTTATGGCACAGCTGCGCAATGCCATGCGGGTGGTACGGCGTTTGAAACCGATCCAAAACGATAATTTTGCCCTTAATAAAATGTCCTTCCTGGACGACGCCCTTTCACAACTTTTCAGCGTTATAGCTATTGCAGGCTGGATCATCGGAGGCTTTTCCATACTCATAGGCGCCTTTGGCGTGGCCAACATCATGTTTGTCTCGGTCAAAGAAAGAACCCATATCATCGGGATAGAGAAGGCCATGGGGGCCAAGAGTTCCTTTGTATTGACACAGTTCCTTTTTGAAGCCGCACTACTGGCCATAATGGGTGGACTTATAGGGATCTTGATTGTGTGGGTTTTGACCATTGTTGTCACCAACCAATACGATTTTGTTCTGACCATGTCGACAGGGAACATACTGCGAGGTGTCCTTATATCGGGACTTGTGGGGGTGATTGCCGGTTTTATCCCCTCCCTGCAAGCTGCCCGTATGAATCCCGTAGAAGCGATGAACCAGCATTGAGAACAGCCTCCACTTCCAGGGTCAGTTGAACGAACTCTTCCACACCCAGCTGCTCGGGCCTCAGGTCAGGGAATCCGGATGAGCATATTTTCTTATCTCCCAACAATGGTTTCAGGCTGTTACGAATCGTTTTGCGCCGTTGATTGAAAGTGGTTTTGATCACTTTAAGGAACAATTTTTCAGGGCATTGGAGCGAAATTCTTTCATTGCGCAAAAGCCGGATGACCCCCGAATTCACTTTGGGAGGAGGAACGAAAGCACCTGGCGGGACCGTGAACAAATATTCTGTATGATACCAGGTTTGCAGCAATACGCTCAGTATTCCGTAGGTGCGCGAACCCGGTCTGGCACAAAACCGTTCAGCCACTTCTTTCTGTACCATTCCCACAACCTGCGGGATCGCATTGCGCAATTCCAGAATCCTGAAAAAGATCTGTGAGGATATATTGTAGGGAAAATTTCCAATCAAAAGGAATTCCGGAGGAAAGACTGTCCCGGGAAGTTTTAGAAAATCACCTTCTTTCAGCCGTTCTTCAATTTGGGGATATTTTTGCCGTAGCAGGGCAGCCGCTTCCCTGTCCAATTCTACGGCATAGTAGTCAACACGGGGATCGTCCAAGAGAATCCCGGTAAGAACACCTGTACCCGGGCCCACTTCCACCACCGGGATACGTTCTCTGAAGGTCAGATTATCATCCGGTAACAAGCATTTTACAATTCTGAGCGCGGTACCTCCGTCGCGAAGAAAATGCTGTCCAAGGGCTTTTTTTGGTCTTATCTCCATGAAACAAAGGTAGTTTTTTATATCTTTATGCCAATCTAATATTATACTCCTATGAAAAGAATTGTCTTCATACTGACCGCCATGCTGATGCTTGTTTCCTGTTCTGCAATCAGGGAAAGAAAAGCAGACAGCCGCCTGGAAGAGATCAGGCAGGAACTCAATGCAGTGGGATTATCGGTTGCCGTCATACGCGACAACCGGGTGATCTATACAGGAGCGTGCGGGATGAAAGACCTGGAAACAGGTCAGAAACTGCAGACAACCGATTTGATGCGCATTGCCTCCATATCAAAGAGTTTTACAGCAACAGCCATTATGCAGTTGTACGAAGCGGGTTGCTTTGATCTGGATGACGATATTGGCACCGCACTCGGATTTCCGGTACGCAATCCTTCCTATCCCGATATACCTATAACTTACAGGATGCTGCTCTCCCATACGTCCAGCCTGAGCGACAAGGGCGGATATTTTACACTCGATGTGATCCAACCCGATATCACCCCGGACGTTTCCGGCTCATTCAACGATTATGCCCCGGGAACAGGTTACCAGTACTGCAATCTGGGTTTCAACACCTTGGGTACGTTGGTAGAAATACATTCCTGCGAAAGATTTGACCAGTACATCCGGAACAATATCCTGGACCCCCTGGGGGTCTATGCTTCATTTAATGTGAACGATCTGGATTCCACCCGTTTTGCCACCCTTTATACCTGGGAAGACGGGCGTTTTATCCCATCTCCTCAGGCATACAATTCCCGGAAGCAGGAAATAGAGAATTACGTACAAGGTCATTCCACGACGTTGTTCTCGCCTACCGGAGGAATGAAGATCAGTGCCCCCAACCTGGCCCGTTACGCACTGGTTCAGAT
Source organism: Bacteroidales bacterium Bact_09 (assembly GCA_001603455.1). Lineage (GTDB taxonomy): Bacteria > Bacteroidota > Bacteroidia > Bacteroidales > UBA932 > DMER64. The sequence goes on along the minus strand of LUZA01000006.1, from coordinate 51,806 downwards.
CAACGAAGGATTCCTGGATGGGCGGGAAATACTATCCCGGGAAAGTGTTGCCCTTATGCAAACGCCGCAAAGTCCTGGAGGACGTGCCACAGAGAATGAGACCTGTGGGTATGGATTTGCTCTGGAAAGGACCGACAGGCTGATAGAAGGGGAAATTATGACCGGACATACCGGGAGCGCCTATGGGCTGTATTCGGCCATGTTTTTCCAAAAAGAGAAAAAATTCGGATTCGTAGTGCTGTGCAACGGGTGTGACACATCCATTCCCATGAGGGATAACGGCTTTATGGCCGTGCAAACAGACGTGGTCAACGCGCTATACGATATTTTTATACGTTAAAGACCCAGTTCTTTTTTTTGCAGGGCATCGATTCCGGCAGGGGCGTCCAGCATGACATCCTTTCCGGAGTTGTTTTTAGGGAAAGCGATGAAATCGCGAATACTTTCCGATCCGCCAAAAAGGGAACACAAGCGGTCAAATCCAAAGGCAATCCCTCCGTGCGGCGGGGCTCCGTAACGGAAGGCATTGATGATGAATGAAAACTTGGCATTGACCTCTTCTTCCGACATGCCCAGCACCCGGAACATCCTTTCCTGTACAAGGGAATCATGTATCCTTATGGAGCCGCCTCCCACTTCGGTGCCATTGAGTACAAAATCGTATGCGTTGGCATTTACCTGTTCCAGGTCACGGGGATCATCACTGTAAAATTTGCCCAGATCTTCCGGTTTGGGAGCGGTAAAGGGATGGTGTTTGGCATAGAAACGTTGTGTTTCCTCATCCCACTCCAGCAATGGAAAATCATACACCCACAACGGAGAAAAAATGTCTTTATTTCTCACACCCAGGCGATTGCCCATCTCCAGACGCAGACTACCCAGTGCTTCCAGGGTTTTATTTTTTGGTCCGCTCATTACCAGCATCAGGTCATCCTCCGCCGCCCCGCATGCCTGTGCCCAGGCAGCCAGGGCATGGCAGTCAAAAAATTTGTCCACGGAAGATTTATATGTCATACTCCCGTCACCCTCTGCCGTACAACGTACGTAGACCAGTCCCGAGGCCCCTATCTGTGGCCGTTTGACCCATTCGGTAAGTTCGTCCAACTGTTTTCTGGTATATGAAGCGGCTCCCTTAACACAAATTGCTCCCACATAGGCCGCGTTCCGGAAGACACTAAATTCAGTGTCTCTTGTCATAGCTGTCAGATCGTGGATCAACATATCAAAACGTATATCCGGCTTATCGCTGCCGTACCTTTCCATGGCCGTTGTATACGGAATACGCGGAAGGGGAGAAGGTATGTCAATATCCAAAACCGCTTTGAAAAGATGAAGGATCAATCCTTCGAATTGACAGAGTACGTCGTCCCTTTCCACAAAGGACATTTCACAGTCAATTTGTGTGAATTCCGGTTGCCGGTCTGCCCTCAGGTCTTCGTCTCTGAAACAGCGGACGATCTGAAAATATTTGTCATAACCCGCGATCATGAGCAACTGCTTAAATGTTTGCGGGCTCTGGGGTAAGGCATAAAACTGTCCCTGGTTCATACGTGAAGGAACCACAAAATCCCGTGCTCCTTCCGGGGTGGATTTTATTAAAAAAGGAGTTTCAATCTCCAGAAACCCGCAACGGCTTAGATAACTGCGTGTCTCCTGCGCCATCCTGTGTCGAAGCATCAACGCTTTCTGGAGCGGAGGTCTTCTCAGGTCCAGGTAACGGTACCGGGCACGCAATTCCTCCCCCCCGTCAGACTCTTCCTCTATGGTGAAAGGCGGGATCTGGGACGGGTTCAGCACTTCAATGCCCGTAAGGGCTATCTCGATCTCTCCGGTAGGGATCTTCCTATTCTTGCTGCTCCGCTCCACAACAGTTCCACGAACGGTAACAACAAATTCCCTGCTCAGCAATTCCGCTGCATCTCTTATTGAAGCAGGGGAATCCTCTTTGATAACCAGTTGTGTAACACCATACCGGTCACGCAGGTCTATGAAAGTCATTCCCCCCAGTTTTCGAATTTTTTGCACCCATCCGGCCAGTTGAACCTGCCGGCCGGTGCACGATAGATCAAGTTCTCCGCACGTATGTGTCCTGTACATTGCAATACTGTTTTAAGCGACAAAGGTAATGAGAAAATGGCTACATTTGTGTTGCCATGAGAAACTATTTGGACCTGTTACAATACATCCTGGATAAAGGAATTGACAAGGAAGACAGAACGGGAACCGGTACACGCAGCATCTTCGGATACCAGTTGCGCTGTTCTCTGGGGGAAGGATTTCCGCTGCTTACTACAAAAAAGATGCACCTCCGCTCCATTATTCATGAATTGCTATGGTTCCTCAGGGGTGATACCAACACCGGATACCTTAACCAAAATGGGGTGACCATATGGAACGAATGGGCAGATGAACGCGGAGATCTGGGGCCTGTTTACGGAAAACAATGGCGCGCCTGGGAAACGGCAGGCGGGGAAACCATTGACCAGATCGGGGCCCTTATTGAAGGCCTGAAAAAGGATCCCGACGGACGACGTCACATAGTCAGTGCCTGGAACGTGGGAGATATTCCGCGTATGGCGTTGCCACCCTGTCACGCTTTATTCCAGTTCTATGTAGCAGGCGGAAAACTATCCTGCCAGCTTTATCAGCGCAGTGCCGACGTCTTTCTGGGAGTGCCATTCAATATTGCCTCCTATGCTTTGCTGACGCTTATGGTAGCACAAGTATGCGGATACGAGCCGGGCGATTACATACAGACGTTCGGGGATGTGCACATATACCGGAACCATATGGACCAAGTACGTTTGCAACTCTCCCGTACACCACGTTCCTTGCCCGTTATGATGTTGAACCCAGAACGAAACGATCTTTTCGCTTTTGAATATTCGGATTTCTGTCTGAAAGACTATGATCCCCATCCCGCTATCAAAGCCCCCGTTGCCGTATGAAAGGACAAACAACAGGAAAATCGCACATACTTTCCCTGGTAGCCGTTTTAGGGCCAGGCAGAGAACTGGGAGCGTCAAACAGACTGCTGTGGCACATTTCCGAAGACCTGAAGCATTTCAAGGGTCTGACCATGGGCCATACCGTGATCATGGGACGAAAGACTTATGAATCGCTGGGAAAGCCACTCCCGGGGCGCAACAATATAGTAGTTTCCAGGTCGGGCAGAAACCTGGCAGAAGTACTTGCCGGGATCACCGGTGGTCAGGAAGTCTTTATTATCGGGGGCGCCGAGATTTATCGCCAGACCATTGATCTGGCGGACAAGCTCTATATTACCCACGTAAAGGCACCTCTCCCAGAAGGAGGGGCCGATGTCTTTTTCCCTCCCATCGATCCCCGCAAATGGAAGGAAGTCGCGCGTACCGATCATCCCCGGGGGATCACATTCCCTTTTCCCTTTTCTTTCGTAACATACCAACGCATCCGGTAACAACAGCCGCCAACAGGGAAAGAAGCAGGGCAGAAGAACTGATGCGCGATATCATGATACCGGTGGTATAGGATGAAGGGAGGTAAGTGAACCTGATCTGGTGTTCTCCCTCCGGGACGTATAAAGTACGTGTTATGTAATTGGATCGCAGAATGGGCACTTCGTTTCCGTCTATCTTGGCTTTCCACCCTTTAGGGTAGAAAATTTCCCCAAAAACAACGATCCCGTCTTTTTCCATCGAAGCGCTGTATTCCAGCGTGTTTGGAGAATATGAAGTCAATGAGACGGTTGATTCCGCCGGGGCTGCGGCCCGTATCCATTTTTCCGGGGGATCCTGCATCACGGCTGTTGTCCCGAGATCCACACGGGAAATGGATTCGATCTCTTCTGCCGGTCCGGTTACAGGATGTATGGAAGATACGACCCATGCATTGCCCAATGCGTACGGATTGACTACAGGCATGCCGTCGCCGGTCAGGATAATATACCTGGTATTGAGCATGTTCATAACGGGTGTTCCGGTGTTGCTTCCCTGATAGGCGAATATTTCCGATGCTTCTTCCAGAGTCTGGCATTGCCTGAGTTTATCAATGAAATACTGCATCTCGGGCATCAGATGCCTTTCTATTACATCCTGGTACCTTTGCAGTTTTGCGGCATTGTACCCTCCTATGGATTTGTGATGGTAGCTGGCCGTGGCATCGTTAAAAGGACTTCCGGTCAGGTCCAGCACCCTGTAATACAGTTCATTGTTCTGCCTAATATATTTGTCCACAGGCCGCTCTGCAAAACGATTTTGATAAGCAGACCGGGATATGAAATGAGATTCATTCAGATAGCGTTTGCCGACCGGCAGGTAATCCACAAGCAGTAACAGGCCCAGCGTTCCTATGGCCCATACCTGTTTAATCTTTTTGTTCAGGCTCAACCAAATCACGGCCGCAGTACCCAGGATCAGAGCGGCTGAACGCAGGGCGTCCTGTCGCAGTAAGCCTTTGCGGTCGGCCGTCAAAGCCGGGATAAGCTCTCCGGGAAGAGATCTGTCGGCAGGTCCGGTGAAAGAGCCGACCAAAGCAGGTATTAAGGCAGTTACAAGGCAAAAACCGGTTGTGATGCCCAAGGCCCAATACATGGCTTTTATGGCTTTGTTGACGGGAATTTGATTTTCCAAAAGATGCCACAATGTGTATATTCCCAGAGCAGGAACCACCATTTGCCAGATGACCAGGATCATGCTCACGGTCCGGAACTTGTCATATAGTGGAATGTAACGGAAAAAGAACAGCGAAAACCATTCCAGATGATAACCCCAGGACAGCAGCAGGGAAAGCAGGCAGACAACTGCCAGTGCCCACTTGACCGGGCCTTTAATCAGTATCAGTCCCAGTACGAACAAAAATACCATGATGGCTCCCATATACATGGGACCGGCCGTAAAGGGCTGTTCTCCCCAGTAAAGGGGCATATTTGAAATGACGCCATCGGCATTGTAACCCATTTGGGTTAACTTCTTGTAGGTTTGGGAATCCTTATCCAATGGTCCCACGGATGCTCCTCCGTAAAAATCGGGGATCATCATATTGAACGATTCCATCCTGGAATAACTCCACTGGGTAGCATAATCAAGGTCCAGACCGGTCCCGGAAGATTTTCCTTCAGCCGCCCCGAGTTCCGATCCACCGCGCATGGAATATCTGGTGTATTCATAAGTGGGGAGTAGGTGGTTGGCCGAGGTGGCCAGCCCCAGCAGACCGGCGGCAATGATAAGTACGGTGGTTTTCGCAAAATGCGGAAACCGTCGCCGGATAATGGCCTCTGCCATCAACCCTGCAATTACGAATAGCAAAATAAATCCAAGATAATACGTGATTTGCGGATGGTTAGCCGCAACATGAAGACTTACGGTCAATGCGCAGAACAGCGCTCCCAAAAGGGCGTTTTTACGGTATGCATAGGCTATCGAAGCCAGGACCCAGGGCATGTAGGCTATGGCGATCATTTTGGTAACATGCCCGGTCTGAATGATCTGCATGTTGTAGGAGCAAAATGTCATGGCAACCCCTCCCAGCATGGCAACCCAGGGGTTAATACCCAGGGCCAGGAACAAAAGGAAACCGCCCAGAAGCGAAAGGAACAAATAGGAGGCAGGTGCCACACCTGCTTCCAGTATGCGGCTGATGATCTGGGTATAATTACCCCGGGTAATCTTATTGATCGTTACCGTGGGCATGCCGCTGAACATGGAATTTGTCCACAGGGCTTCATCATCGTGGGTTTTGTTATAATCACCGGCTTCTTTAGCCATGGCCTGCCAGGCGGTTATATCGCCCTGGTTGAGCACCTTACCCTGGAAAACCTGCGGAACAAAACCATACGAAATTACAAGAAATGACAAAACGGCAACCGGGTAAGCGATCCACTTTTTGACAGCAATCTTTTGCATAGCCTGGAATTTTAAACAAAAGTAACAAAAAAAGGGCTTATATTTGCGTAAAACCATCTGTTTATGAAGCGTGACGAGTTTTCAGGATTTTTCGGCGTCCTGGTGGCCACGGTAGGCTCTGCTGTGGGTCTGGGCAATTTATGGCGTTTTCCCTATCTTGTGGGACAAAATGGCGGGGCTGCCTTCGTCCTTATTTACCTGGCCTTTGTGCTGATCATCTGCCTTCCCATAGTCATATCGGAATTCATCATCGGCCGCAGGACAAAGTCCAACGCAGTGAAAGCCTTTCAGATACTGGCACCGCGCACACCCTGGAGTGCCATCGGGATTATAGGGGTGCTGTCTGCATTTTGCATTATGGCCTTCTATACGGTAGTCGGAGGCTGGACGCTCGATTACCTGTTCCGTTCCCTGATCCATTTATTTTCGAAGCCCGATATATCCTTAATGGAAAGTCAGTTTACAAGCTTGGTGACCTCTCCCGTACGGCCCATTATATGGACCGTGGTGTTCATAATCTTCAATGCTTTTATTGTCATGTGTGGCATCAAGAAGGGAATTGAAAAATATTCCAGGATCATGATGCCCTTTCTTTTTCTGATGATCGTGATTCTGATGATACGGTCGCTTTCTCTGCCAGGCGCTGAAAAAGGAGTCACATTCCTGGTAAAACCGGATTTTTCCAAAATCAACACTCAGGTGGTCCTGGCTGCTCTGGGACAGGCTTTTTTCTCACTCAGTCTGGGGATGGGATGCTTGATTACCTACGGGTCGTACGTCCCGGCACGTGAAAACCTGAATAAGCTGGCTTTTTTCACGGCCATATCCGATACGCTGTTTGCTATACTAGCCGGACTAGCTATCATGCCGGCTGTTTTTGCCTTTGGGATATCACCCCAGGAAGGTCCGGGGCTTGTTTTCATAGTACTGCCCAGGATCTTTGCACAAATACCACTTGGGAACTTTTTTGCCGTCATGTTTTTTATCATCTTGCTCATAGCGGCTGTCACATCGGTCATTTCACTGCTGGAAGTGATCACGGCCTACATTACCGAAAGGCTTGGAATAAAAAGAAAAATTGCAGTTACGATCATATCGCTGCTGGTAACCGCTTGTGCCTCGTTCAGTTCGCTGTCCCAGGGGGTTTTGAAAGACGTGAAGATTTTCGGGAAAACCATGTTTGATTTTTTCGATTACCTGTCTGCAAACATTTTGCTGCCCCTCGGGGGATTGTTCATTGTGCTGTTTGTAGGCTGGTATATGAAGAAGTCTCAGGTATATGACGAATTTACAAATCAGGGTGCCCTTAAGGGTACCCTGTTCCGTGCATATTATTTTGTTATACGCTATGTGGCACCGGTGGCCATTGTTGCCGTATTCCTGGACCTTATTTTACGGTAATACCCAGGTGCCAGTTCCCGTTATAGCCCAGGTCGTTCAGCGTATCCACGTTGCTGTCCGAGGACAGGATCAAAAGGTTCCCTCCTTCCCGGACAGGCCCGTTCCCGTCTGTCATCAGAACGGGCGTTGTACCCTGTTGCCGGATGATCATATTGAGGATAACAGCATCGCCTTCCTGGAGCTGTACATTATAAGTCTCTGTGATGAAATTTTTAACAAGATTCCAATTTCCCGAATTTTTCAAAGCTTCTACCAAAATCTTTTTAAAGTTGGCCGAATTTTGTGAAATCAGGTTTGTTTGTCCCGAATGGATGTTCTTAACAAAAATAATGCGTTTTGACAATTCCTCTATGAAAGTGAGGAATTGCATCGGGTCGGACGGTTGTTTGGGATTGCCCTTCTCATCGGTTAGCGACAGGAATGTTTCGTAGATCTGCTCCAGCTGGTCTGTATTCTTGGCAGCAATGACAACCGAAGAGGTCGTATCCAGGGGACAGAGCATGATATTTTCTAGGATCTTGCCTTTCCAGTCCTTCACATAGTCGGCCGACATATGGACCAATACCATCAGATTGTCGTTAGCCGCAGGTGATGAGAACGGTTTAATTGCCACGTTAGGATTGAATAACGACAACGTTTTGGAGGTAACAGACAACGGGGGTATATCAGTTACCGTTAATCCGGTAATTCCTTCAGGTATGATCAGGGTAGTATAGAAGTCCTTTACATAACCGTATCCCGTTACCCTGACGGCATATGTTCCGGGAACGATGTTTTTTATCTGAACTGCACCCTCGGCAGAGCTTTTCACCATATAATCATAATCCTGATTCGTGTTCTGCCGGCTCATGGTGCCTCTGGTGTTACGGACCGGGTCTGTTCCCGAACGGAGCATCTCCAGGTTTTCACGAATGCTCTTTTGGTAGGGTTTCAGGTAAGACGATAGCCATGCCGCGGCAGAAAGCAGCACCTGGTCCCGGGAACTTCCTCTGATAAACGGGATTGCACTTTTCGTTGAACTCCTGACTGCCTGGGGAGTTGTTGTAGGTTGATCGCCTATGCGTTTGAGGTAAACATCGGCATAATCCACAGGATTCCCGTCGTTGTTACTTAAGACAAGATTCAACTCGTTATATACCGGGGTGGTGACGGATATCTGAGGTCCGTAAACCGTTCCTGCCTGACTGGTGGCATAGGCCTTTATGGTATAAGTCGTATTTTCGTCAATGTTGTTGGTGAAATCGGTTGTGAAAACCCCCGCCCCGGAACCAACCCTCCGGGGAGTGGTATTGATAACAAATCCACGGTCCGTTACTTCATGGCTGCCTTGTTTGAGCACCTCGGCAGAGACACTTATTTTATTGTATAACAATTCTTTTACTGTAACTTGGCTGATCGTGGGCAGTACCCCTTCCAGGTCCAGAAAAATCCCGTTCTGCTGGGTGCGGATGTAATGGATATCTGTATTCTTGTAAGTGTTCCACTGGTCCCACGATGGATGGTTTACGATAACTGCCGGTACGGGTTCGGTCAGCTTATTGCCGTATATGCGCAATTGTGACGACACAGCCGGAATATTTCCCCATGAGGCCGGAATGCTGCCAGTGAAATTACATTCATACAGATGGATATTGAAACGCGTCTGTGTAGTGGTCATATTGCCCAGACCTTCAGGCAGCGGTCCGGTCAGGTTGGGATTGTTGTTCATCAGGAAAGTGGCAATATTTTTCCACCCGGTAAAGATCTCATTGGGAATGGGGCCCGATATCTTTGTGTCGAACATCCCAAAATTGATCAGAGCTGTCATTCCCCCCCATTCTTTGGGAATGGTACCGGAGATCTGGTTTTTGTTCAATTGCAGGTTGGTAAGTTTGTTCAGGTTCCCCATTTCCTTAGGCAGCGGACCTTCCAGTCCGGTGGTTACGGCCATCAGTATCGTCAGGTTTACAAGGTTCCCTATTTCCTTGGGCAATGGTCCGGTCAGGGTGGGATTATTGCCCAGGTTGAGGGATTTAAGGGCAGTCAGTTCGCCGATTTCGGGTGGCAACTGTCCTTTGAGCCCAAATCCGCTCAGGTTAAGGCCGGTTATTGCCTCATCGGTAACGGTGATCCCTTCCCAGGTGCCAACATCTTCTTCTGTGTTCCAGTTTTTTCCCTTGATCCAGTTGGGCCCGTCCAGGGCGTTATACAGCGCCATAAGACGCTCACGCTGGGCATCGGGGACCTGTTCCAGCTCCAGGAACACCCCGTTTTGCTGGGTCCGGATGAAATGTATGCCGGCATCTTTCCATTTATTCCACTTGTCCTCTGTCCAGGATGGATGGTTCTGAATGGACAGGGGAACAGGTTCGGTCAGCTTATTTCCATAAAGGTGCAGTTGTTTGGAAACGGCAGGAATTCCGCCCCATTCCTCAGGGATCCCTCCTTCAAAATTGCAATTGTGCATTTGTACACTGAAAAGAGTGTTGTCGGTTTCCATCTGTCCCAGCTGGGGGGGCAGGGGACCGGTAAGATTAGGATTGCTGTGCAGCAGCAATGATCCTATGTGTTTCCAGTTTTCAAAGATCGTTTTAGGCAGTGGGCTGGAAATTTTAGTATTAAACATGCCAAAATTTTTCAGAGCCTCCATTCCGCCCCATTCCTCAGGGATCCTCCCACTTATGTTATTTTTGCTTAATTGCAGGTTGGTAAGTTTTTTCAGGTTTCCCATAGAGGCGGGCAGCGGCCCTTCCAGTCCGGTAGTTACGGCCATTAGGGCATCCAGGTTCACCAGGTCTCCAACGGTGGATGGAAGCGGTCCTGTCAGATTTGGATTGGAACCTATGTTCAGCCGTGTAAGGTCGGTCAGCGTTCCAATACTGGAGGGGAGTTGTCCGTTTAGTTCAAATCCGCTCAGGTTCAGTTGGGTTATCTTACCTTCCTCCATGGTTACCCCACCCCATGTTTCAATAGGTTCTGCTGTATTCCAATTGGTTTTTTTCGCTGCAACCCAGTTATTCCCGTCCAACTGATTATACAAATCCATCAGCACAGTTCGCAGCGGATTCTCTTTCTGATTAAAAGTGAAAATCTGTGTCTGGGCAATCCCGGCATTGTCCCGGACAGATACTTTTCCGGAACGTTCAGACCCTGGATTGGGAGCGATCAGGAATTGAAGGGTTGCCGTAGAGAGCGCCTTAGTCCCTGTATACTGGATCCACGATTTGGCCTGTTCTTCTATTTCTACCGTATAGGCTGTATTGTACTGCAGGGTGAGCGTATATGTGCCGCCGGAGGCTTCTACGGTATTGTTCCCGTTAACAATGAGCGTATTGCGTGCACTTTGGGTTATGGTAACAGTAGCCTGCATGGTGCCGCTCTTGATAGTAAGTGTACCGGTCTGGTCACTTGACGAGACAGAGGCTGCTGCCGTTAATTGCAATGTGGCATTTCCCGCACCAGAGGTGGGTGATACCGAGAACCCTTTCCCCGATACAGAAGCTGTCCATGACATGCTGTTGGTAGAAAGGTTGATGGTCTGTGTACCGCCTTCCTGGGGGAAGGTGACATTTGTGGGACTAACTTCAATATACGGAACTTCTGGTTTGCAACATGTCACGAATATCAGTGCAGTTGCCGTGAGTAGTAGTGATACAATCTTTTTCATAGCCGAAAGACGTAAATTATGCCGGATTGGCTGCTTTAAACTAATAAAGATATCAATTTTTCCGCAAGGCCCTTAAATGCTTTGCCGGCTGCATTTTTATCATTAGCAACAGGTATCCCTGCGTCGCCGCGTTCGCATACTCCCTGTACCAGGGGAATTTCTGCCAGCACAGGGAGGTTGTATTTTTGGGACAATCCCTTGGCGCCTCCTTTACCAAATATGTAGTATTTATTTTCCGGCAGCTCTTCAGGTGTGAACCAGGCCATATTCTCCACCAGACCCAGGACACGTTTGTTCAGGTCCGGGTGGAAAAACATATTCAGACATTTTTCAACGTCAGTGACCGAGACCTGTTGCGGTGTAGTGACCACAATCCCACCGCTCAGGGGTATATCCTGCATCAGGCTCAGGTGGATATCTCCTGTTCCCGGGGGAAGGTCAATAAGCAGGAAGTCCAGTTCACCCCATTTTGTTTGTTTCAAGAGTTGCTTAAGGGCGCTGCTGGCCAGGGGGCCTCTCCAGATCAGGGCCTGTTCCGGCCGGGCAAAATACCCTATAGAGATCCATTTAACCCCAAATTTTTCGATAGGTTCAAACACCTGGACGTTGTCATCTATCATGTCCACGCCCGGCTGCTGGTCCTGTGTCCCGGTCAGTGTGGGAACCGATGGTCCATATATATCGGCATCGGCCAATCCCACCTTGTATCCTTCCAGAGCCAGGGCGACTGCCAGGTTCACGGCAACCGTGGATTTTCCAACACCACCCTTGCCGCTGGCAATGGCAATGACATTTTTAACGGCTTTCATCCCGTCTATCTCTATCGTTGCTTTTTTTTCTTCTTTTTTATTTCCATTAGGGGCTTGAGCAGGCCTCATGGCCGCATAATTGATCTTTTCCATGCTTCTATTTTTTAATATCCATTTCCTCCAGCAAATATCCTGCCTCGCCGTATTTATCCATGATAAAAAGAACATAACGAATATCCACGGCTATGCATCGTTGCAGCTCGGGTTCGAAGATCACGTCCCCGCTCATGGATTCCCAGTTGCCGTCAAAAGCCAGCCCTATGAGTTCGCCCTTTGCGTTCAAAACAGGAGATCCGGAATTGCCGCCGGTGATGTCGGTATTGGCAATAAAACCGGTCACAACTTCCTGACCGGGCCGGGCGTACTGTCCGTAGTCTTTATTATTGTATAGTTGTTTCAGTTTTTCAGGTACCACAAATTCCCAGTTGCCGGGATCTTCTTTTTCCATAACTCCGGTCAGGGTTGTGTAATAATCATAGGTCACGCCGTCCCTAGGCCTGTAATTCAGCACATTACCATAAGTCAGCCGCATAGAGAAATTGGCATCGGGATACAGGGGTTCTCCTTTTTTCATTTCCATCATGCCGGCAATGAAATTGCGGTGACCTCTTTCATATTGTGCATAAAAAGGGTTAACAGCAACTTGATATTCTCTTGTTTTATCCGCCACCGAGCGGCCCAGTATCCAGGCGGGATCATTCCTGACCTCTTCCCATGCCGCTGCACGGGAATCTTCCGTAACCAACCTGTCAATAAGGTTGTGCAGTTTCTCTTCGGAGGCAAATGCCGTTTTGGCAAACAGATCTTCCACATAGGCATCTATATTGCCTGCATAATCGGTTTCAATGATCCCATATACGGTGGGATAATGCTCTTTGTCTACCCGTTGGGCAAAGATCTTGAGCATGGCCTTAGCCACTTTCACGTCGGTAGGCCGGTTGTAATTGGCAAAAAACCGGGTTGCCTGCATTTTCAGGTTTTCCCCGTTGACCTCATCCTGCCCGTTGGCCTTGGCGAAGAGCCGTGAGGCAAATCCGCTCACTTCTATATTGCGCAAAGCTTCACTCAGATAACGGCTTACATAAAGCATGTTCCATTGTCCGCGAATGGCTTCATCGATGTCACCGAGGGCCGTCCCGTATTTTTCCTGACGTTTTTTATTGGCCTTGACCCAGGCAGAAAAAGCGGCCTCTTCTTTTGCCCGGCGGGCTTTTACATTTAGTTTTTTGAACGTTTCGTTCATGCCGGTCCATTTTTTCCAGGCATTTGTGCTGCCCGAATACTTGCTGGCATATTGCAGCTGCACCTTGGGATCGGCCAGCATATCTTCCAGCAAAATATTCTGGCGGATAGTCCGCACTTCTATCCCAATATTGTTGGTCAGCTGTTCCTGGCGGTCCACTTCTATGGATGTCATATAGCGGGTAGTGGTTCCCGGATAACCCAATGTCATTACAAAATCACCTTGTTCTATGCCTTTAAGGCTTACCGGCAGAGAGTATTTTGCGCGGTAGGGACGGTTTTCCGGAGCATATCCGGCCGGCTCGTTATCCGGCCCGGCATATATGCGGAACATAGAAAAGTCACATGTATGGCGGGGCCATATCCAGTTATCGGTATCCGCTCCAAATTTACCGATGGAAGAAGGGGGAGCGCCCACAAAACGCACATCGGTGTATATTTTGTAAACAACCAGATAGTATTGGTTGCCCCCGTACATACTGTAAAGACGGGCCGTAAAATGGGGATTTTCTGCTTTAACTTTTTCACCCCATTCTTTGTTAAGGTTCACTTCGGCAGCCGAACGGTTTTCTTCTGTAGTACACGTATCCAGGATGGCATGTACTTCTTTAGTCACATCGGTCATTCTCTCCATGAACGTTACCCGTAATCCCGGGGCAGGTATTTCTTCTTCCCTGTTTCGTGCCCAGAATCCATCCCTGAGGTAATTATACTCTACGCTGCTAAGTGCCTGGATCACACTGTACCCGCAATGATGGTTTGTCAAGAGTAAACCATCTGGCGAAACGACCTCTCCCGTACATCCGCCGCCAAATATGACGATAGCATCTTTCAGGCTCGAATGGTTAATATTGTAGATGTCGTTGGCTTCAAGCCTGAGTCCGGCATCTTTCATTGCTTTAATGTTAAATTGTTTCAGGAGCGGTAGTAACCACATCCCTTCGTCTGCACGTACGTTACCGCCCAGAAGCAGCACAGCGCACAGGATAAAGCTTATTTTTTTCATGCGTAATATTTATTAATAGTGTCGTATTCGTGTATGGCTTGTAAAGGTAATTATAAATGACAAGAAAAAGATTTTCGGTGGTGAACAGTCAACCCAAAAGCCCCGATCGCCGCCTTGTGTTTTTTAGTGGGATATCCCTTATTTTCCTTCCATCCATATTGGGGAAATTCCCGATCCAGCCCGGTCATGTATTCATCGCGGAATGTTTTGGCCAGTACCGAGGCGGCGGCGATCGCCGTAAAACGCCTGTCACCTTTCACAATGCAAAGATGGGGAATCACCGGGCTGAGCAAGGGTTCCCCTCCCCGGGGGTGGTAGGGATAAAAACGATTTCCGTCAACCAGGATGAATTCGGGTGCTCGGGACAGGTTGTCCAGTGCCCTGTGCATAGCCGTTATCGAGGCTCGAAGTATGTTCCACCGGTCAATTTCTTCCGGGGAGCACCAAGCGATACCCCAGGAAACGGCTTTTTCCAGAATCACAACCCTGACTTCCAACCGTTGTTTTTCACTCATCAACTTGGAATCCTGTAACAGGGGATGGTGGAAATCGGGCGGAAGAATAACAGCAGCGGCATAAACAGGCCCTGCCAGCGAGCCCCTTCCGGCCTCGTCACATCCTGCCTCTGATCTTCCGGCCTCAAGGTGCGGAAATAAAGGAAAATACATATATACAAAGGTAAAGGAAAAATTATTACCTTTGTCGCCCTGAATTATCCCCTAAAACATAAATAAAATATTGACTTAATGAAAACTTATACGACAGAACAAATTCGCAATGTGGTTCTGACAGGGAACACCAAATCCGGCAAAACCACCCTTGCAGAAGCCATGATGATGGAAGGCAAGGTGATCGACCGCCGTGGAACCGTTGAGGCCAGGAATACCGTATGCGACAACACCGAAATTGAACAACTGTATCAGAGGTCAATTTATCCCACGCTTTTTTATACGGAATATGAAGACCATAAACTGAACTTCATAGACACTCCGGGGTCCGACGATTTCATTGGCGGTCTTATTTCTGCATTCAGGGTTGCCGATTCAGGCGTTATGCTGATTAACGGTCAGCATGGGGTGGAAGTGGGAACTGAGATATTTTCCCGCTATGCCGAAAAACACAACAAGCCGCTTTTCCTGGCCATCAGCCAGCTTGACCACGAGAAAGCCAACTGGGATGCCTGCATGGATTCCCTTCACGAGGCTTTCGGGAACAAAATATGTCCCATCCAGTTTCCCATTGATGTAGGCATTGGGTTCAACTCCTTTGTGGATGTTGTCAAGATGAAGATGTACCGCTTTAATGACGAAAACGGCACTCGCGAAGAATTGGACATCCCGGCCGATCTGAAGGATAAAGCCGAGGTCATGCATGCAGAACTGGCAGAACGTGCTGCAGAAGCCAATGAGCCGCTGATGGAAAAATTTTTTGAGAACGGAGCCCTTACACCCGAAGAGATCATACAGGGACTTATCATTGGATTCCGCAAATGCGAGATCATGCCTTTGGTCATTGTTTCCGGGAAAAAAGATATTGGCGTTAAACGTTTGATGGAACTGATCACCCTAATAGCACCACATCCGGGGTTAACAAGCGGTAAAACAGTGTCAGGCGCAGAAATTCCATGTGATGTAAAAGGACCGGCCTCCCTTTACATTTACAAAACAACACAAGAGCAGCACTTGGGGGATGTTGCATACTTCCGGGTAATGTCAGGAAAAATTACTGAATCGATGGACTTAGTCAATGCAAACAACGGGGGTAAAGAAAGAATATCGGGCCTTTTTGTTGCAGCCGGGAAAAAACGCGAAAAAGTGACTGAACTGGTAGCCGGAGATATGGGGTGTACCGTGAAATTAAAAAGCGCCAAATCAAATCACACCCTTAACGGAAGCGGTAAAGACTGGGAATTTGAACCCATCGTCTTTCCTCCTTCCAAATTCAGGACGGCTATCAAGGCCAAATCGGAAAAGGACGATGAAAAACTAAGTGAGATCCTGAATAAGGCCGCCTTGGAGGACCCCACCATTGTGGTGGAATACTCTAAAGAACTCAGGCAGATCATTGTGAGCGGACAAGGTGAACACCACATCAATACACTTAAATGGCACATTAACAACACCTATAAAATGGAAGTCGACCTGCTGCCGCCCAGGATTCCCTACAGAGAAACCATCACCAGAATGGCCGCTTCGAGCTACCGTCACAAAAAGCAATCTGGTGGTGCCGGACAATTCGGGGAAGTTCACCTGCTGATAGAGCCGTATATTGAAGGAGCACCAGAGAACAACCGCTTTAAGGTAGATGGCAAGGATCTGGTACTGAACATCAAGGGTCGCGAGGATTATGATATGGACTGGGGTGGAAAGCTTATTTATTACAATTGTATCGTAGGCGGTTCCATAGACGGACGTTTTATGCCCGCCATCCTCAAAGGTGTCATGGAAAAAATGGAAGAAGGACCCCTTACCGGTTCTTATGCCCGTGACATCAAATGTTATGTTTACGACGGAAAGATGCACCCGGTCGATTCCAATGAAATCTCATTCAAACTGGCCGGGCGGAATGCCTTCAAGGATGCCTTTAAAAAGGCAGGACCCAAAATTATGGAACCGATTTACATGGTGGAAGTGATGGTCCCTTCGGATTGTATGGGAGATGTCATGAGCGATCTGCAAAACCGCCGTGCCCTGATTGAAGGCATGAGCAGCGAAAAAGGATTCCAGATCCTCAAGGCGAGGGTGCCCCTCGCAGAGTTGAATAAATACTCCACAACGCTCAGCTCCCTCACATCCGGCCGTGCCAGCTTTACCATGAATCTTCTGGAGTACGCACAGGTGCCTGCCGATGTTCAGGATAAACTTCTGAAGGAATACGAAGAAGAGGAAAAAGACGAATAATTCAATTTCCGCAACATGATCAAAGCGGACTACATAACCAAATCATTCGGCAGTGTGCAAGTTCTCAAGGGCGTGTCTCTGGAAGTTGCCCCTGCCGAAGTAGTTTGTATTACAGGGGCCAGCGGAGCGGGAAAAACCACCTTTCTACAGGTTTTGGGAACTCTTTCACGGCCCGATTCCGGTCAGGTCTGGATTGACGATACACCTGTCTTTGAACTGAAAAAGGACCAACTGGCCGATTTCCGTAACAAGCATATCGGGTTCGTTTTTCAATTCCATCACCTGCTCCCCGAATTCACCGCCCTGGAAAATGTGTGCATTCCCGGCTTTATCTCGGGAGACGCTGTAGATAAGGTTCGTGCCAGGGCAAAGGAACTCCTCGATTTTCTGGGCCTGGCGTACAGGATGGAACATAAGCCAGCAGAGCTGAGCGGAGGCGAACAACAACGTGTAGCCGTGGCCCGGGCGCTGGTAAATCACCCCAGAGTCCTGCTGGCCGACGAACCTTCCGGGAATCTGGATTCTCATAACAAGCAGGAACTTCACAAATTGTTTTTCAAGTTGCGCGACACATACGGTCAGACCATCATCCTGGTTACCCACGATCAGTCACTGGCAGGTTTGAGTGATCGCAGTCTTACCATGCGCGACGGACTTTTTGTTCAGTAGCGTGGAACCTTTTCGTTTTAAACAGTTTACCGTTAAACACGACCGTTCGGCTATGCATGTCAATACAGACAGTGTATTGCTAGGCGCCTGGACGTCCGGACCAGCAAAAGGGCCAGCCAGGATATTGGATATCGGTACCGGGTGTGGGATACTGGCCCTGATGATGGCACAGCGTTTTGGATATGCCCGGATAGATGCCCTGGAGATCGATGAGAATTCCGCAGCAGAAGCGGCTGCCAATGTTTCCGCCTCTCCCTGGGCAGACAGAATACGTGTTATTAAGGGAGATTTCAGGGAGCATGATTTCACGGAAAAATATGACCTGATTATCAGCAATCCACCGTATTTCAGTCAATCGCTCGTTAGTCCCAATGTGCGTCGTACCAGGGCACGGCACAGTTACAGGGAAAGTCTTCCGCACGGAGATCTTCTTTCCGGTGTTGCGGATCTTCTGACTGAAAATGGGTTTTTTGCCTTTATATTGCCTGCCGGATCGTACAGGAATTTTATATTCCAGGCATGTCTGATGGATAAACAATTATTTCCGGGCAGGATCACCATGGTCCGGACAAAAAAGGACAAACCAGCCATCAGAGTACTGTCCGAAATGGGTAAAACGCGTGTGCCTGTGGTTGAGGACACGATCACAATATACACGGAGAATGAAGAATACACTCAACAATACATACGGCTGGTACGTGATTTTTATTTATGGGCCTGATTACCTGGATTTCTCGTTCAGCTTCCTGTCAATATACTCACGAAAAAGCTTATTGCTGAAATGTTCTTCTGCAAAATAAAAGCGAGCTACCTGTTCTGCGGACAAAACCTTTAGGAATTTTCTGTGGTATTCCATCCGTATGTGGTTTTCCTCTTCGAAAGTAAGGATATACGTTTCCAGTATATCATCAATAGGTGCAGCCGGTCCCTTGGGTTGTGTCGCCAACATGCCGGAAATGGCCATATCGCGGTGATCCCCGGCAGCTGTGCGACCAAGGGATAATCCCGGGTGAGAGGTCCCCTTTCCCCTTTTACCGGCACCTGCCGGTTCCAGCAGGCGGTATATTTCTACTTTGGCACGGCTGCGTTTGTGTCTTACCTCCCCTACTTCCCGCTCCATCTCGTTATACAGGGGCCAGAACCTTTCAGCTTCTTCAGCCGTAAATCCCACTTCCTGTGTAATAAAGGCAACTTTCTGGGCCTGAATTGCTTCACGTTCTGCCTTTCGGTCCTGATCGCTTTTACGCAGCCGCTGATCCTGGGCATTGGCCCAGATTGGCATAAAACACAAAAGAAATACAATAAACGAACGGCTCATGGCAATAGTGTAATTATTCATTGTTTGCGGTTAAATCAAAATTCATCAGGTCAAATCCCGGGTAATTTATATAATCCATCAGGTCATCAACATCAGGATCAATCTTATCCCGGGGTCCTTCCTGGTCCATAAAGTCTTCCAGTACAAGGTCAGAGATTGTATGGTGATCCAGTCCCCAATAGGACCATTCGCTCATAATCGAAAGCGCTCCGGTCTCCAGTTGCGTATCCTTGTTTTTACCTGTAAAGAGCAGCAAGACGTAACCAATCCCGAAAAGTAACAGGAATGCGGCGGCAAGCTGCAACTGCGGCTTTAACAGGCGAACCAGGCGACCGCCTTTGCCTCCTGTTTCATACTCATACCCATCCGATACGGGATACCCCCCCGGAACGTCCCGGATTTCCTCCGGACTGTCATTCCGGACTGCCCAGCGGGTCTGAACCTGATCAAAATACCCCTGGGGAACCCTGAACGGATTGTCTTTCAGATGCTGATTATGTAACGTTTTTTCGCTCATTCTCAATTTTTAGATGTTCCGGAGGCAAAAAGGTTTAAAGGAGCAACTCTTTAAGGGTTTCCTGCACTTTTGCGGCGGCGTGGTGGTATGATGCCTTAAGTGCACCTGCCGACGTTCCCAGGATACGGGACATATCTTCATAGCGGATCTCATCAAAATAACGCATATTGAACACCAGGCGTTGTTTGGCGGGAAGACGCAGAATAGCTTTCTGCAGGGCTTTTTGTAGCTGGTCTCCGCTGAAAAGCTGGGGGTCCGCATCCAGCCGGTCTTCCAGCGGCAGCTTTTTCAGGGACTTGCTTTTTTTCAGAAAGGTAAGAACTTCGTTGGTGGCAATCCGGTATAGCCAGGTGAACAACTGCGATTCCCATCTGAAAGCAGACAGTCCGGTCCATGCTTTCAGGAGGGTGTTTTGCAAGATATCATCGGCATCGTCATGCAACAGGACCATTTTCCGGATATGCCAATACAAGCGCTGACTGTACTGACGCACAATTTCTTCGAAAGCGCGTTCATACTGACCGCTTTCACACCAAGCCCGCAGTTCCTTATCTGAGTTCACATACCTTATTTACTATACTGGCAGCGTTCAATCCGTAATAGTCCATCAGTTCACGGGGTGTGCCGCTTTGCCCGAATCCTTCTTCCATAGCGACCATACGCATGGGAACGGGGTAGTGGCGGGCCAGCAAGCCGGCCGTAAGTTCTCCCAGGCTTCCGGCAACCAGGTGTTCCTCGGCTGTAACCACTGCTCCTGTTTTACGAGCCGAATCTACGATGGCTTTTTCATCCAGGGGTTTGATGGTGTGGATATTGATCAACTCGGCCCGGATCCCTTTCTGGGCCAAGATTTTAACAGCCTCTAGGGCTTCCCAGACCATGTGTCCGGTGGCAATGATTGTAACATCTTCCCCGGGATGTACCATCCAAGCTTTACCTATCAGGAAGGGGCCGTCCACCGGGCTAAAATTAGGTACGGAAGGCCTCCCAAAACGCAGGTATAGCGGACCATCCCAGCTTGCAGCCGCCAGGGTAGCAAGCCGTGTCTGGTTGTAATCGCAGGGATTGACAACAGTCATGTGTGGCAGAACCCTTGCCAGGGACAGGTCTTCCATGGTCTGATGTGTGGCTCCGTCCTCACCAAGGGTAACTCCTGCATGGGACGCAGCGATCTTTACATTGGCCTGAGAATAACAGATGGATTGCCTCACTTGGTCATAAACACGTCCGGTGGCAAATTCGGCAAAGGTCCCCACAAAGGGAATCAGGCCGGTAACAGCCATGCCGGCAGCTACGCCCATCATGTTGGCCTCGGCTATCCCGCATTGGAAAAACCGTTGGGGATATGTCTCGGCGAATTTTTCCATTTTCAGCGAACCGGTCAAATCGGCGCACAAGGCCACCACGGCTGGATTCAGGCTTCCCAGTTCAAGCAATCCGGCACCGAAGCCGGAACGGGTATCTTTATTTCCGGTATTTGTAATCATTTCAGAATTCATTAAAAATCTCCCAAAGTTTCAGGTAACTGAGCCAGAGCCAGGGCTTCCTGTTCGGCAGAGGGGGCTTTTCCATGCCAGGCATGTGAACCGGTCATGAAATCCACTCCTTGTCCCATATGGGTATGCATCAGGATCATAACAGGTTTGCCTCCTGGCACCTGCGACTGGCTGAAAGCCGTGCGGATGGCGTTGTGGTTGTGCCCGTCGCATTCCAAAACACGCCATCCAAATGCGGTCCATTTGGCTGCAAGGTCCCCTAAGCCGGCGATCTCATTCACCGGGCCGTCTATCTGTTGCCCGTTCCAGTCTGTTATGGCGGTCAGGTTGCTGATCCTGTGGTGAGCGGCAAACATGGCTGCTTCCCAAACCTGACCTTCTTCGCTTTCACCGTCACCCAGCAGTACATAAACCCTATGGGGATCTTCCAAAAGACGTTTACTCAGGGCGGCGCCGCAAGCAACTGACAATCCCTGACCAAGTGATCCGCTGGCCACATGAACGCCGGGCAGTTCGTATTCCACACTGGGATGTCCCTGCAATCTGGATCCGAGCTTGCGGAAAGTAGCCAGTTCCTGTACAGGAAAATAACCCATCCGTGCAAGAAGGCTGTAAAACAGGGGGGAGATATGTCCTATGGAAAGGAAGAACATATCCATACCCCGTCCGTCACGTTTCCATTGTCCGGGGTTCTGTTTTAAAAATTCTGCAAAAAGTATTGTCAGGAAATCGGTGCTGCTAAGCGATCCCCCGGGGTGACCGCTTTTGGCTGCTGTTACCATCCGGATAATATCCCGGCGGATCTGGGAAGTAATATCCGCGACAGGGTAGGGAATCGTCTGGTTCATATTGTCTGTATTTGATTATCCCACAAAGATAAAAATTATATTTACCTTTGCCCAACCTATGAAAAACATCAGAAATTTCTGCATAATTGCCCACATAGATCATGGGAAAAGCACTTTGGCCGATCGTCTTCTGGAGCTTACCCATACCGTTGAACAAAGAGATATGGAAGCCCAGGTCCTGGACAGTATGGACCTGGAAAGGGAAAAGGGAATTACCATAAAATCACATGCCATACAATTGGATTATCTGTACAAAGGAGAACAATATGTATTGAACCTGCTGGACACTCCGGGACACGTGGATTTTTCCTATGAAGTATCACGTGCCATTGCCTCCTGTGAAGGAGCCCTCCTGGTCGTGGATGCTACCCAGGGAGTGCAGGCACAGACCATCTCCAACCTGTACCTGGCCATATCGCACAACCTTGAAATTATTCCCATCTTGAATAAGATCGACATGGATTCAGCCATGATCGAAACGGTCCGGGACCAGGTGGTGGAACTCCTGGGATGCAAACCGGAAGAAGTACTCTGCACCAGTGCCCGCACAGGTCAGGGTGTGCAGGAAGTGCTAGGAGCTATCATAGAACGTATCCCCCCGCCCAAGGGAAATCCGCAGGCTCCGCTCCAGGCTCTCATATTTGATTCCGTCTTCAACTCATTCCGAGGTATCATCGCTTACTTTAGAGTAATGAACGGCTCCGTCAGTCAGGGGGACAAGGTCAAGTTTTTCAATACGGGAAAGATTTATGATGCCGACGAGGTGGGTATCCTGAAAATGAAAATGATCCCCCGCCAGAAAATTTCGACCGGAGATGTGGGATACATCATCTCGGGTATTAAAACCGTTTCCGAAGTAAAAGTAGGGGACACTATAACCCATGTGGGCAAACCTTGCCAGATGGCGATCGCAGGATTTGAAGAAGTCAAGCCTATGGTTTTTGCCGGGATGTATCCGGTCGATACCGATGGTTATGAGGACTTGCGTTCCGCACTGGAAAAATTGCAGCTCAACGATGCTTCGCTTACATACGAGCCAGAATCATCTCTTGCACTGGGATTCGGGTTCCGTTGCGGATTTCTGGGATTGCTGCATATGGAGATTGTGCAAGAAAGGTTGTTCCGTGAGTTTGACTGTGATGTGATCACGACCGTACCTAACGTATCTTATAAAGTGCATACCACACAGGGTGACATTGTCGATGTACACAATCCTTCGGGGTTACCGGCAATTACGCTGATAGATTATATTGAAGAACCGTACATCAGGGCACAGGTCATTTCAAAAGTGGAATATTTTGGGGCCATCATGAAACTCTGCCTGGACAAACGCGGCGTGTTGAGCAATCAGCATTATCTGACCTCAGACCGAGTAGAACTTACTTTCAAGATGCCTCTTTCCGAGATCGTATTTGATTTTTACGACAAGCTCAAAAGTATTTCCCGCGGTTATGCCTCGTTCGACTATCACATAACAGGTTACGGTAAAGCCGATCTGGTCAAGCTGGATATTTTACTCAACGGGGAGCCGGTTGACGCTCTTTCCAGCCTGATTCATCGTGGACACTCCTATAATTTTGGGCGGAAAATGTGCGAGAAGCTGAAAGAACTCATACCACGCCAGCAATTTGACATAGCCATACAGGCTGCCATTGGAGCCAAGATTATTGCTCGCGAGACGGTAAAGGCCGTACGCAAGGATGTCACGGCCAAATGTTACGGAGGCGACATTACCCGCAAACGCAAACTCCTGGAAAAGCAAAAGAAAGGAAAACGCCGTATGCGCCAGATAGGCAACGTTGAAGTGCCGCAATCGGCATTCATGGCGGTACTGAAACTGGATTAAGCAGACTAATTTTGTATCTACGAGCGGAGAGGCCAGCCAGCCCCTGGAGGAACGCCGTTCCGGAGGAGAGCTGCCACAGACCGCAATGTTCGAGCCTATAAAAAATGAAAGAAGCCGGCTAAAAAGCGATTTTTAACCGGCTTCTTTTCTGTAAGGTGAGAGGTTAAACGGGTTTAACGATATTTTGCAAATTCAATGTCTTTGCCAGCTTTTTCGGCCAATGCAGGAACCTTGTTGATCTCTTGCATCAGTTCATTAACCTTTGAGGCTTGTCCCTTGCGGGCAGCGATTACGGCTTTCATATATTTTGTCTTCATGCAGGTGCATTCGGACAAAGCTTCCTCGGCCTTGTTCAGGTTGCCGTTGAACAATTGAGCCAAAGCGGCATTCATATGCTTTTTGCCGTCCAGCTTGGCAAGAGCTTCTTTGTACCTTCCATTGAGGATATCCAGGGCACCTTCATTGACTTTTGCGGTCGGACATCCGGATTTTGCAAAGAACTTTGCGGCTTTATCAAAGTTGCCTTTGCGCATTTCAATAACACCCAGGTTATTGGCAACGATCGGATTGGAAGCATCGCATTTAGCCAGGGCCGAGGCGGCTTCATTCACCTTGTTGCCATTGAGATATGTAACGGCCAGGTTGTTCCGTCCCCTTGGAGAATTGTATTTTTCGGCAGCTTTCTTGTAAAGAGCGATCTTTGTATCATTATCCTTTGTGAGGGTAGCAGCGTACAGCAAGGCTTCTTCGTTCAGAGCATCCATGTTGCTGGCGGTCAGTTCTTTTAATTCCTCATCAGAATAGTTGGTGAATTCAATGTTGGCGATCAAACGTGCACGGCGCAACTCGGGCAATACTTTTTCCTCCAGGATTTTGTAAACGGCAGACATGTTGCGGATCTCACGTTCGCGGATTACGGGATCTGAGTACATGGACAAAACACGCAGGATGAGTTCCTTGTCGCCCAGGTCGGTTTTGCTTACCAGCTCCTGGAATCCGTCCCAGTCTTC
The DNA here is from genome assembly GCA_001603455.1 of Bacteroidales bacterium Bact_09. Taxonomy (GTDB): domain Bacteria; phylum Bacteroidota; class Bacteroidia; order Bacteroidales; family UBA932; genus DMER64. Next base: position 27,216 of record LUZA01000006.1, on the reverse strand, counting down.
CCCTTTGGTTTTCAAATTCAGCGGACCTTCTGTCTGTATTTTACGGGTAAGGGTTTGGAATGCTTTTTCGGCACTCTTCATACGGTTCTCTGACAATTTTTCGTTGAAATCGACGGGACCTTCAGGGGAAGCATAGGCAACAATGTCAGTTCCCGTGATGGTTCTTCTTTCGTCAGCGGGCAGATTTTTCAGGAAGTTTTGAAAGTCCTTGATCTCCTGTTTTGTCAGCTCGCGGGAGCGGACCTGTGCAGAATTCTTGGCATACATAATATTTGTTTCTTCTGCTTCCTTGATGATTTTTTGATAATTGTCAGACATCAGGGCTGTTTCTCCGTGTAGTTCCACCCATTTGTAGGTAATGTTGGCTCCGTCGGCAATCTTGTAGGCTACCGGTAATTTCCACACATTATCCTTATAAAGGACGGCACCCCTGAGTTCCAGGTGGGACTTTGCCATGCCCTCCACATAATCAAACTGGATCTTGTGCTGGATATCATCTCCTGCAACAGGTATTACATTGTAATTGTCCAGGACTTTTTCTCCCTGAAGCCTTAGCGCAGGAGCAGCCACTTCACCGCCTTCATAAACCAATACGGGGGTGATTTCCAGCATTGCTTTGGGATGGAAGTAACCTTCGGGGAATTTGAGCGTGTAACTTACATCAATTTTATCGGCTACGACCTCAAGGATCTCGGGATTACATGATTTTTCTACGTCATCGGCATACTTGACCATGTCCTTGGGGTTGTTACAAGCCATAAGCATAATACCAAAAACGGCAATGCCCAGATAGCGCAATAAAGATTTTTTCATAACAAGTAGTTTAATATTACGTATTTCAGGTGTTAAGCAATCATTAAGACACGTTGGTTTAGCTTACAAATATAGTACAAAATTTGTATCTTTGCAAAGATGGATGTTACAGCAATTAAACAGAAGTTTGAAATAATTGGGAACAGTCCCATGTTGGACCGTGCTCTTGACATAGCGGCCCAGGTAGCCGCAACGGATCTGTCGGTCCTTGTTACCGGAGAGACAGGTGTGGGAAAGGAATTCATTCCCAAAATCATACACTCCAACAGTGTACGTAAACACGGGAACTATTTTGCCGTGAATTGTGGTGCTATCCCCGAAGGAACCATAGATTCGGAACTTTTCGGACACCGTAAGGGATCTTTTACCGGGGCGCATGAAGATCGCATGGGATACTTCGAAGTGGCCGACGGGGGAACACTTTTTCTGGACGAAGTGGCCGAACTGCCGCTTTCCACTCAGGTACGTTTGTTGCGTGCCCTGGAAACGGGAGAATTCATAAGGGTAGGATCTTCCGAAGTTCAGAAGACCGATGTGCGCGTGATAGCTGCTACGAACGTGAACCTGTCCCATGCCATCAAGACGGGTAAATTCAGAGAGGATCTTTATTACCGCCTCAACACCGTTCCCATCACGGTTCCCGCACTGCGGGAACGTTCAGGGGACATTCACTTACTGTTTCGCAAGTTTGCAGCCGATTTTGCAGAAAAATACAAAATGCCGGTCATCCGCCTCACCGACGACGCCAGGAACCTGCTGGAGCATTACCGCTGGCCGGGGAATGTGCGTCAGCTGAAGAACGTAGCCGAACAACTGAGTGTACTGGAACAGACACGTCAGGTAACGGCCGAGACTTTACAGCGGTACCTTCCCCCTGACAGCCCGTTGCACCTTCCGGTAGTTTATGGTGCAGAGAAAAGCGGTGGAGACGATATCCTTTCCGAAAGGGACATTTTGTACAAAATTCTTTTCCAGTTACGGTCCGAGATGGATGATATGAAGAAAAAACTGGAAAGCCTGGAACAACACAGGCCGTTACCCGTACCGGGACAGGGGACCATGCTCACACATTCGGCAGGGAATCACACAGGAGAAGAAGAAGTCACCGAAGGCGAGATCCTGCCTCTGGAAGTCGTGGAGGAAAGCCCCGACCTCTCCCTGGATTCATTAGAAAAAGAATTGATAATAAAAGTATTGCAAAAAAACAAGGGACACCGGAAATCTACTGCCAAAGAACTGGGCATTGCCGAAAGGACCCTGTACCGCAAGATCAAGGAATACGGTATAGAATAAATGAGAAAGATCAAATTTTTCACAGGAAGGATTATCGCGCTGCTGCTGCCGCTGCTGCTCACCCAATGCTGGTGGTATTCCTTTTCAGGGACCTCCATACATCCCAATGCACAAACCATCAGCGTATCCTATATTGAGAACAGGGCAGAACGCATCAACCCATCCCTGAGCAATGTACTAACCGAGTCCCTGATGGATAAATACACTAAACTCACGCGCCTTTCTGTTATATCAGAAGAAGGAGATTATGCGGTATCGGGCGAGATCACCGGTTATGCAATTGCTCCCATGGCCGTCACCTCAGACGAGGTTGCTTCGATGACACGACTGACCGTTACCGTCAGGATCGTATTTCAGAATAAACTTGACCCGTCCGAAAATTTTGACAAGAGCTTCTCCTCTTACGAGGACTTTGATTCCGCCATATCTTTTGACGCGGCGGAAGGTGATTTGGTGGACACCATTGTAGAAAAGATCGTGGAGGATATATTTAACGCCACAGTAGCCAACTGGTAAAAAAATGCAGATGGATATACCGTCATTTTATAAAAAATACCTGAACGCATCTCCGCAGGAACTTGCACCGTACGGTTATATCCTGCAGGACATGCTCCGCCGTTATCCCTGGTTTTCACTCGGTCGCCTGCTGCTTTTCAAATCCCTGTGCGGACTGGGAGGCGAAGCCAGCCTCTCGGAATCTGAAAAGACAGCGGCATACGTTTATTCACGCAGCAAACCCTTTTTTATATTACAGGAAAGCCTAAAAGCTCAGGAAAAACAATCAGAGGAAGATTTTTTCACCCTGGACCTGACCCAGGAAATTGAAAAAGAAGAAACCCCTCCGCCATCATGTACGAAAACAGCTGAATTTGTGTTGGAATCTCCGGCGGAAAGAACGTTTTATCCGGGGGCCGATTATTTTGGGAAAGCAGACATGTCTGCTTTAGAGCTGGATGTTACCGTACCCATTGACCGGTTTATCAGTGAAAATCCCCGATTTACACAGGTGCTAAGACGCACAGGCGAAAATGTAGACACACAGAATCAGGATATGCCTCCTGTACTGGGAGTCGATGATTTTGTAACGGAAACACTTGCAAGGATATATGCCCAACAGGGTTATCACAAACTGGCCATTGCCTGTTACGGCAAACTTATTTTGCTATATCCGGAAAAAAGCGCTTACTTTGCGTCCCTTGTTCAAGAAATCAAGCAAAAAACAAATTCATAAACATGTATACAGTAACCGCCATTCTCATTGTTATTGCAAGCATACTGCTGACACTAGTCGTTTTGGTACAGAATTCCAAAGGAGGAGGGTTGGCAGCCAATTTTGCAACGGGTAACACAACTTTTGGCGTACGTCAGACGGCCGATTTTCTGGAAAAAGCCACTTGGACCCTGGCCATAGCCATTTTGGTACTATGCCTGTTGGGAACGACATTCATTTCCACCGGCAGGAATAAGAAAAACTCCAACCTGGAACAGCGTCTGGAACAAACACAGCAACCCGCCGGGCTGCCGCAATTCCCTTCCGGGACAGAAGATACCAAACCGCTGCCTCCCACAGAATAATCAGTTATGTATTCACCTTTTCAAAAACACCTTCAGAAAGATCTCAAAGAGATCCGCGAAGCCGGATTATATAAAGAAGAAAGGATCATTACTTCGCCTCAGAGTTCATCCATTACCGTTAAAAACAAACAGGTCCTTAATTTTTGTGCCAACAACTACCTGGGCTTATCCAATCATCCCCAACTGGTCAAAGCCGCCGAGGAAGCACTCCGGCAACGCGGATACGGCATGTCGAGCGTGCGGTTTATCTGTGGTACCCAGGACTTGCATAAAGAACTGGAAAACACTATTTCAAAGTTTTTCGGAACAGAAGACACCATCTTGTACGCATCGTGCTTTGATGCAAACGGAGGAATATTCGAACCTTTGCTGAACCGGGAAGATGCCATCATTTCCGATGCCTTGAACCATGCTTCGATCATAGACGGAGTACGTTTGTGCAAAGCGCAACGCTACCGTTATGCTAACGCAGATATGGCAGACCTGGAAAAATGCCTGCAGCAGGCACAGCAACAGCGTTTCCGCCTGATCGTTACCGACGGCGTCTTTTCCATGGACGGAAATGTGGCGCCTCTTGACAAAATCTATGCACTGGCTCGGCAATATGATGCCATGGTCATGGTAGATGAATCACATTCGGCGGGAGTTGTGGGGAACACCGGACGGGGTACTACAGAGTTGTACGGCCTGAAAGGCCAGGTAGAGATCCTTACCGGAACGCTCGGAAAAGCTTTTGGAGGGGCCATCGGAGGGTTCACCACAGGTAAAAAAGAAGTCGTAGAGTTACTGCGCCAGCGTTCACGTCCGTACCTGTTTTCCAATTCTATACCTCCTATGGTGGCCGCTGCCGGCATAGCTGCTTTCAATCTGCTGGACAGGGATAATCTGCTGCAAGACAAATTGCACGGGAACACATCTTATTTTGTTCAGAAAATGCAGGAAGCCGGGTTTGACATCAAACCCACGCAAAGTGCCATCTGCGCTGTGATGCTCTATGATGCCCGTCTTGCCCAGGAATTTGCCGCCTCACTGCAGGAAGAAGGGATTTATGTCACCGGTTTTTCCTATCCAGTGGTGCCAAAAGGCGAGGCCCGCATCCGCGTTCAAATATCTGCGGCACACGAGCTCCGGCAACTTGACGACTGTATTCAGGCCTTCTGCAAGGTCGGAAAGGAACTGAAGGTCATTCAGAACGGATAATGTTCACTTTTCTGGAACGTGAGACCCCAAATTCGTGATACACAGGTTTGCGGACAATGATCACCTGATCCCCGGGCACATAAAGCCGGAGTGACCCGGTGTTGCCTTCCCACGGATTTTCCTGACAGGCCTCGAACGCGTGAATAGAGAGAACATTCCCCTTGATATCCAAAACAGGTTTAAGCGACTCTGCCGCCATCTCGGCACTGCGCTCCGACCTGCCGAATGAACGGGATCTGACCAGTACCGAAGGTGTTTCACTTTCCGCCTGACGGACAATGGTCAGAGGAGGGAAAGCTACCAGGCTCACTTTATTGCGATCTCCTGCTATCCACCCCAGTTTGTAGTATGAGTTGTCAGCTTGGAGCCAGTAACGTTCAAACATAAAATCATCCTGTGATTCCATCTCTATATAGAGGGTATCCGAGGTTAGTTCCAACGGAATGCTTTCTTCAAAAAGGGCATGACGGCGGAAATTCCCGGCCCCCTGTGATCCTATTATGATCAGTCCGATGAGAGAAGCCAGCCATACAAAGAACAAGGTGGCCCCTATCCACCGATGACCTTTTATGTTGAACACCAGAATTGATCCCAGATGAATGAAGCCCAACACGGGTATGATCAGAATCAGCAGGGTAAATATCTTAAACCAAATCATATTCGCAGGGAAGGCAAAAACATCCAGCAGTGCCGTGGGAAAAAAATTGAGTGCGAACCCGGTAGCAAAAAATGCCACCACGATGGCTATCAATACCGCCGAACTTGAGATCAGGAAAAACAATCCCACCAAAACGGCAAAAACGCGACCCAGGACACCCAAAAACTTGTTCCTTTCAACAGAAGTAGGCCTTGATTCGGAGCTGTAGCGTGGTGTTGCCACAGGTCTGCGTGTACGCTGCACGCCGCGTGCCGAGAGGGGTTCTCCCCTCATGGCATATTTTTCTTCTACCGTATGGGCGGCGGGAATTATGATCCACATGATCAGATAAAGCAATACAAAGAACCAGGGGAAATTAAAACCCAGATTTCCCCAGTACTTTATATGGGTCGTTACATGAATGACAGAAGGAATGAAAAGAAAGGCCAGATAAAGCACACGGATAATGATCACATCTATATTAAAATAGGCCGCCAGACCGGAACATACGCCTCCTACAACCTTATGGTCAATGTCGCGGTAAAGTTTTTTGGGTGGGTTCGGGCTGTTTTGGTACGCTTCCGGACCGGCCCCTTCATCCTCTTCTTCAATGACCTCGGGAGGTCCCATGATCTCCAGAACGTTGTCAATATCGGCTTTGGACACAACGCGAACACCCATATCGGTACGTTCGGCCAACAATTCGGCAATACGCTCTTCAATACCGTCTACAATTTCAAAACCTCCCTCCCTGCCGGAATAATACCGGCGCAGGTGATCCAGATATACTTTCAGGACGCTGTAGGCATCTTCAGCCAGCGTAAAGGGCATTTTGTTTATGCTTACTTTTATTACTTTTTTCATTTTCTCAGAATATCAAGTGTTTCAACAATTTCGGTCCACGCCTTGTCCATTTCGTGCAAGAGATCACGTCCTTTGTCGGTCAGCGTGTAGTATTTTCTGGGAGGTCCCTGAGTGGACTCTTCCCACCGGTATGTCAGGAGTCCCTGGTTTTTCTGGCGGGTCAGCAATGGATACAAAGTTCCTTCCACAACAATGATCCGGGCATCTTTCAACTTACCTATAAGTTCAGATGCATAAGCATCGTTTTTGTCAAGTACGCACAGAATGCAGTATTCCAGCACTCCCCTTCGCATCTGTGACTTGATGTTCTCAATATTTTTTTTATTCATAGCAGCGATCTTTAAATTCGTATTCATCTTGTTCAGTGTCTTCCACTGAACCGGCGCAGATTTTCTGCTGTAACGGGCAATCCCCTCATTTCAAGTTTTTCGGATGCCGTACGGGCCATAGGTACAGCTATCCATAAAATGATATAGATCCAGAGACTTGCAGTCCCCATGAAAAAGGTCACAACCGCTAGAACCCGGATAAGAACCGGATCACAGTTTATATATGCCGCAAGACCGCTACAAACACCCCCTATCATGGTGTTGTCGGGGTCACGGAAAAGTCTTTTACGGGGTCTTTCACCAAGCCCGTCATAACGTTCATAACCAGAATATCCGTTGCGGCGTTTTGATTTGCGTGTCGTTTCCTCCAAATCAGGGTCATCCTCCGAATCGTTGGGATAACCCAGTTGCCGGATGACACGTTCGACAACCTCCAGGGTGACCACTTCGCTTTTGCTGTTGGTATACTCATAAAAGAGTTCGGCGATTCGTTGCTCAACGTCTTCCATGACTTCGCCGGCGTCACGACTGTCCATTTTATTACGGAAACGCTCCAGATAGAGATCGAGTCTTTGATAGGCATCTTCCTCAATGACAAAGCTGCTTCTGCCAATTCCAATATTCATTACTTTTTTCATAATTTTATCCAGTATCGGTTTTTATCAGAATTTTACGATGCAAAGATATATAAAATATTTGATACCTTGCACCGCAAGGTACTAAAAATTTTTAAAAAACTTCAAAGAAGTTCAGATATCGCTATCTTTGTAACCGATGGAGAGCATTAAGGAGATTTTCAAAATAGGTAACGGACCCTCGAGTTCACATACGATGGCACCCAGAAAGGCGGCCCTGGATTTTGCCACCCGGAATCCTTTGGCCGCAGGTTTTTCTGTCACCCTTTACGGAAGCCTTGCCGCTACGGGTAAAGGACATTTCACAGACAAAGCCCTCCAGGATGCCTTTAATCCAAGGCCCGTGGACATTGTCTGGGACCGCACTACAATACTTAAGCAACATCCCAACGGGATAGAGTTCCGGGCCCTCGATGGTGAAGGAAAAATCCTGGACAATTGGCTGACCTTTAGCATAGGCGGCGGAGATCTCTCCGATACAGGAAAAAGGACTTCGCGTAAGATCATCTATCCGTTGAACAAAATGGCCGACATCCTGAAATATTGCCAGGAAAAAGGATTGCATTTTTGGGAGTACGTGGCCATGTTTGAAGACCAGGATATCCTGGACTACCTGGAAAGTGTCTGGCAGACCATGAAGGCGGCCATACAACGGGGGCTCGAGAATGAAGGCGTGCTTCCGGGTCCGCTCCATTTGGCGCGCAGGGCTGCCTCCTATTATATAAAAGCGCAGGGATACAAAGGGTCCATGCAACGAAGAGCAATGGCTTTTTCGTATGCACTTGCGGTGGCAGAAGAAAATGCCTCGGGATCGGTCATTGTAACGGCACCCACATGTGGCAGTAGCGGTGTGATCCCTTCGGTACTGTATCTGAATCAAACTTCTTACAATTTTTCAAAAAAAAGGATCCTGCGAGCACTGGCGACAGCCGGTCTGATAGGGACATTGATTAAAAGCAATGCTTCCATTTCGGGAGCTGAGGTAGGGTGCCAGGGGGAGATAGGCTCGGCTTGTTCCATGTCTGCCGCTGCAGCCGTGCAGCTTTTCGGTGGTAGCATTGCCCAGGCAGAATATGCCGCCAGCATAGGGATGGAACATTTTTTGGGACTCACGTGCGATCCGGTCTGCGGACTGGTTCAGATTCCCTGTATTGAAAGGAACGCTTTTGGTGCCACCAGGGCCATTGATGCCAATATGTACGCATTGCTTTCGGATGGAACACACCGTATTAGTTTTGATACGGTTATTGAAACCATGAAACGGACCGGTCACGATTTACCCTCCCTTTACAAAGAAACAGCGGAAGGAGGACTGGCCATTGTGTCGAATAAATGAATTTTTTGTAAATTTACACAACACAACGTTAGTAATTAATTATTAAAACACTATGAGTCAAATAGTAACAGACGACAACTTTAACACGGTTGTATTAAAATCCACGATTCCGGTACTGGTTGATTTCTGGGCTGCCTGGTGCGGTCCCTGCCGTCAGATTGCACCCATCGTGGATGAAGTATCCCGTGAAATGGAAGGCAGGGTCCTGGTATGTAAATGTGATGTAGATGTGGCAACTGAAGTTCCTGCCAAATATATGATCCGCAGTATCCCCACATTACTTTTTTTTAAAAACGGGGAATTAGTCCACAAGATTGTTGGTGCCACTAATAAGCAGACTATAGAAGAAAAATTGAAATCATTAATAACTGAATAAGATGAAAAAATACCTGATCGCACTAATACTTATGTTTTGCATAAGTTCAGCAGCCCTGGCCCAGGGAAATTTCGTGGTTAAGGCGGGCTTGAATTTCAATAAACTTCAGGATATAAAGATCGATAATCCGGAACAATCCTGGAATTCCCAGACCGGTTTTCATGCCGGTATAGGAGGTCAGTACAGAATACCCCTGGTAGGATTGTCTTTCCAGCCCGAGATTCTTTACAGCCGGGTTCGTACTGATATGATGGAAAGGGTAAGCGAGAAATCCTACAATTTCCGTTTGGATTACCTGGAAGTTCCTTTGAACATTCAGTGGGGCATCAATATTCTCTTTCTGAGGCCTTATGTCTTCGCCGCTCCCTATGTAAGATATGCTTTGGCCAAAGGGAATGCTCTTGAAGAAGTACCCTGGGAAGACCTGAACCGATTTGACTATGGGTTGAGCCTGGGTGCAGGACTGGAGATCTGGAAATTGCAAATATCGGGCAAATACAGCTGGAGTTTTGGACAACTGGCACACGGGAAATCGCTTCACATAGACTCGAAGGACTGGAAGCTGGAAGATGCCAATATGAGGGGGTTTGAACTTTCAGTAGCATTTCTCTTCTGAAAAACAATGTATGATACGGGCCGGATCAGGCAGTCTCTGGACTCCGACTGGAAGGCATTCGAGGAGATACTGAAGACAGCCCTGGATTCTCCTTATGTCCTGCTATCGGCTTTAGATGCCTACGTCCTGGATAAACCAGGGAAACAGCTAAGGCCGGCTCTTGCTTTATGTACTGCCAGAATATGCGGGACCCCCGGCCCGCTAAGCCATGCTGTGGCAGCTGTGGCAGAAATGATACACACGGCATCGCTGCTTCACGATGATGTGGCCGATAACGCCGAAATGCGAAGGGGTATTTTGAGCGTACACAAGAGGTTTGGGGCAAGGGAATCCATCATTTTGGGCGATTACTGGTTTGCACGTGCCTTCCAGATCCTCCTGCAATACGAAGGGATGCACCTTCTTCCGCTTTACGCCGATGCCATCGAGGCGTTGAGTGAAGGGGAGATGCTTCAGATGGAAAAATCCCATACGCTGGATCTGACCCTTGACGAGTATTATACCATCTGTGAAAACAAAACAGTTTCACTATTCCAGACGTCTATGATCTCGGGGGCACTATCTGTTCCCCAAAAGGAAACGTCATCTGTATACCGGCCTGTTTTTGAAAAAGCAGCGTACCACATGGGGATGGCCTTCCAGATACATGACGATATGATGGATTATCAGCCAGTTGTAAATTCAGGAAAACCGGCTTACCAGGATATCACAGAATCCAAGATCACACTGCCGCTGCTAGGGGCGCTGGCCCATGCCGGAGATGGGCATTTCCGGTACAGGATAGTGGATTGGATACGGAATTTGGAAAAAGGGGACAATACGGCCTTGGAGCGGATCTTGGGTTTTATAGATCAATACGACGGTATGGGATATGCCAGCAGGGTGCTGCAACATCATATGTTGCAGGCACAGGACCAGCTTAGGGGCTTACCCGATTCTCAGTGGAAAGATTACCTGTTGAAAATTTCAGGTAAGTAATGGGCTTTCCTTCTTCAAGAAACAGACGCTCATAAAAAGTTCTTACTGCAACAGCAGGGTCCCGGTCCGGTCTCCTGCTGTTATATATATCTGTATCTGCATCCAGTAATTGCAGACCCTGCCATTTTTCAACTACCTGGCGGGTATAATCGTATAAAGGCCTGTTGTCTGTTTTCAGGTGAATAACGGCTCCGGGCGTAAGAAACTTCAAGTAACAGTTCAAAAAACGCGGCGAAGTGAGCCGCCTGTTCTCTTTCCTGGGCTGGGGATCAGGGAAGGTAATCCAAATCTCTGATATTTCTCCGGGGGCAAAGAAACTGTCTATAAACTCGATCCGTGTACGAATAAAGGCCGCGTTCTCAATTTTTTCTTCCAACGCCGTTTTGGCTCCACGCCATAACCGAGCCCCTTTGATATCTATACCTATATAGTTATGTTGCTTATCGCCCCTGGCAAGAGCCAGGGTATATTCACCCTTGCCGCAGCCCAATTCCAGGATAACCAGATTGTCATTGCCAAACACTTCTTTGGCCCACCTGCCTTTCAGGGGATGATCTTTTCCGTAAACTTCCTCGAAAGAGGATTCGTACAGATTGGGGAAGCCTTTATTTTCCTTAAAACGGCGTAATTTATCTTTGCCCATTCCTTTGTTTTTTTATCAGCAATCCTATGGTGGCGACCCCGTTTAAGGTCTTTTGGGGCATATTGTGCGATACACACCAGCTGGAAGACGACCCGTAAGCTAAGAATCCCGTTGTATCCACCGGGAATCTGTAATCCAGAAAAAATCCGGAACGAATAGCCCTGTCCCGGTCCAGGGTAACCCAAAGCGTATCCCGGTAGCCCGGACGGGCAACAATGACAGAAAGGTACGAATAACTGTATTGGGCAGTGATCCGAACATCCAGGTAGGAATTGTATGTAGCTGTGGTGTCAGGGATCGGGAGTTTCAGTTCCAGCATATTGTATTTATCCCAGACTCCATCGGGGAGGTTCAGCTGTATCTGGCTTGCAGCGGGGGAGGAGCAGGATATGATCAACGATATCGACCCGTATAGGAGGGCGGTAATGAACTTATGATTTCTTAGGTCCATTTTTTTTGCGATTGCTTTTCCGCCGTTTGTTTTTTGGTTTTTTATCAAATCGCGTGATGCTTTCTTCCCCGGCGGCAGATTTGAAGCCATTCTGCTCTTCGTTGTTCTTTGGCTTGTCCAGCAGGGAAGGAACTTTTTGACCCTGACGGTTGGTTTCTATCATTTCCTTCACCCTGACTGCAGAAACAGGCTGCATATTGGCCATACTGTGCTGGTCGTAGCTGAACCACATGGTCCCTTTCAGCACGTCTGTTTTTACCAGGTAAACAGGTCCGTCTTCTGTTTCTATGGGTTGCGTTATTGTTGGGATGTTTTTCTGGGCAGCCATGTATACGGGTGTTTCGTAATCGATGCAACATTTAAGTTTGGAGCACTGTCCGGCCAGTTTTTGCGGGTTCAGGGAGAGGTCCTGGATCCTGGCTGCCTGTGTGGTCACCGAATTGAAATCGGCCATCCATCGGCTGCAGCAGAGTTCCTGGCCACAGACGCCAAGACCTCCAATAAGTCCGGCTTCCTGCCTGGCTCCAAATTGTCGCATCTCTATACGGATACAGAATTCGGCGGCAAAAAGCTTGATCAGCTTTCTGAAATCAACTCTTTCATCGGCAATATAATAAAAGATCGCCTTGGTGCCGTCTCCCTGGAATTCCACATCACCTATTTTCATTTGCAAACCTTCACTGGCAGCTATCTGCCGGGCGCGGATCATTACGTGATGTTCCCGGGCAATGGCTTCCTGCCATTTTTCGAGGTCAAGCAACTTGGCTTTTCTGTATATTTTCTTAAACTCATAATTTTCCGGGTTCAGCCTGCGGCGTTTCATTTGCCTGAGAACAAGCGGTCCTGCCAGGTTTATAAACCCTATATCATGTCCTGTTGCCGCCTCGACGGCAACGATGTCACCCACTTTAAGGGGAGTGCCGGAATCATTCCGGTAAAATCCTTTATGCGTGTTCTTGAAACGGACTTCAAAAATGTCGTCATACTGCCTTTCCCCCATCCCTTCCATCCAGTCGTACGTTGCCAGTTTGCAGCAACTGTAATCCATGGTGCATTTAAGGTCCCCCATCTGGGTCCTTTCTGCCAGGCAGCCCCGTGAACAATCGTGTTGTATGTTTTTTTCTTCCATTGATCTTCAGACTATCTTTGCAAAGATAGGAAAAAGTCAAAAGCCAGAGAACAGAACAACGCTTTGGCGTTGACATTGCGCTCCAGCCGGGCAGAAGCCGTGTTTAAATGTTCATATATCTTTTGAAAAAAAGGCTCAGACATCCTGACCGCATACCGTCTGGCGCTTGTTTCTGCCGCCTGATCCAGGAAAGCCAACCGGGGCAGACCCAAAAAAATCATATAATATTGCCGCAAGATCCTTTGCGCGGCAACGATGAACGCTTTTTGCGATTCCCTTCCCTGCGAGGCCATATCCTCGGCCCATTCCAGAACACCGGAGGGTTTGCCGGCCAGACAAAAGTCCAACAGATTCTCCAGGCTCTCGTATGCTTCACGGCCCAGGGGCCTTTGTTCTTTTGGAGGTACTTGTATGGGCATACAGCGGCTCCTGATAGTGGGCAGCAGCTGGTCGGGACGGTGGCTTACCAGCAAAAAATATGTTCCGGGAGCCGGTTCTTCCAGGATCTTGAGCAATTTGTTGGCAGCAGAAGGATGCATGCGTTCGGGCAGCCAAATGATCATAACCCGGGCACCGCCTTCAAATGAGCGGAACTGTAATTTCCTTATAATATTGCCCGCCTCGGCGGCTCCGATTACTCCCTGCTTGTTCTCTATCTCCAGTTTTTTATACCATTCCTGTTCAGTTATGTCCGGGTTTTCCAGGTAAGCTGCTCGCCACAAGTCCAGAAAATCATCGGTAACAGGCAAACGCACAGAAGATTGGCTGCCAGAGCGGTTTACGGGAACCACAAAGTGCAGGTCGGGATGTGTAATTTGTGCCGTTTTCCGGCACGAAGTGCATATGCCGCATGCAGTACCTCCGTCCTTTTTTCCTGAACAGAGGATGTATTTAGCCAGAGAGAGGGCCTGCGGTAAAGCACCTGAGCCCTCTTCTCCACTAAATAATATGGCATGAGACAATTTGTCTATTCGCACTTTAATTCGGTTTTGATCTTATATTCGGCAATGGATTTGAAATTAGGATCGTTCAAAATCCTGTTGTAATAGGCACAGGCGCTGGCTTTGTCTCCCAACCCTTCGTAAACAACGGCAAGACGGTAATATGTGGTATTGATGTCTTTGGCATCAGGATCTGCCTTCATCACTTTTTCCCAGGCGGTCAGGGCTTCCTGAAAGCGTTTTAGCTCCATGGCGGCCAAGCCCAACAGTTTGTTGGATTGTACGTTGTCTGCAAATTCAACAGCTTTTCCGGCCGCCTGGTACACTTGTTCCCAATCTTTGTTTTTTTGGGCGCCGACTGCTTTTTTCAGATAGATAAATCCCATCAGGCGGCGGGCATTGTCTTCCTGCCCCAATTCTGCGGCTTTTTCCAGCGCAGCGACGGCTTCATCTTCCAGACCGCTGTTGGCAGATGCCTGTCCCAGGCGCAGGTATGCAATACCGTTGGCAGGATCCAGCTCCAGTACTTTCCTGTAGTTTTCTATGGCAAGGGCAAATTCTTTTTTTCCAAATGCCTCATTGGCAATGATGTAATATACCTTTGACTTAAGGTCATTAACCTCTGCCTGAATACCTGTCTGGTCACCATAGGCAGCTGCGGTTTTGGCAGCTTTGTCAAGAATGGGCAGTGATGCCGGACCTTCTCCGCCGGCTGCCAGTTCTTTTGCATGGCGCAGATATAGCTGGGGGATCAGGTTTTTGCAATCCGTAACAACAGATGCACCTTCTTCGCCCAAAGTAGTTCCCAGTTCCATGGCGCGGTTTAGATGTTCAATGGCGGTAATATAATTGCCTTCTTGTGCAGCTGTGGCTCCCAGGTTGTATGCCTCGATGGCTGCATTTAAATCTTGTGCCTGTGTAAAACCGGTACAGGCGGCAACAAGTGCTGCAGTGGCAATAAAGTGCTTAAATTTTTTCATCGTTTGTATATTAATGTTGAGTTAGAATATGCTACTTCTCAAGCAGACAAAGATAAAGCTTTTTTTATACCTTTGCAATTACTGATCACATAAATTGTGCCGTATGAAATTGCGTGGTTTGTCGTTAATTATTATGTTATTTGTTGTGGTAACGGCTATAGGTTCTGCTCCGGCTGCTTCTGCTGTTCCTCCGGATAGCCGGTTCCGTACCGGTCAGCTTCCCAACGGGCTTACATACTATATTTATATAAACGAGCTACCCAAAGGACAGATGCATTTTGCCATTGTCCAGAAACCCGACAGGACACCGTTTTTCCGCCGGGTACTTACTTCTCCTTCCGGTGCCGGGGACGGCGTTGCCCTTTTGGTCAGAGCCCTGAGGGAACAGCACGTAACGTCTCCCGGTAAATACAGGCCGCATTTGCAGGGAGTCATTCTGGTGGGACCCTTCCAGGCAGACTCCGTTGAGTTGCTTGTCCGCCGGGAATTATCGGCCCTGCCTGCTTCGGTAGATATTATGCAGGCGCAGGAAGTTCCGCAGGGCCTAGATTCGGCGCTGGCAGCCCGTGCTTTCACGGCAAAACCGATGCCCCTTGTCTTGCAGGACGGATATCCCCGCATAGAAATATCCTTTCCCCTGCCCGTACTTCCCAGAGAAATGCGTGACGGAAGTGAGTACTATGTTATGGATTTCATGCGCCACGTTATGGAGTATGCGGCGGACCTGGACCTGGAATATCCCTCCTGTGCCTATACAGATAATAACATGGTTTGGGCCTCGCGGGGACATCCCGACAGCCTGACAGCTTCTTTCTGCAATCTTGCCGGCCAATGCGCCAGTCTGGCCCGTAATGGTGTTTCCCAGGAAACATACCAGCTGGCCCGCAGGGATTATCTTCTGAGGGAACGCTGGCGTTATGAGAGCAGGAACGTACAGACCAACGACCATTATTTGCAAGAATGTATCCGGCATTTTTTTGACGGAATTCCGGTCCCATCTGCCACATGGCGCTACCGCTTTGTTAACGAGATGGTAAACTATGTCACTACAGATCATGTAAACCGTTATGTTAGAGGCGTTCTGCTTTCTTCTCCTCCTGGCTTTACGCTTTACCGGGCAGTCTCTGCGGCGGACAGCCTGATAGAGCCTGTACGGTTCATTCCTGAGGAGCTGCTGGAAGAAAGGGCTCGCCTGGCAAGGGAGCTCTCCGGCTTGCTGTTCCCCTTTGAAGACACCCGCCTGCTTGAATTGGCGGCAAGGATCCTGGACATTGATCTGAGGCTGCAGCTCGACAGCCTGGAACGCACCCAGGTAATTCCTGAGGTAAATATTGACAGCCTCGGGCGTCTTTTCCGCCAAGTTTGGGTAGAACCTATCCCAGGTACGGAAAACAAGCGTGACACATTCCCGGCCGATACGTCCACAAGGGGCAGGGTGGTGCGGCAGATGAACACGGCGCATGACGGCGTTTCGGTCTGGCAATTGTCCGGCGGTTCACTGCTTTACATCAGGCCCGATACGCTTTCCAGGGGAAAAATCCATTTTGCCGCAGTGGAAAGGGAGCCCCGGGTTTTCATGCCTTTTGTACCCCAGGAAGAGTTCCGGAAAGGCAGGGGCCCGCTGTTGTGGAAACAAACAACCCAGGGGCTTCTGTTAAAACATGCCACAACGCCCGATTCCCTGCGCACCTTCCTGCGGGAGGCCTCGTCCCAGATCAACAGGTTACTGCTCTATCCTGCCCAGATGCAGGATATGTGGAAGGAAAGGGAAAAAAACATACAATCATCCCGGGATCTGTCCCGGACTATTTTACTGGATACCCTGCGCACCATGCTTTTTGAAAGGCGTTCTCCCGGAAAGCCGTCAACACCCAGGGGATTTGACTTCGTATGCACAGGGGATATTTGTCCCGATACCCTGGTGATATTGGCCGAGGAATTCCTTGCAGGCATAAACAATCGTAAATTACGTACTGCCGAACCTGTGCCCCCACGCGAGGGCATCCGCAAGGGGTTGCATGAACATACGATAGCTTTTCCCAATCCGGCCATGGAAAGCAAAGCCGCCCGCGTTTATTCCGGTCCCTGCCCATATACACTGGAACAGTACGTTTTGCTGCGAATGCTGGAAAGGCTTATTTTTCAGGCTGCTGACCGCTCTGTTTACGTACAATCCTCGCTGGAATATTATCCCAGGGGCCATTATTTTCTATACATAGGATTTTCTTCACCGGCAACAGATATGGCTTACAATGAACACCGGCTGGAACAGGTTTTGGCCGACCTGGCAGCTTACGGCCCAGCTGTCGATCAGCTGGAACAGTCCCGTCATTCCCTGCTGGTAGAACATCAAACCAGCCTGTCCGACCCGGAATACCATTGCCGGATGCTTATCCTGTACAGCCGCAGTGGCAGGGATTTTGTCACAGGCTTTGATAACATGCTGAAACAGACAGATACAGCCATGATCAGGGATTTCGTGAGGCAGATCATGGAATACGGGAATGCCTCCAGGGTAGTGCTTTCCGGTGCAACAAATAACCCCGAAGATACGTCTTATTCAAAAAATCCGTAACTTGCACCCCTTACGTAAATTTTCCTAAAGAAAAAAATTATGTTACGTATAATAAAACGGATGACCCTTCCTGCCCTCGCATTGTTTTTGTGCGGGTGCATCCGCCCCGGGAACGACGAAGTCCTGGTCACTCCGTACACAAAGATCGATTTTCCAGCTGACGGCCAAGCCCGTGAATTTTCCATATCCTCTAATTTTTTATGGACCATAGAAATATCAGATACCTGGATAACCATTAATCCCATGAAAGGATATGGTGACAAGAACATGATGGTCACGGCCTTGCCCAATACAAGTCTTGATGCCCGCCAATCTTCCTTTTTCATTGTCGGGGAACAGATACGCAGGGAAATTACCGTTACGCAGAAAGGTGAAGTGCCGGAACTGGCACTTGACAATACCCAGAGAACGGTGAAAGCCGCTGGCGATACGGTCTCGGTGGGTGTTACCACCAATGTGGAACTGAACGTTGTTCCCGAACAGGACTGGGTGTCGTATAAGGAAACAAAGACCGTTACCACAAAGAGGTATATTTTCACGGTACAGCAGAATACAAGCCTGGAAGGCAGGTCTTGCCGCATACAGTTTACCCAGAAGAACGGGTCACTCTCCGCTGTCTTCACGATCCTGCAGGACGGAGAAAGCCCCGCCATAGAATTAGAGACAAATACCATAACGGCAGTAGCCCAGGGAGGCCAGTACAAGGTGACGGTACTGTCCAACATTGAATGGGAAGCCGCAACGGAAACATCCTGGATCCACCTTACGGGAACACGCCTGATGCAGCCACAGGATTGCGTCTTCATGGTGGATGCCAATCCACGTGTGGAAACCCGGCAGGGATCCCTGGTCATATCGACTCCCGGACATCCCAACCTGGGGCAATCCGTGGTGACCGTAACCCAGGAAGGGGCCGAACCCCATGCCATACTGGATCCGTCCGTTCTGCAAGACATTCCGGCCGCAGGAGGAACTTACACCATAGCCGTACAGTCCAATTTCAACTGGAAGGAAGATCTTTCAAAAACTGCAGGTTGGATTTCGCAGGTTATACACCTGGATAACGGACTGCGTATAACCATAAACAGGAATGATGATGTAGAGCCCAGGTCGACGATTCTGGATATTGTTCAGGAAAACGGACCCTATGTAAAAACCATCTCCATAACACAGCTTGCCGGAGAAAGAAAATTATATCTACCAGGTCAGGAAAACATACCAAAGGCACAGGCAGCGGGAGGGACCCTCTCCATTCCCGTACTTTCCAATGTGCCGTGGAAGGCTTCGGTTTCCGAAGAGTGGCTTTCGGTTGTGGAGACAAAAGCACTGGAAACAAAGACACTTTCTTTACAGGTACAACCCAATACCCGTACAGAAGCGCGTCAGGCGCAGCTCACGGTGACAACCTTCGATGAGGAACCTCTTGTGGTCACCAGGACCATACGCCAGGAAGGAGCACAGCCATACATTATTTGTGATCCTGACACCCTGGAAGTCCCTGCAACTGGCGCGGCATACAGCATTCCTGTACAGGCCAACGTTTCCTGGGGTGTCCTTTCCCATCCTTCGTGGGTGACCGGACTGGCAGTGGAACCCAGGGGGGAATATGGCGGTAATCTTACCTTTACCGTACAGCCCAATATGCAAACCACAGCGCGATCCTCCAAGATAGAACTGGCCCGCACCGGGGGTACTCTCCGTGTTTCGTTGGTGATCAACCAGGCGCCGGAAGCCGTTTTTGTCAACGCTTCTGTCAATGCACCGGAGATCCTGCATAACGAAGGAGACTCCTTTACCCTTACGGTCGAATCCAATATCGCCACCGAATACATGACAGAAGCCGGATGGCTGGTCAATACAACAAAAATAGTCGAAGGAAGGAAAACAACGTGGAATTTTAACGTACTGCCCGCTACAACCCTCAGCACCCGCAGTACTGTGCTGTACGTGCGGGAAGCAGGTACAGATCAGGTTTACAAGGCCTTCACCCTTACACAGCGCGGTGCCCGCATTGCCCAAAGAGACAGCACAGCTCTGGTCCGGTTCCACAGGAACATGCGCGGGGACAACTGGAGGGATACCCATGTGTGGAACCTGCAACTCCCGGCCGATACCTGGGCCGGAGTGACTTTGGAATCGGCCATCAGAAACGGAGCCCGGTACGTGAAAAAATTGGTATTGTCCAATGGCCGGCTGGAAGGATCTGTAGGGGACGGGCAGGAGAAGGACCCGCTGTCGGTGTTAACGTACCTGGAAGAAATTGACTTGTCGAACAACAGCGGTGTTACAGGCTGGCTTCCCATTTCATGGAAAGATCTGAACAACTTGGAAATCATTAATCTGGAAAATTGCAACCTGACCAACTTCCTGCTGCTGGGATACAACATTCCCGCGCAATATGCCACCGGACTGAAGAACCTGACAACGTTCATTATCCGCAACAACCTGCTCAACGGCATGATTCCCCGGGAAATACTTGATCATCCACATTTTGAAGCGTGGAATTTTAAAGAGAATATGCAGCCTCAGAAAGGGACCAACCAGCTTTCCCTGCCCGGAGAGCCTTCCGAACCTTGAAAACCCAAGGGTTTCCAACAAGTTTTCAACAAAAAAAGTTTTGCGAATTCAAATTATCGTTTAACTTTGCATTAATATATATCATAGCCGAAAAGTAATATTCTGATTAAGATAACTTCTAAAAACTTTTGTTTAACTTAAAATTTTTGATGCATGAAAAAATTTTTGAAATGGAGTGCAGCCTTTTTAGTACTGGGTGTACTCGCCGTAGGCTGTATTAAGAATGAGCCCAGCCCCGGCATTGAAGCCATGCGTAATGCAAAGGCTGCCTTGCTGACCGCACAAGCCAGTCTTGTACAGGCCAAGGTACAGGTAGAAGCTGCCAACGCCGCTTTGATCCAGGCCCAGGCCAGTTATATCAAGGCCCAGGAAGCCGTTGTAGCTGCCCAGGCCAAGAGAATAGAAGCCGAAGCCGCCCTCATTCAGGCACAAGTTGAATGGGAAAAAGCTTTGACAGATTTTCATAAAGAAGCATGGGCTAAAGAAATCGAGAAAATGGAAATTGAACTCGAGATTTATCGCGCAGAAGCCGATGCCGCCATTGCCGCCTACCAGTTGGTAATTGCCCAGATGCAGGCACAGATGGTTCAGGCTATGCAGGCTTATGAAGCTGCCCTGCTTGCTTTTGAACAATGGAAGATCGCAAATGCCGCCACACTGGCTCAGGATCTCCTGAATGCTTTGGACGCCATCCTGTTCCAGATCAAAGGCGTTATCCTGGATCTGGCCGAGGCACAAATAGAACTGAACTATGCCAAAACTGCATACGAATGGTATGTGAACGTTACCTATCCGGAAGACGTTGAACATGCCCTCCTCCACATGCAACGTGACAAGATGAGACTGGAATGTCAGATCGAATACCTGACCGGCGTAGTAGAGGCTTACGAAGCCCTTTATAATGCTTACCACGGAGAATTTGACGAACTGATAGCTGGATTCCAGGACGTGATCACCGCTCTGCGTGCAGAGATCGCAGAAATGGAAATCGATTTTATTAAACTGCAGGAAAAATGGCTGCTGTTTGACCATCAGGCACTCGATAACGCCAACGCTGCGCTGACCAAGAACCGGAAAGTTTCTATTGCTAATGTATTCAGCGACAAAGGTGACGATCCCAACATCCATGTTGTTAACGGAACATATTCCATTACCGCTCCCTGGACAGGAGCCAACAGCATGTTCAATATGATGAAACGCGATATGCGCGTTATCGAAGACACCCGCGCCGAATTTGAAGATCAGGATTCCGGGGTTATCAAACGTAACCTCGAAGCAAAACAAAAACAGGCCAATGATGCTACTACCAAGTATAAAACCAATTGGAATAATTGGCAGAAATATTATGATGAAGCACGTATTTCCGGCAGCCATGTGGGTTCCCGTTACACTGCATGGGTAAATGCCTGGACCGCATGGGATACTCAGATGGCCAACTACAGGGTACACCTGAACACCTATGACGATATGTATTTTGCAGCCGATAGTCTGATTAGCCTGTTCATGGAATATCTGGATGGCTGGCTGGATGAAGGCACACTGACCGTACCGGGAAGTGCTAACATCTCGGAAGTACTGGGCGGTATTAAATTTAACGCCGGCACTTTGGCTAATTTCATATTTCAAGGTAATGCCGGTGCTGTAATCAACGCACTGAACACCATCATAGGTCTGATAAATGCACCCACCCAGATGGATGCCATCATCACCCAGCTCAAGGGCCTGATGGACGGAACACATCCCGAAGGATATCCCCCGTTCTGGGAACATGCTACCGCATGGACCTACAAACCCACACCTGTGGTATACGGTGATATTATGCGTGCAGTGTATGCCAATTCCAATAAAAAGATCACAGAGCTGACCAAACAGGACTGGTATGTATGGTTGTTCCTGTACTGGCTGTTCGAAGACAGACAAGTTGAAATTGGACTCGAAAACCCCCACGGAGGTACGGTTATAACCATTAACGCAGCCGATTATAAAGATGCGGCAGAACAAGTATTGTTTGATTTCTTTGGCAAATTGGACCGCGCTGCTTATCAAGCATATATGGTAGGCGTTTCTACAAAACCCATTGAAAATGCCATTAAGGCTTACTACAATGCCGTAGAAGGTCTGGGAGCCATGGAAACAGCCATGTTCGATCCTTTTGACAGGGAGTGGAAAGCCAAAAAATACGTTTACGACAGCAAAGGAAAAGTAATTGATATTGTCGACTGGTCCAGAACGCAAGCCTTGGCTGCAGTAACTGAAAAACCGGCAATTAAAGAAATTTATGCAACGCCGTCCAAGTACGATCCTCCTGTATATGATGATGACAAGGATTGGGACGAAACACAACCCAGACCTGTAGATGCTACACAGTTCTTCTTTGTTCTGGAAGGTCCCGACGGAATGGGCCGTACCACCATCAGCCCGTCACTTGATTTTGACATTACTTACCTGAACAAAAAATGTGACCTCTACGTATCATATGCCGCCCTGCTGAATGCCGGCGAATACTGCGGCGAACAGTGGTCAGAATGGGCAGGTGACCTGCCGCTCTGGTTGTGGAGTGAAAGAAATAACTACGGCGAAGGCCATTACTTCTATGCTATTTGGCAGACCCGCGACTACCAGGCTTACCTGGATACTTACAACCGCGTGAAGAATGGCGAATATGCCGCTCTCATTGATAAGATCCAGGCATTGTACGATGCCCAGCTTGCACTGTATACGGAAGCCAAAGCCCTTAGAGATGCACTCCAGGCAGAATTGGACGACATCGTAGAAGAACTGCTTGCCATCGGTGGCTACTATGATCCAGTTAAGGGTGAATGGGTAATGGGTAATATTGAAATCTACGAATTGTGGATCGAAGAATACCAGTGGCTGATCCAGCAGGCTATGTGGGCACACAACGGAGGCAATATTGCCAACGAAGGATTGCTCGAAGCATGGTCTCGTGCAAAGCATGACCTCATGGAAAAACAGAATGAACTCCGCAGGATCGAGGAAGCCATTGCTCTTTATGAACAAGGTTTGCCCATGCCCAGCTTTATGGGTCTGATAGAGAACGAAGCCGCAAGGTACCAGGCACAGATTGATATCTGGCTGGAAGAAATTCAAAGCCTGCAGCAGAAACTCGTTATCCTGGAAGGTATCAGAGCCAAACTTCTGGAAAACTATCAATAACAATACGGATAAGATTTGCGTATAATGATAAAAAAACTTAGCATATTTCTGATAGCTGTTCTAACGGTTGCGTCCCTTAAGGCGCAACCGGCAGAACGCTCCGGAAGTGCTGTATATGCTCCACGTGCGGGACAGTTTCAGGTCTCGGCAGTGTTGGGCGGAGGATTATACTTTGACTATCTGGACAATTTAACTCCCCTGCTGCCCAGCTATATGCCGGGCTCAGAACTGGGCATTGATCCGACAGATAAAAGCGTGGGTTATTACCTGCAGATGGGCAGTCTGAATAACAATTCGATCGCCAACATTGCAGGGATCCAGGGAAAATTCTTCGTCACCAACCGCTTTGCAGTGAACGCCATGTTTGCCATGCAAATAGACGTTACGCCCGAGCGTGATTATATTGAAGGCATCGATCTTGAGAGTAGCAGTCTTACCCGTTCTTCCCGGGGACTTTTAAACCAGGGAGGCATTCAGTGGGTTGAAGGCAGGTTGACCGACAAATACCTTGTAACTGTCGGTGCGGACTACTATTTCAACAACTGCAACGGGAGGCTGTTTCCTTACATCGGTGTACTGGGCGGTTTCCAACATGCAAGAGTACAGGCGTACCTGCCCTATACGGGGATAGAGATACCTGTGGAAGACGGAGAGACAGATCCTCTTGAACTCTATGCGCTGGACAGACGTGCAGGCGAAGCATATGCAATATCCGGAGCGATCACGGCCGGCGTGGAATACAACTTCCTGCCGGGCATGAACATAGCTCTTGAGGTACGCCCTTTCAATTATTACTATTCAGCAGTCCGTATGTACGCAGACGGCCAAGAATACAATGCATATGAAATGCAATTCAAATTCTTTGCCTTTCCGCAATTGAAAATAGGATTCCGTTTTTAGTGATCATTGAATGAACTTACAAAACCGCTCCTTTTAGGGGCGGTTTTTTATTATCTTTGTGTTGTTAATTTCCTGAACCATGAAAAAGATTATTTTATTTGTTATGATGGTGGCAGGCCTTATCTCCTGCAATACACCCTCCAATGTCCCTCAGCTTGACCTAACAATGTCCAAAGCCTTGAAAGATAACACAGAATTAAAGGAATTTGTCCGGGGAGCAATGGAAAGCGCAAACACCCTGGCCCGTGAATGTGTGAAAATGCATGCGAAAGCAAAGGAATTTACAGATGTGGATTTTGATTCACTTGCTCCCTCACGGCAGGAAGAGCTTGTCAGAATAGACTATCAGTATGTTGAAATGTGGTATAACTACAATGTAAAACATACTTCCCAGACAGTGCAGTTAATGGAATATATTAAAGATACTTCCATCCCGCAGGAAGAAATCGCAGAATTGGGTAAAGCCATGGCGGCCATTAATGTCTTTATTCAGGAATTGAAAGATACATACGGAGAGGACCTGAAACTTGACCCCTATCCGGCACCGGTGCAGTGATCATAGTTTCGGATAAGATCATTGTCAGTGAAGGGGTGCTGACCGGGCATTTTTGCTGCGACCTGCCTGTTTGCAAGGGGATCTGCTGCGTGGAGGGAGACAGCGGTGCACCCCTTACCCCTGAAGAATGCCGGTTGCTGGAACAGGAATGGGAGCAGTATATGCCCTACATGCAACGCAAAGGCGTATGTGCAGTAGAGATACAGGGCCCCTGGGTCAACGACTTTGAAGACGATGCCGTGACTCCGCTGATAGAAGGGAAAGAATGCGCCTATGCTTTCTTTCGTGACGGGAATTGTATGTGTGCCATAGAAAAGGCTTGGAATGAAGGAATCTCTTCCCTGCGTAAACCTATATCGTGCTGGCTATATCCCATCCGGGTACAAAAACTTACAGGCGATACAATCGGGCTCAATTACCACCAGTGCCATTTGTGCAGTACGGCGCGCTTACAGGGAGAAAAGAAAAAAGTAAGGGTGTTTGAATTCCTGAAAGAACCCCTAATCCATTGTTTTGGACGGGAGGTGTACCGGGCTATCAAAGAGGCAGCAGACAATCCCGGATGATATTGTCAGAAATAAAAAACCGGCCGGCGGGTATGAATACCCGGTCCTCTTTTTTGATAAGCAAGCCCTGTTCCAGTAACGGGGCTATTTGTATTAACAGGCTTTCCATTGCACCGGATCCTTCGCGTGCTTCCATTTGAGAAAGGGATAAGCCATGCACTGTCCTGAGTTGCAACATAATGTGCTCGTTATGCACATCGCTTGCTTTCAGGCGGTCATAGGTCCGAGCCGGTTTATCACTGCGGATCCCTTCCACATAACGGTCCAGGTGTGCCACGTTGGCATACCGGTCTTGTCCGTTAAAAGAATGGGCCGCAGGCCCAAGTCCTATGTAGGGAATCCGGAGCCAGTACCCGCTGTTGTGCTGCGATTCCCTGCCGGGCAGGGAGAAACTGGACACCTCGTACTGGATATATCCTGTGAGCTGCAGGTAATCCTGTAAAAGGGCATATTGCCGGGCACATTCCTCCTGCGGCGGGAGGACCCCCTTCCTGCCCCAAGGGGAAGAAGGCTCCAGGCTTAGCTGGTAGGCCGAGATATGTTCCGGCCCCAGGGCAACTGCCTGACGCAGGGTGTCTTCCCATAGGGATATCGTAAGGCCAGGAAACCCGAATATCAAATCTATGCTGATGTTGCGGAAACCGGCCGTCCGGGCTTTGTAAAATGATTCTTTTCCTGACCTGCCCGTGTGCCGGCGCTTCATGGCCTTCAGATGATCATCATCAAAAGACTGGATGCCAATGCTCAGCCTGTTAACCCCGGAATTAAGCAATGATACGCAATAGGGGATGGTAATATCTCCCGGATTTACTTCCATCGTGACCTCCGCAGGCTCCATCCCGGCTTTTTTCATGTCATGGATCAGCATTGTCAGTAAAGGATGCAATTCCCGGGGGGAACATACTGAAGGGGTTCCTCCTCCCAGATAAATGGTATGACGCAGCGGGAACTTTCCGCTGTGCCATAGGTCCATCCATGAGTCACGCTCCCGTTCCCATTCCTGTCGAATGGATTCCAGCATCACGGGAATCTCCCGGATCCTGGTACTTGAATAGAAGTTGCAATAGGAGCAGAAACTCCGGCAAAAGGGAATATGAACGTAGATCAACGCAGAAGAATGTCGGTCATGCCAATTTGTCCGTCAGTGGTATATACTTCTGCCGTGTAAATGCCGCGGCTAAAGCTAACCCCGCCAAAGAAAATGCAGAATTCCACTTCGGCGCCCTGGTAGTCGATCTCCCGTACTGCCGAGTACACCAATTGTTCTCCGGCAGCGTTGAAAACGCCCTGACCGGGATTGGTAAGCAAAATACCATCCGGACCCTTGATGCGCAGATAAATGTTGCGCGGTCCTTTCTGTGCAATGGCATTTTCTATAAGGCTCCCGCACAGTTTTAGCCGGGTGATACGGCTGGAGCGCTCGGAATTCTTGCCACTTTCGGTAATGCCGGTAAGAACAAAGTCACGTCCCTTGATCTGAGCCCCGATCTCGACCTGCCGGGCATATTCTTCGGTCGTGGTGCGCAGCTCTTCGTATTGCTGCGATGCCCGCGAAGCCTCTTCCCTTGCCTGGGTCGCATCCTGCCGCAGCGCCAGGTTCAGGGTATTGAGTGAATCGATTTGCCGGATGTAGCTGCGCATGATGCTGCGCAAAGTCCCCAGCTCCTTCTCATATTCACGGATACGGGTACGGTTGGTGGCTTCGGTCTTGTTGATGCGTTCAATAAGCAGATCGATCTTTTCCCGTTCCTCCATAAGGCGAAGGTTAAGCGTATCATTGGTCGTGCTCAAAGAGTCATATTCGGAACGCAGTTGTATCGTCTGTTGGGTTAGCTCCTCTTTTTCAAGGTTCAGTTCTTTTATCATACCACCGCGGTCTATCCAGATCCAGACCAGTGCTCCTATCAGCAGTGCTGCCACTGCAGAGAGGATGATAATAATGGTTTTCAGATTCTTTTCCATAATCGAAAGATTTTATTAACACAAAAGTAATAAAAAAAAGCCTACATTTGTTAGCAACAAATTATTATACAGATGAAAGGGTTTAATATTGGAGTTTATTTGCGCCG
>LUZA01000094.1 GCA_001603455.1 Bacteroidales bacterium Bact_09 | reverse complement strand
ACTTTTGTGATTTGCTCTGTGTTGCACGATGCCAGAAGCACGGCAGACAGAGTAACTACAGCAAATATATTCAGTAATTTTTTCATAGTAATAATTTTATGCTTTCAATTAAACACCGTCATCCATAGGATTCTGATCAACAGACTGATCCAGGTTTTTGTTGCCGTCAAACTCAGCCTGGGGTATGGTCAGTACCCATGCGTAGGATTCCGGATTCTGGGTATTCCTACCGGTAATTAAAGCAGCTGTGGGCCATCCCATGCCGTCGGTTCCGGTTCTTGTGAAACCTTGTTTCAGTCTCCTGATGTCATAGATACGTCCGTACTCGCCCCAAAGCTCTATACGGCGCTGGATCAGGATCTCTTCAAGCAGGGAGCCGGTCTCGTCCGAGGTGAGGGCGCCAAGTGCGGTGCCGGATTTGTTGACGGTGTAGTCAGGGTCACGTTTTGCCATCAACTGCATCAGCAGGTCGCGTGCAGCCTGATCGTTTCCAAGGCGGCATTCAGCTTCTGCCTGAGTAAGGAGCATTTCTTCATTACGCATCCAGATATAATCGCCGGTGTAAAGGCTTTTGTCTAACCATCTGAACTTCAATTGCTGGTAACCAAGTTCTACTCCTTTGTCAGTTATATTGTTTGGATGGGTGGGATCCCACCAATCGGTGCGAACGTCATTGGGACCCATTTTGGCATACAGCTGCTTGTTGATTTGTTTAAAAGCCGTGTTGCCGTAACCAGGCGACTTGCAATCCATGTGCATCAGGAAGGAGGCGTAAATACCGGACTGATCAGCAATGATCTCGGCACCCCACATCACGTTCTTGGGAGTTCTTGAGTTCATGCCGGCAGTAAGGTCAGCTTTGTCACCTATGCTTGAGTTCTTGCGTGCTTCAGCAGCAGCATCCCTGGCCTTGCTCCAGTTTTCCATGGTAAGGTAAATTCTGGCGGCAATACCCTGGGCAACGTAGTAGTCAATGTGTGACTTGTGCATCTGCGGTTTGGCATCTTTAAGCAGGGCAACACCCTTTTCAATGTCAGCCACAATCTGGTCGTATACCTGCTGCACCGTGGAACGCGGCTGGCCTTCGGTTCCGGCGGCACTGGGTTCAGTGTACAGGGGAACACCCTTGTCGGATTCATGGCCTTTGTAGGTGCGGGCAAACGATTGTATCAGCATGAAGTAACTGTAGGCACGGATAACGTAACCTGCTCCTATGACGTAATTCACGTCACTGGGCAGACCTTCCATGGTTTCCTCTGCTGCAATGATGTAGTTGGCGTTGGCAACCCATTTGTAGTATGCACTCCATAAATCATAGGAACGCCATGCTCCCGACGTATAGCGTTGTTTGACGTTATACGTGCAATCGTACCAGAACCAGCCGCTACCCTGCCCGGACATGATGTGGTCTTCCCCCATCACGTCTGCCATCAGGTTGTAGGCAGTGATCCCGAAGCACTGGTGTGTGTTGCCGGTTGTAGACCAGCCGGCGGTATACATAGAGCGATAAATACCGTTCAGGGGCACCATGGCTGCTGTTGCATTGGTGAACAGTCCATCCCCTGATACAGCGGTAGTGGGGGAAGTTTCCAGTGCATCCTTGGAGCAGGAAACCGTGGTAACTGCCACCGCTAACGTTATGATAAGAATACTGTATATTTTTTTCATATTCGTTTTCCTCCGTTAATTAAAAGTTAAGATTAAGACCTATTGTGTATGTCTTGTTGGGAGAATATACATAGTCAGTAGAACCGGAGAAATTATACTGCGGGTCCATACCGTTAAGGTAATTGAACATGCTCATGTTGTCAAGGGTAACATAAATCCTGAGCAAGGATACGCCAAGTTTCCTGGCAGCGGAAGCGGGCAGGGTATAACCCAGGGTGATGTTCTTGATGGCGAAGTAAGAAGCATCAATCAGGTAAGCGTCCGATGGTTGGAACTTTGCGTTAATACCGGCACGGGGAACGTCTGTCCTGTCACCGGGCTTCTGCCAGCGGCGCAATGCGTTCTTGCTCCAGGTGTTTCCGGTATACATGGGGTTCATGGCACCGACGTAAAGGGCATCATACATCTGACCTCCTATGGAATAGGTGGTCATGACACTCAGGTCAATGCTGTTGAAGAATGTCAGTTCCATGCTGGCGCTACCATAGAGGTCCGGGATACGGCTTCCGAAATACCATTTGCTTACAGCAGCCTTTTCATAGGAGGAACTGATGTAAGGATCAATGGGATTTCCGTCTTCGTCTTTTTCATCATATACCCAATACAGCCTTGCACCATTTGCAGGGTCTACCCCGGCAGATTTTGCCATGTAGAATGTTCTGATGGGCAAGCCTTCCTTGTAAACATAGTTTCCGCTGACGATTTGAGGAGCGTCTTCTGTCAGAGATAAGACTTTATTGTTCACTCTGGATCCCATGAAAGTGACCCTCCATCCGAAATTGCGGGTGTCGACCAATTGGGCAGAAAGTGTCAATTCAAGCCCTTTGTTGACCATGGTGCCCACGTTGGCATCGTATCCGGTGAAACCGGTAGAGAGCGCCATGGGATATCTCAGTAACATGTCCGAGGTCAGGCGGTTGAAGTATTCAAAACTCAGGTCCAAACGGCCGCCAAACAACCTGGCATCCAGTCCGACGTTGAAGTTGGCGTTTTTCTCCCATTTGAGGTCTTTGTTTTCCAGTGAAGAAATCATGGCTCCTGTAAATCCTGCGTTGGGATAGCCGAGGTCGTAGAAACTTTGCCATGCATATAAAGTACCCAGGTCATCATTACCTTGCACTCCATAGCTGACCTTCAGAGCCAGGTTGTCTATCCAGGTTACGTTCTTCATGAAATTCTCCTGTGTTATGCGCCAGTTGGCGCCAACAGACCAGAAATTTCCCCAACGGCTGTCTTTATGGAAACGGGAAGTACCATCGGTACGGAAGGAAGCGGAGAAATAGTACTTGTCCTTGAAGTTGTAATTCAAACGCGAAAGGTAAGATTCGATCTTGTATGCATTGGAATAGGAGTCGGCATCGGCAATGGTGGTGCCGGGGCGAAGTTCCAGGATTCCGTCCACCAGGTTGGTCTTCTGGGCCATGAGGTAGCTGTAGGTATAGTTGTAGAACTCGTGGCCGGCCAGCAGGTCGATGGTATGGTTGCCAAAGCTGCGGTTCCAAGTTAACAGCTGGTTGAAGGTGAAGCTCAAGGTGCGGCCGTTGCTCTTGGTGAGACGTCCGTTGGAGCTTGCAGCGTTACCATGATACATGTTGTAGAATGTCGTGTTGTTGGAGCTAACGTAGTCAACCCCGAAGTTAGCCGTCAGCTTGAGGCCCTTGAGCCATCCTGCCTTGTCCTGATCTGACCCGATGGCCAAGAAGGTACGGGCACTCACGTTGTCACCTGTATTGATGAACTTATCATCGTATAATGTACCCACACTGCTGAAGTCGTGCAGGTTGGGACGGGTAACCCCATAGTCAAGTTGTTTGTTCCCCAGCTCATCCAGCAGGTTCTTACCGGTTTCATCCTTAAGCCATACGGGGTAAATGGGTGCCATGAACTGGGCACTGTACCATACGTTGGCATAGGCAGAACCCGTGTAACCCGATGAGTTGGATTTTGTCATGGATGCAGACAGGTTCAAACCGGCCTTCACCCAGTCGTTCACCTGGCTTTCCACATTGGCGCGTCCGGAAAAGCGCTGGAAGGAAGTGGTTTTCAGAACACCGTTTTCGTCCAGGAAACCGAGTGACATCAAGGCTTTGGTCCTGGCGCTGCCGCCGGCAACCGTTAACTGGTGCTCGTGGCGGAACGCATTCAGCTGTTCAATTTCGTCCATCCAGTTTTCATCATAAGCTGATACTGCATCGGCCCTTACAGCACCGGTAGCCGGATCTATGATGGTTGCCCAGGTATAATTTTTATAGGGATTGTAAAGTTCACCCCCCAGGGCTGTCGACAAGTCATTCATGGCATTCTGGGAAGCAACTTTCCACGGGTACCCGTTGTCAAAAGCATAGGTGTTGCGCAACGCTTCATAGGTCATGTTCACGAAGTCTCTCTGGTCTACCATATCATAACGTTTGAGTGCACGGTTGGATATACCGGCGCTGCCGTTATAGGTGATGCTTACTTTTTCAGAGGTGGCCCTTTTGGTGGTGATCATGATAACACCATTGGCGCCACGAGCTCCGTACAGGGCTCCTGAGGAAGCATCTTTCAAAACGGTCATGCTTTCAATGTCAGCAGGATTGATGGCATTAAGCGAGCCGTTGTAGGGGATCCCGTCCACAACGTACAACGGGGTCTGGCTGGCATTGATGGAGCCGTATCCGCGGATGATCACAGAAGAGCCCGAACCGGGCTGTCCTGAACCGGAGGTGGTAATAACACCGGTGGAAAGACCATCCAAAGCCTTGGTCACGTTGGATACAACGCGTCTTGCCAGCTTCTTGTTGTCGACAACTGTTGCAGAGCCGGTCAGCGATTCTTTCTTTGCTGTACCGTAAGCGATAACAACAACGTCTTCCAGTGCTATTGCATCGGGATACATGATAACATCAACTACCGCTCTGCCATTGATGTCTGCAACGACCGTCTGCATCCCCACGAAAGTAAAACGGAGGGTGTTGCTGCCAGCCGGCACATTAATTGAATAGACACCATCCAGATTGGTCTGCGAGGTAATAGTTGTTCCCGCTACAACCACTGTCACATAGGGTATTGGAGCACCATCTTCCGAGGAAGTCACCGTCCCGGTAACCCTCTGCTGAGCAAACAATGCTGTGAACCCCATTATGACTGACAAAGTCAATAAAAGGAATTTTTTCATCTGTCTTGTTTTTAGGTTAGTAAATAGTTTATAGGGTTTGTCTTTTATTTATATATGTAGTCTACAAAGATATATATTTTTTTGAATTACGAAACCTTTACTTGTTGTATCT
>LUZA01000005.1 GCA_001603455.1 Bacteroidales bacterium Bact_09 | reverse complement strand
ATTATGTATTGCCTGTTTCTGATTCCCGGTTTTACAGATCCCTGGTCAAAGATCCTTCAGATACGACAGAAATAGTCAAAACTATTAAAAGACTTCGTAACTTTATGCGGGAAACATCCCCCGGGATTTATGAACGCAGACGATATCCGCCTTATGAACGAAAAAATCTTTATTTTGGAAACCATCCATCCTGCCGCCCTCTATGGTCCGGACAGCCCCCTGTTACCCCTCTTAAAGAAAGCTTTCCCCCAATTGAAGATTATCGCAAGAGGAGAACAGATTAAAGTACAGGGTCCTGCCGGGGACATTGACCGGTTTGAGGAAAAACTGGATAGGCTGGTCAGCTTGTATGAGAAAAGACATCACCTTTCAGAAGAAAGTGTGCTATCCATCCTGCGGGGTGCCGTCCAGGCTGCTGAGGAAGATCCCGGGGAACCGGATAATGTCCTGGTATACGGGAATAATGGCAGTCTTATTAAGGCCCGCACCAGAAATCAGGAATTGCTTGTCAGATGCTATGAGGAAAACGATCTGATCTTTGCCGAAGGTCCTGCCGGAACCGGAAAGACCTATACTGCCATCGCACTGGCAGTCCGTGCCTGGAAGAACAAAGAAGTCAGGAGGATCATCCTGACTCGTCCTGCCGTGGAAGCCGGAGAACAACTCGGATTCCTTCCGGGAGATATGAAAGAAAAACTGGATCCATACCTGCAACCTCTTTATGATGCCTTGAGGGACATGATCCCTGCTAAAAAGCTGGAAGCGCTAATGGAGGAAGGTATCGTGCAGATAGCACCACTGGCCTATATGAGGGGAAGGACGCTGGATCATGCATGTGTGATCCTTGACGAGGCGCAAAATACGAGTCTGTCACAATTGAAGATGTTCCTGACCCGAATGGGCCGAGATGCAAAATTTATTATTACAGGTGATACCAGTCAGATAGATCTGGTGAGAAAAAGCGACAGTGGATTGCCCCGATGCATGGAATTGTTGGGCAATATTAAGGGGATAGCCTTTGTGCGGTTTGATTCGGGGGACATAATCCGTCATCCGCTCGTCAAAAAAATCGTGGCTGCTTTCAGCCATTTACCAACTGCCGGAGGCACCTCCGCCTCCTCCAAGACCTCCTCCAAAGCCCCCAAAGCCACCGCTAAAACCTCCCCCTCCGAATCCCCCCCCACCGAATCCTCCTCCGAACCCGGATCCTCCCCGGCTCTTTCCCCCCAGCAAATTGGCTAGAATCATCAGTTCCAGGATGCTGGGCCCTTTGCGGTTTGTGCCTCCCAGATTGGTCGGCCCTTTTCTTTTGTTGGCTACATATATGATCAGTACAAAGAAGAACAAGATAATAAACAAGGTCAAAACAACGATCACTCCGGCCGGAGTGTCATCCCCCTGTTTGCGGGCTGTATCGTACTCACCCATAGCTACTGCCTTGATGGATGCAACTCCTGCCCTGACGCCATCGTAATAACGGTCTTCCCTGAACGCCGGGATTATGTCATAGGTAATGATCCGTTTGGATAAGGCATCGGTCAGGACACCTTCCAGTCCGTAACCTACAGAAATGGCCACACGGCCACCCTGCGAACCGGGTGCGTGCTCTACCAGGATCACCACCCCGTTATTGTTGCTGGCCGATCCCACTCCCCAGTTTACCAGTATCTGATATGCCGCCATGTTGATGTCTTCCCCATGCAATCCCGCTACTGTGACTATACATATCTGGTTGGAAGACGAATTGTCAAAATCAACAAGCTCGGCCTCGAGTGTTTCCGTTTCCTGTACTGTGAACAGGCCGGCCAGATCATTTACGAGCCGCTGGACTGCCGGACGTTCCGGGACCTGCCCATTCAGGAAAAAAGTCGTACTCAAAAAACAGCTGGTCAGAAACAGAATTATGCCGGTCTTTTTCATTCTCCAAAAGATATTTCGTTGGATAACTCATCAACATCGTCCTTGCGGTAAGCAAAATACTGTGCCAGTTTTGAACCAATCTCTTCAACAGCCGCACAAATTCCTTCTACAAAACGGCCATCAACAAAAGATTGCCGCATGATCTCCCTGACAGATTCCCAGAAACCGTCAGGAACAACTGCATTGATCCCCGTATCTCCCAGTACGGCAAATTTTCTTGATTCTGTAGCTAAATAGATCAGTACAGAATTACGGCCTTTTGTTTTGTACATTTTCAACTGGTTGAATACAAAAACAGCCCTTTCCAGGGATGATGAGGGACAATATGTCTCTATGTGCACCCTGATCTCCCCAGAAGTCTTTAATTCCGCCCTGGTAATAGCAGCTACGATTCTTTTCTTGTCCTGAGTTGTAAAGAATTTTGGCATCTGTTATTCATTTTGTGAACTGTCTTCTGCCTTTCGAACACATCTTACAGAGGCATATACCGCCGATTTATCAGCCGAGGCGCAGGAAAACCTGTCTACTGCATAATGAATAAGACGGTAATAACCCTTATTCCCGTCCGAAGAAGCAGACCACCAGAAGGAGGTTTGTCCGTACCCGGAAAAAGTCTCCCCTGAGAGAATGGCGTAACCTGCCGGAAGCGCGTTCCATCCTATTATATTGGTCTTCTCATTATCTGGATGATATTTCCAAAGTTTGTTCCCGTTGACTTTGGCATCAACTGCAAAAACCTCACCCAACCCGTTCCACGGGTCCAGAAATCCCATGGGAGTACCCGAAACCGTAGTGGCCAGATCGGCCCAGTCCTCTGCCGTAGGGATGGTCCATCCGGGAGGACATACGCCCCGGGGACCCGCCCCCAGGCCATTGAACTGTCCGGCAGGAGCCATGGGGGTATCCTCGCCCGAAATTGCCTGATCCCATGTATAGAGGCCTCCCAGTATAGTCCCAAGTGCCAGCACATTGGAATATGTCAGTCCCGCACCGTTCCAATTCAAATTCTGTATAAACCAGTCCAAGTTTCCGTATCGCTTATAATAATAAACTTTATTGTCCCGGGGATCCGTTATGGAATCGTTTGTAGGCTGAAATCCTTCTACTATAACCGTAAAAAACCTGTGGATAACAGTTGTAGTACGGCTTGTCATACTTTTGGTATATCCTTCGGCCGATGCTGTAAGGGTAAGAGTGAACGTTCCCAGGCTGTCCGGCACAGTTATCTGTACAGACTTGGCCACAATGGAATCAGGGGTAAAATGTTTTCCCTGGAAAGTATATATGACTGAGTCTCCCTCCGGCCTTGTGATGCCGGTCGCTTCTACCAGGAATGTTTCGCCCGGATACGAATAGGAAGGAATATCGAACTTAAGGGCTCCCAACATATGGAGGGGATCCGGTTCATCTTTATTACATCCCGTTACAAGAACAAGTGATGCAAGGAAGAAGAAAAAAGTGAATGTGCTTTTACTTTCCATATCGATTATAATCTGCAAATGTAGGTAAAAATTTGTAGCTTTGTGCATATGACAAAAAAACCATTTCCTTTTGTTGTCCTGTGCATTATGGTTTTTGGCACTTACGGCTGCAGACAATATGTCCGTCTGGATGGCAGTGCCCTGGGAACCACTTATGCCATTACTTTTAAAACACCTGAAGGTGCACCCGCTGATTTTACTTCTTTAGCAGAACAATCAGTTGCGGAATGTTTTGAAAAGGTTAACAACTCCCTTTCCATATACAACAATCGTTCCTTAATCAGCCGGATCAACAGAAATTTTGGACAGGAGACGGACAGTTTATTCAGGGTAGTTTTTGAAAGGTCTCGTGAAATTACTGCAGACACTGACGGAGCTTTCGACATATCGGCAGCTCCTTTTTTTGACCTCTGGGGATTCGGATTCGAAAGACGCGACAGCATACAACACGCAGACCTGGAAGAAATCCGCCAGCATGTAGGAATGGACAAATTCCGCCTGGAAGGCAGGTTGCTCTACAAATCAGATCCGCGCTGCAGTTTGAGCATGAACGCAATAGCCAAAGGCTATGCATGTGATCTGGTGGCGGCGGAATTGTCCGTCCTTGGGATCACACATCTGTTGGTCGAAATAGGCGGTGAGATCGTATGCAGAG
Organism: Bacteroidales bacterium Bact_09; assembly: GCA_001603455.1. Taxonomy (GTDB): domain Bacteria; phylum Bacteroidota; class Bacteroidia; order Bacteroidales; family UBA932; genus DMER64. Next base: position 19,801 of record LUZA01000005.1, on the reverse strand, counting down.
GCCATAATCCAAAAAACAAACCATGGCGGATAGGTATTGACAGTCCCATAGACGGGAATGTCAATCCGGGTGAATCGATACAAGTGGTTATCGGTCTGACAGATAAGGCCCTTGCCACATCGGGGAATTACAGAAATTATTACATAGTGGAAGGAGAAAAGTTCGCCCATATCATTGACCCTAAAACAGGACTTCCCGTAAAACACAATCTTTTAAGTGCGACAGTGATAGCTAACGACTGTATGACAGCCGATGCCTATGCTACAGCTTTTATGGTCATGGGTCTGGAAGCCAGTATTTCTTTTCTGGAAAAGCATCCCGGTATGGGAGCTTTTCTGATCTATGATCAGGATGGTGTTTTCAAAACATATGCTACGGATAACATCGTAAATTACTTATGAAAAGAGTATTGCTCCCAATCATCATTGCCCTTTGTCTGCTGCTTACGGCCGGTTGCAGTCCGGCAGGAAAATATAAAACTGTAAACGGCGTGGTCATGGGGTATTCCTACAAGATAGTGTATCAGATACCTTACTTCGCCCCCTGGACGTTTGAATCGGATATCAGAAGGGCCGCCAGACGATGCGCCCAGGAGATCGACAGATCTTTATCACTTTACAACAGGTCTTCGGTTATCAACAATATAAACAATAACAAAAATATGGAATCGGATTCCATATTTACTGCCGTGTTGTTAAAAACAAAAGAGACGGCAGAGCTTACAGGGACCTCTCTCAATACGACCACAGGACCACTGCAGGATTTGTGGGGTTATAATATGAGTAACTCCCAGACGGTGACTGCTGGTCAGATTGCCCAGGTACTCGAATACACCGGTCTTTGGAAAGTTCATCTCCAAAACAGTCATATAGTAAAAGAAGACCCACGTATTCAACTGAACTTTAATGCTATAGGAATTGGTTTTGCTGCCGATTACCTAGCTGCCATGCTCCATTTGAACCAGGTTTCCAATTACATGATCGAAGTCGGAATGGTGGTTTCCTGTAAGGGGATGAATCCTTCAGGAATACCGTGGCGCATACAGATAGACCAAGCTTCCAGCGATGTAGTCTATCTTCAGGACAAAACTATGGCCAGGTCCGGAAGCCCCTTTAATTTCAAGGTTAGGGAAGGTAAGATCTTCAACAACCTGTTTAATTCAAAAACAGGGTATCCTCTTGAAGATCCCCTGTTGAGCACCCTGGTCATTTCAGGCGATTGTATGGAAGCAGCAGCATACAGTGTTGCCTTTTATTCCATGGGACTTGAAAAGAGCATTCAGTTTCTGGAATCATATCCTAATATCCAGGCAATCCTGTTTTATTATGATGACAATCATGTACAAACGTATGTTACATCAAACATAACCCCACGAAATGAAATTCAATATTTCCCGTAGATCATTTCTGAAACGGAGCATGATGCTAGGAACAGGTATTGTTGCTACAACCAGCAGATTATCAGCTTATGATCCTGAATGGCGGATATCGCAACCATTTGATACCATAATATCTAACGGATTGATATACAATGGAGACGGATCACCACCCTTCCGCGGAGATGCCGGTATAAAGAATGGCCGGATCTCAGCATTGGGCAGTCTGGGAGATTATGCCGACAAAGTCGTGGATGTCAAAGGAATGGCCATTTGTCCCGGATTTGTGGATATTCACACCCATACAGATACGAATCTATTGCAATGCCCTGCCGGAGACAGCCGTATATTTCAGGGCATAACCACAGATGTGGGAGGAAATTGCGGAGGATCTCCATTTCCCGACGGGCCTTATGACAGTGTTTCTTCTTTTCTGGATGCTTTAAGAAAACAAAAAAACGGGATTAATTACTGTACCTTTACAGGACAGGGGTCTATCCGATCTGCTGTAATAGGTGATTGGAACGCCCAGGCTACGGAAGCTCAGATACAGACTATGAAAGACCTTCTGGACAAACAACTTGAGCAGGGAAGCATAGGGTTATCCTGCGGACTGGAATATGCACCGGGGGCTTATGCATCTGATCAGGAATTGGTGGAGCTGCTAAAAATTGTAGCCAGACATAACGGTTTGTTTGCCATTCATATGCGCAATGAGGACGACCGGGTGAAAGAAGCCGTTTCGGAAGCCATTTCCATGGCTTTCAAGGCCGGGGTTAGACTCCAGATCTCGCATCTTAAAGCCCAGAATTTCAATAATTGGCACAAAGGGCCTGAATTGTTGCGTTTGATTGACAATGCCAAAAGGAACGGACTCGATATCGCGTTTGACCGGTATCCCTATACGGCATTTTCCACAGGGCTGATTAGTTTCATTCCACTGGACGGAAGACAGGGTTCGGTAGAAGACGTACTTGAAAGACTGCAAAACAGAACAACATCCACTGAATTCGGAGTATATGCCCTTTCGCGGATTGCCCGTCTGGGAGGCATGCGCAACGTAATTATATCTGCCTGTACGTTGTCTCACAACAGGGACACTTTCATGGGCAAAACCCTGGAAGAATGCGTGGCAATATCCGGTAAAAGTGTATGGGATTTCATCAGGGACCTTTTGATAGAAGAGCGTTTAGCGCCCGACATCATTGCCTTTGCAATGACGGAAGACAATGTGCGTCTTTTCCTGTCACATCCCCTGGGAATGCCTGCTTCTGACGGCAGCGTGTATTCTCCACAAGGCCCTTTATCAGAGAACATCCCTCATCCCCGTTCTTACGGTACGTTTCCACGTTTTCTGGGTAAATACTGCCGGGAAGGAAAACTGATGGATTTTTCCCAGGCAGTAAAAAAGATGACTTCCCTTCCCGCCTCCAGGATCGGATTGAAAGACCGGGGGCTGCTGATTCCCGGATATTGTGCCGATATTGTGGTTTTTGATCCGGCAAAGGTGATCGACAAAGCGACCTTTACCGACCCGCATCGTTATCCTGAAGGTATCTCTCACGTATGGGTCAACGGGGAACATACCATCCGGAACGGGGAACATACTGGTGCTCTGGCCGGAAAGATTCTTTAAGGAACGATATACAACAGGTGTCCTTCCACTCCCGGATACCCCATCCTCCTGAGAACTGCTACATATTTATCCATTTGCCTGCGGTGAGAAAGGTCGGGTTTCCCAAATTTGTAGTCCAATATAACAGTACGGCCCTCTTTTTCCATTACCCTGTCGGGTCGTAATTTTCCTGATGGTCCAAGTATAGAAACTTCGTTCCTGATGTTCCAGGAACCATCAAACCATTGGGAAACAAGCGGATCTGACAAGGTTTTTTCAATGGCCAGGGTAAAGCGTGTGATTGTTTCTTTATTGCCCGACAACTCTCCTTCTATGATCAGATCATTGAGCACGGACCTGATATCACTTAGCTCTCTCATCCGTGAAAGGGCTTTATGCAATACAATGCCCCACTGGCGGGGTGAATCTCCAGGAGCATAATTAAACTCTTCTTCACGGTAAGCCAGTTTTAACGTCCTACTGAAATCGGCCGACGGGTATTGCTCCATTTTGAATCCCGGGGATTCAGCCGCCTGCCCTAAAGTGTCCACAGGCAGCTGCATCCCGGAGGTCCATACCTGGTCTCCCTTCTGATCCTCAGAAAAAAAGACTTTTCTTATGTGAGTGGATATTTCACCAACAGAAGATTTCTCCGTAAATGGGAGAAACACATACAGTTCCTCCCTTGGTCTTGTCACTGCAACATAAAGCAGGTTCATTGAGTCGAGTAATCGTTGGGTATATTCCAGGTAATATTCACGGGAAAAAAAAGTGTGCAACAACCGGTCGTTGTATAATACCGGTACCCGTTCCAGCAGATTAAAAGGTTCCCTGGGAGTACTAGCCCAGATCACATGACTGCCAACACGAGGATCCATTGGCCAGTTGCAAAAAGGCAGTATTACCACCTGTGCTTCGAGTCCTTTTGCTTTGTGGATGGTCATAAGACGTATGGCATCCCTGGGTGGGTCAGCGGCAAGCATTTTGTCTTTACCTCTTTCATCCCACCATTTAAGGAATCCATATGTTCCGCCGCTGTCTCTGCCGGCAAATTGCAGTATTTGATCGTGTAGTTCCTGTAAATAAGGAAACGCCTCGATGCTTCTTGTCCAGTCCATTCGCTGCACAATGATCTCAAAGGCATCTGCCAGGGGAAGGAACCTTAACCGGTTAAAGAAATCACTGTCCTCCGTAATACCCTGTTTTCCCAATACCGCCGAGAGCCTGAGAACTGTTTCCGTATTGCATCTGTCATGAGGATAATGTCCCATTCGTAACAAGGCAATAGTCAGACTTACATAAGGCGATGATGCCAGATAGAGTGCATCTTCCGATACAACCCGGGGACAATACGTTTCATTCCCGGGATGCTCCAGTCTGTAGCGGAGAAAGTACTGTGATATTGTGCGTGCATTTTCCCTTGACCTCACCAGAATCAGGATATCTGATGGATCATACCCTCTTTTTGTCAATGACACCAAAAGGTCTTTTAATGCAATCAGCGCTTTTTCCGTTACTTCTTCCTGATCAACAGAAGTGAATGTGTTCACCTGGACATAACCGGATTTTCCTTCATTATTCTGCTCAGGGATTTTTTCTCTATGACCGGCATAAGCGTGTTTTATCAGGTTTTCAAAATAATCCCTGTCCCCGTCTTCCATGTTGGCACAGGAAGCTGTTTTTCTTCTAATTTCTTCTGTAAGGGATTCCAGCATGCTGTCTGTAAGCGTGTTGACAAAGCTGACTATTTCCCTTCGACTCCTGTGGTTAGTATCCAGCCTAAAAAACCCCACATCTTGTTTCAACAATTGTTGGTCCGTGGCAATCTGCTCTCCCAGGATCCTCCAGTCGCTGTTCCTCCATCTGTAAATTGATTGTTTTACATCTCCCACGATCAGGGAATCAGCTCCCTGTGAAAGGCCGTTGAGCAGGAGGGGATACATGTTCCTCCACTGCAGATATGAAGTATCCTGAAACTCGTCCAGCAGAAAAGATTCATAAAAGGCGCCTGTCCGCTCATAAATAAAAGGAGTGTTACCATCTCCGACCAACTGGTTGAGTATATACGTTGAATCACCAATATCCAGGGTGTTGTTCTCTTCCTGGATTTGGCGCATGGTGGTGATTACATCTGCCAGCAATCCCATCTGGGGCAGTTGTTCCCTTACAGAAATTGCCGTAGCGTATTCTTGGTGGTGACTTCTGTAATGAGCCATAATTTCCTGCAGTAAGGGCTTCAGCAAAGCCTGCATTTTTTCCAGTCCGTCAGGCGAGTTTCTGTTGCACCATACACTCTCTTTTCCCTCGAAAGCCTGTTCAACGCGTATACCGGGTATAAAACTGCTTGTATCGAGACCTGGTTCGGTGATTTTTTCAAAATACCGGGCAAAAGAAGCATTTCTGCCGGGAAAATCAACAGGTGAAAAACCATGTGTATGCATTATTTCCAGTGCCTTTTTGCCCCATGCTGCCATCCGGTCTTCGTAATCACTAATAATACGCTGATTTTTTCCGATGAATTTGCGAAGAAAATCCCTGTCGGAAAGCTTTTTGGCAAAAGATTCTCCCATAGCCCTGAATGATTCACGGGTCGCCTGTTGGCCAACCTGTTGCAAAAGACGGACGGCATCCCAGCGATCAGATCTGGATATTTTTTCATTTATCAGGTCTGTGAACCAAGTGCGCAAGGATTCGTCAGACGTGATCTTACCGATGATTTTACGGGCAGTCCTGTCCAGCAGAAAATCCGTGTCGGTATCTACCGAATATCCCGAACCAAGACCTGCCTCCAGAATGAATGACCGCAGTACACGCTGGAAAAAAGCATCCAGCGTAGAAACAGAAAACCAGGAATAATGATGCAATAACGACTTGTGTACGAATTGTGCACGCTCCACAATAACTTTATGATCAAGACCCGTTTCTCTGCAAAGGTCAACAGCCATGGGAGACGATACTCCCTGAGCCAGGGATCCCAGTGTGTCCAGAATCCTGGACTTCATTTCTCCAGTAGCCTTATTGGTAAAAGTTACGGCAAGGATCCTGTTGAAGGTCTGGGGATCAAAATGCTTTTCACTGCCCAGTAACAGTGACAGGTACATAAGGGTCAGGCGGTACGTTTTTCCTGTACCTGCCGAAGCTTTATATACTTTAAGAGCCATTGACGGATCCTCCCAGAAGATAGGCATGGATGAACCCGTTGAGGTCTCCGTCCAGTACTGCCTGTGTGTCGGTCATTTCATAACCGGTACGGTGATCTTTTACCATTTTGTAAGGGTGCAGGGTATAGGACCTGATCTGGGAACCCCATTCGATCTTTTTCTTTTGCCCCTGTAACTGTGACTCTTTTTCCCTGCGTTTCGCCAGTTCCATTTCATATAAATGGGACTTAAGTATGCGCAGGGCGTTCTGACGGTTATCGAACTGGCTTCTTGTTTCTGTGTTCTCCACAACAATTCCGGTCGGAATATGACGAACCCTGACTCCCGTCTCCACCTTGTTGACGTTCTGTCCTCCCGCACCGCTGGAGCGGTAGGTATCCCATTCCAGGTCAGAGGGATTGATCTCAATCTCAATGGTATCGTCGACTGCCGGATAAACGAACACAGATGAAAAGGTGGTTTGCCTTTTCCCCTGTGCGTTGAAAGGTGATATGCGGACCAGGCGGTGAACCCCGTTTTCGGCCTTAAGATAACCATAGGCATAACTGCCTTCGAACTCCAGGGTACAGGACTTAATGCCGGCTTCCTCCCCTTCCAGGATGTCGTGCACCCTGACCTTATAACCGTTCCTTTCTCCCCAGCGGATATACATCCGCATAAGCATGGCGGACCAGTCATTGCTTTCAGTTCCACCCGCCCCCGAGTTGATCTTAAGGAGGGCCCCCAATTCGTCCCCCTCGTTGCCCAGCATACTTTTTAATTCCTCTTCCTCTATCCATTCAACCACTTTACCCATCTGGGAATCAAGGTCTTCCTGGGGCGCATCCAGCTCGGCCAGCACCTGCAGATCATCCAGTCCCTCCCTGACCCTGTAATAGGCATCCAGAGATGCCCTCAGCAATGATTGTTTCCTGAGGAGCGCCTCGGCCTCTTTGGGTTTGTCCCAGAAACCGGGTTGCTGTGAAATACCGGTCAGTTCTTTCAATTCTTTCTCTCTGGTCTCTACGTCAAAGAAACCTCCTCAACCGTTGCCCGCGCTGCAACAGGTTTTTATAATTTTCCGCAGTGTATATCATAATGTAAAGTTACATTTTTAATTTTTTTCTTCTAGCCTTCCAGTCAGGGAGCTCTTTTTCCAATAAAGCATAAAATCCTTTCCCGTGATCGGGATGGATCAGATGACAAAGCTCATGGACAATGACATATTCCACGCATTCGTCGGGTTTATGAAACAATTTCAGGTTAAGTGTTATCCGTCTTGTTTTCATCGAGCAACTGCCCCATCGGGAAGTCATATCCCTGACGGTCCATTTGAGCGGGTAAACGCCATATTGCTCCCTGAACTTTGCTTCCCAGGGAGCGGCCAGTAACCCGAACCTATGGATGGCTTTTGATCTGATTTCCTTCAGAACAGGCCCTGCAACAGGGAATATAACTTGCTGCTCAAGTGCTTTTTGGCGTTCTTTAATCCAAGGGATTTTTTTTTGTATCAACTCCCGGACCGTTCTCTCCGGGAGCCACAGAGGGACCCTTACGTATACATTCCCGTCAGGACGGACAGTAAGACCCACGGAACGCCTGGCGCAACGTGTCAGGTAGAAGCTGACGTCTTGGATCTTGCGAACAACCATAAAAAAAAGAAGCTGCCTTCGTACGAGACAGCCTCATGTTTCAGGCACCGATCAGTGAATGATTTATCTGAAAACTATTTGATCAGGAAAGTAAATATGTTCTGGAAAATATCCCATACTTGGTTCAGGAATACATACAGATCATCAGCCCATTGACCGGCGTTTCCGAATAACATTTGCCAAAGATTAGCCAACCAATCATATACGGGTTGCAGGTTAGAAATCAGGATTGTCATGACAGTAATATTTAAGTTAATAAATTAAATGGTCTCACTTATAACACACAAAGATAATAAGATTTTCCATTCACCAAAAAAATAAATCATTTCATTAATTGATTTTTTATTGATTCCAGACACTCCATTATCTGCGAATAACCATAACCTTTCCCCAGACCAAACCTTACCAGGCGGGCATGGCGTTTACGTGGGTCCTGTTCTTTTATAGCCTTGTTTTTGAGTAAAAGTGACTTTTTTAGCTTTCCAGAAAATAAATTTTGATCTGCCTGAGATAGGGCCAATTGTATTATATCATCGGATATTCCCTTCGTTCTTAGCATATTGGATATCTTCACCGGACCCCATCCCTGTAACCGGCCTTTATCGTTTACATAAGCTCTGGCATATCTGTGTTCGTCTATGAAACTTTCTTTTTCCAGATCACCGAGTATCTTTTCTGCCACCCGGGGAGATACTTCCTGTCCTTCCAGTTTTTTCCGTATATCGGTCCGGCATTTTTCGCTTCGGCTGCATAAGGCCTGCATTCTTCCCAGAAGTTTCCTGTATTCTTCCTGATCCATCACGATTTTTTATTATTCTGTACACTCAGCAGCCCGCATGCAGCCAGGATGTCCTGCCCTCTGGATGCACGAACGGTCGCAGTCAGCCCTGCTTTGTTGAGCCGGGTCATAAAAGCATTGACAGCTTCTTCCCCCGAAGGACGCATGGGAAAGTCCGGTATGGCGTGAAAACGGATCAGATTTACCCGGCATTCAAGTCCCCGCAACAACTGCAACAGTGCTGCAGCATGCCGTAGTGTATCGTTCCATCCGTCAAAAAGAATATACTCAAAACTGAGCCTGCGCTGACCCGAAAAATCGTATTGTCTGATTTTCTGTATTACCTTACTTACCGGATAAACTTTCTGGACAGGCATGATCTGTTCCCGTTCGGCATCGAATGGATTGTGCAGGCTTATGGCAAGATGCACCTGTGTCTTTTCCATAAAATCGTCCAGCACCGGCAAGATACCTGAAGTTGAAACGGTTATGCGGCGGGGACTCCATGCAAATCCCCAATCAGAGGTGAGTATCCGGAGCGAGCACAAAACCTGGTCCCAATTGTCCAGTGGCTCTCCCATGCCCATATATACTATATTTGTCAGATGTTCTCTTTCTTCAATCCTCAGGAATTGTTCCACGATTTGACCGGCTGTCAGATTCTCTAAAAAACCCATCCGTCCCGTCATACAGAAGGTACAGCCCAGTTTACACCCCGACTGGGAGGATACACACAATGTGGTTCTTTCCCCTTCGGGGATCATAACGGCTTCTACCCCACCCCGGGCTCCTGCAGAGGTCGGAAAAAAATATTTCCTGGTACCGTCAGAAGAAACCTGTACCTGCAAGGGATCAAATCCTCCAACCTGATAATTTTCTGCCAGCTTTTCCCTTGCTGTTTTACTCAAATCTGTCATCTGCCAGATATCCCTGACCCCTTTGCCGTAGATCCAGCGTGCTATCTGGTCTGCCGAATAGGAAGGCAGATCCTGGGTGGCAGTTATCCGGCGCAACTGATCAGGGGTTTTTCCGAGTAACCATTCTTTCATGTTCCAAAGATAGGGGATTTTGTCCGTGAATTTGTATATTTGTTGTCTAATCATTAATCAAAATATTATGGCAAAAGTTAGTGCAGAAGAAGTAAAAGGAGAAGCCGCCGTCAATCAGGAAAAAATGAAAGCACTCCAGGCTACCCTGGATAAGATCGAAAAAGATTTCGGGAAGGGAACTATTATGAAGCTGGGCGATCAGCCCAAATGGGATGTATCTGTGATACCTTCAGGGTCTATCGGACTGGATTATGCATTGGGTATAGGCGGTTACCCCAGAGGCCGCGTGGTGGAGATCTACGGTCCCGAATCAAGCGGAAAGACCACTTTAGCCATTCATGCAATTTCCGAAGCTCAGAAACTTGGAGGCATAGCCGCCTTTATTGACGCCGAACACGCATTCGATCGCAATTATGCGCAACAACTGGGAGTAAATGTGGAAACCCTGCTCATATCGCAGCCCGACAACGGGGAACAAGCCCTGGAAGTGGCAGACCACCTGATCCGCTCGGGTGCAGTTGACATAGTTGTTATTGACTCTGTGGCAGCTCTTACTCCAAAAGCCGAGATAGAAGGCGAAATGGGGGATTCCAAAATGGGACTTCAGGCGAGGTTGATGTCCCAGGCTTTAAGGAAACTGACCGCCAACATCAGCCGGACCAACACTTGCTGTGTCTTTATCAACCAACTTAGGGAAAAGATCGGGATTATGTTTGGCAATCCCGAGACGACAACCGGCGGGAACGCCCTTAAATTCTATGCTTCTGTCCGTGTGGACGTCAGGCGGACCACTCAACTGAAAGACGGGGAAGACGCCACAGGAAATCATGTCCGGGTAAAGGTAGTCAAGAACAAGATGGCCCCGCCTTTCAAGAAGGCCGAATTCGACATCATTTTCGGGGAAGGCATATCGCTGATCGGAGAAATCATCGATCTGGGTGTTGAATACAACATCATCAAAAAAAGCGGGTCCTGGTTCAGTTACGGAGACACCAAAATCGGACAGGGCCGCGATGCAGTTAAACAAATGCTCAAAGACAATCCCGAGCTCAAAGAAGAGATCGAAGCAAAAGTCCGGGCTGCCCTGCAGGCGCAGAAATAAAAGATTTTCAGGCCGGGGTGAGCATCAGATCAGCTGTGACCATGACTGTCACTGCTTCCGCCACGAGGGGAACATGAAGCATAAGGGATTCCCCGTAAACGGGGACCCTGTAATTCTTTCCAAAAACAATCATTCTGCGGTCTTTGTAACTTTTTCCAACTCTACCCAGAAATCCGGGAAAGATTTGGCAACAGTATGTTTCCCTTCTATTTCTATGGGATTTTCAGCTCCCAGCGCTGCAATGGCAAGCGACATGGCAATACGGTTATCTCCCCTGGCAGAAATACGTGCCCCACCAGGCAGTTTACCTCCTTCTATGATCATGTTGTTCCCTTCCAGCCGGATATTCGCCCCCACCTTTGAATACTCTTCCAGCAAAGCCAGCGCTCTATTGGACTCCTTGTGGAAGAGACGGTCAATACCGTGAATACTCGTTGTCCCTTTGCAGTGTACAGCCAATGCTACCAGCGGGGGAAAAAGGTCCGGGCATTTTTGCGCATCAAAGATAAAACCCTGCAGGTTGTTTCCTTTATACACCTTCAGCTGGTTTGCCGAGGCCCACGCCCATGACCCCCCGGCACGTCCGACAGCCTCCAGGATCACCTTGTCGGCCTGCAAGCTGTTCTTCCAGAGGTGGCCAATACGCAGGTCACCGAACAATGTGGCTCCCACTATGAAATTTGCCCCCCCACTCCAATCTCCCTCTATGGTGATCTTCCGGGCACGGTACGTCTGTCTGCCCGGAATGTGGAATACCTTGTAATTGTCATGCGTTGCCCTTACTCCAAAAGATTCCATCACATACAGGGTAAGGTCAATATAAGGCTGGCTTGCCAGGTGCTCGACTTCCAGTATGGAATCTTTTTCTGCAAGGGGAAGAGCCATTAGCAATCCGCTCAGGAACTGGGAACTGCCTCCCGCATTGACCTGATATTTCCCCCCCCTTAGAGGACCTTGCACCAGCAATATAGGACGCGAAAGACTCAGCGAAGGATCCCGCGTTTCCCACCGGCCTGTCTCCTTAAGATTCTCAATAATCGATAATGTTGGAAGCGTATTAAGACTTTCACACCAGCACCCAAGTTCACGTAATCCTTCTATAACAAAATCTATTGGCCTGGTTATTAATGTAGTACGTCCTCTTAAACAATAAATATAGGAGGATAGCGCCAATATGGGAGCAAACATGCGTAAAGCCAGTGCAGATTCTCCGCAATCGAGCTGACGTCTTGAATGATCCCTGCCTGCAGGAGCAGCATTCGGCCAGATATCTTCTTTCACGAACTGGGGCCCAACAGATCTGACTACACGATATGCTGCCTGCACATCCTCACAGACCTGCGTACCGTCTTTTGGCCACGCACCTTTGAGCAAGGTGTCGCGTCCGGCTAAAAAAATGGCAGCCAAAACCCTAATGCTCATGCCTTTGGAAGGCGGTAACGACACTTTGCCCTTCAGGCAACCTTTAGATATTGTTATCATGATTCAAGTATAGATATACAAAGATAACATTTACCCAAAAAAGACTAACTTTGTAAATTGAATTTTGAATTTCTCTTACTTATGAAAATTGTTCTGAGCGGCATTCGTTCCACGGGCCACCTGCACCTGGGTAATTACTTTGGAGCTCTGAAGAATTTCACCCAGTTGCAACACCAGGCCAAATGCTACTTTTTTATTGCCGACCTCCATTCCCTGACAACACATCCCAAATCGGAAGAATTCCATTCCAATGTGAAGATCATCCTATCCGAGTATCTTGCCTGTGGTCTTGATCCGGAAAAATCGAGCCTTTACGTACAAAGCAGTGTTCCCGAGGTCTCTGAACTATACGTACTTCTGAATATGCTCTCCTACAAGGGAGAACTGGAACGTACCGCTTCGTTCAAAGACAAAGTACGTCTGAATCCCAATAACGTGAATGCCGGATTGTTGACCTATCCTGTCCTGATGGCAGCCGATATCCTGGTTCACCGGGCCAACTGGGTTCCTGTGGGAAAAGACCAGGAACAGCATCTGGAAATAACAAGATTGCTAGCCAGAAGGTTCAATAAATTATATGATGTAGACGTTTTTCCTGAACCTGAGGCTTACAATTTCGGAAACAATCTGGTGAAGATCCCCGGGCTGGACGGCAGCGGGAAAATGGGCAAAAGTGAAGGCAACGGTATTTACCTGATAGATGACCAGAAGACCATTACAAAAAAAGTGATGCGTGCCGTTACAGACAGCGGACCAACGACGCCGGGAAGTCCTATGAGCCCCGAAATCACAAACTTGTTCACCCTATTGTCCGTAGTATCAGAACCCCAGGTAGTGTCATATTTCAGAGAACAGTACGACAAATGTACCATACGCTACGGTGATCTGAAAAAACAACTGGCTGCGGATATCTGCAAACATACCCTCCCCATCAGGGCAAGAATAGAAGAAATATTCAACGACAACGCCTATCTGAAGTATGTTATAGAAAAAGGAACCAGCGAGGCCCGCGCCTCGGCAGAAGCAACCATGAAATTGGTACGCGAAGCCGTCGGATTCAAGTTATTCTGATGATCAGCCAGGCCACCATAGATCGAATCCTGGAGGCTGCTCCCATAGAAGCAGTTATTGGTGAATACGTTAATCTAAAAAGGCGTGGCGCCAATTATCTGGCTTGTTGTCCCTTTCACAACGAAAAGACTCCGTCTTTCTCTGTTTCTCCTTCCAAAGGTATTTTTAAATGTTTCGGATGCGGCAAGGCTGGTAATGTGATCCGTTTTATAATGGAACACGAACAACTCACTTATATTGAAGCCATCAGGTTTCTGGGCAACAAATACAACATCCCGGTAGAAGAAAAAGAAGAAACGCCACAAGAAGCAGAATCAAGACTCAGAAGGGACAGCATGATGGTGGTCAATACATTTGCACAGGAATTTTATACACGTCACCTCTGGGAAGAACCGGAAGGCCGGGATGCCGGTCTGAGCTATCTGCAGGAACGCGGTTTCACAGAACAAGTTATCCGGGAATTCCAGCTTGGATATGCCCCGGCCGGGAAAAACGTTTTTACCCAAGCCGCGTTGGCCGGCGGATATAAGCAGGAGCTCCTGACTTCAACGGGACTGACTATCCATTACCCAGCCAGGGAAAATATGCCGGGAGCATTGACTGACCGCTTTCAGGACAGGATCATGTTCCCCATACATTCTCTCAGTGGCAGGATCATCGGATTTGGTGGAAGAACCCTGAGAACCGGCAAACAAATCTCAAAATATATAAACTCACCGGACAGTGAGATATACAACAAAAGCAAGTCACTTTACGGTATTTATTTTGCCAGGCAACATATCCGCAAACTGCAAAAATGTTATCTGGTAGAAGGTTATACAGACGTGATTTCCCTCTTCCAGGCTGGGATCAGGAACGTGGTTTCTTCTTCGGGAACTTCCCTTACCGCAGAACAGATTCGTCTGATTAAAAGATTTACCCAACAGGTTACCGTGCTGTACGACGGGGATGACGCCGGGATTAAAGCCTCCATACGAGGAATAAACATGCTGCTGGAAGAAGGTCTTCAGGTCAAAGTAGTAAGATTCCTGCAGGAAGATGACCCCGATTCATTCGCACGTTCGCACAATGCACGTGAGACACTTGATTTCCTGGAAAAGAACGAAACCGATTTCATTCACTTCAAAATCTCTCTGATGGCAGACGAAATGAAGGACCCGCTGAAAAGGTCGGCCCTTATACGGGATGTTGTGGAAAGCATTGCCATAGTGCCCGATGCCATAACCCGGACCGTTTACATTGAAGAATGCAGCCGCCACCTGGATATAGAAGAAGTGATCCTGACAAGGGAAGTGGCCAAGATACGCAAAAAAAGGACTATGGGATTCATCCAGGTATCCTCCCCTCTGTCCGGAACAGAACCGGGAGAGTCTGCAGAACCGATCAATATTTCCCCTGGTAAGAACGATCTTAGCCATTGTGAAAAGGACATCCTTTATTACCTCATAAAATTTGGACAGACAATGCTGAATGATGTGACCGTAAGCGATTTCATTCATAATGCCCTGGCAGAGGATGATCTGGAACTCCAGGACCCCTTTTACGCAAGGATCTTTAATGAATACACCGATCTGAACGGGGACAACCATGCCAGAAAAAAATATTTCATACACCATGCCGATCCGGTTGTTTCCCAGCATATCCTGGACCTATTGAACAACCCGCACCCCATAAACTTGAAGGTGTTACGGGACAGCCTGCCGCTGGAAGAAACCTTGTTGAAAGAAAATGTAATAAAAGCAATCCTGGTCTATAAACTGAAAATTGTCTCCCTGACTTGTTCCCGCCTGGCTCAGGAGCTCAGGCAGGTCCAACAACTGGGAGAAGAAGATAAGATACAAAGTATCCTTAAAAAGCTCACTGTCATGATGGATGTAAGAAATTCCTTTGCCAGGGAGCTGAACAGATTGAATTAACATAATCCCGTTTGCAATGATGCATAAAGAATACAAACGTTACCTGATCACTTCGGCCCTTCCCTATGCCAATGGGCCCATTCATATTGGACATCTGGCCGGCGTGTACATTCCCGCAGACATATATGTACGTTACCTTCGCCTGAGGGGCCGCAAAGTCTGCTTTGTGGGAGGCTCTGATGAGCATGGGGTTCCCATTACCATAAAAGCCCGGCAACTGGGAATCACTCCTCAGGATATTGTTGATAAATACCATGTTCAGATTAAGGAATCATTCAGTCGTCTGGGCATAACGTTTGATATTTATTCCAGAACCACTTCAAAAATTCACTACAAAACGGCATCGGATTTTTTCAAAAAATTGTATAACGAAGGTAAATTTCTGGAAAAAGAAAACGAGCAGTATTTCGATCCCCAGGCCAATGTGTTCCTGGCAGACCGGTACATAACCGGAACATGCCCGCGTTGCGGTCATAAAGGAGCCTATGGCGACCAGTGCGAAAAATGCGGATCCACATTATCCCCGGAAGAATTGATAGAGCCGCGTTCTTCCATTAGCGGGAGCATTCCCGAAAAAAGAAAGACAAAACACTGGTACCTGCCTCTTGACAGGTATGAATCCTGGCTCCGGAAATGGATCCTTGAAGATCACAAGGAATGGAAACCCAACGTTTACGGGCAATGCAAATCATGGCTGGACAACGGCTTACAGCCCAGGGCCGTAAGCCGTGACCTGGATTGGGGCGTACCTGTTCCGGTGGAAGGAGGTGAAGGCAAGGTTTTGTATGTATGGTTTGACGCCCCAATAGGATATATTTCCAACACCATTGAGCTTTTTCCTGACACCTGGGAGGAATGGTGGAAGGATGAGAACACAAAAATGGTCCATTTTATCGGAAAGGATAATATCGTATTCCATTGCATAGTCTTTCCCTGCATGCTCAAAGCACACGGCGGGTATATCCTGCCCGAAAATGTTCCCGCTAACGAATTCCTAAACCTTGAAGGAGAAAAGATATCCACTTCGCGCAACTGGGCTGTCTGGCTGCATGAATACCTGGAAGAGCTTCCGGGAAAAGAAGACGTTTTGCGTTACACCTTATGCTCCACAATGCCCGAAACTAAGGACAATGATTTCACCTGGAAGGATTTTCAGGCCCGTAATAATAACGAGCTGGTAGCCATACTGGGTAATTTCGTCAACCGTGCCGTTGTCTTAACACATAAATATTTTAATGGTTGTGTCCCTGCAACCAGCACCAGAACAGATTACGATAAAGAGATTATGGGATTAATCCCGGGAACGGCAGCCACCCTGGAAGATCACCTGGAACATTACCGTTTCCGGGATGCCTTGAAAGAAGCTATGAACCTTGCCCGTTTGGGAAATAAATACCTTGCAGATACAGAACCCTGGAAAGTAGCCAAGACAGATATGGAACGCGTGGGTACCATCCTGAACTTTTCGCTGCAGCTTTGTGCGCGACTGACCATAGCGCTTGATCCCTTCCTTCCTTTTACAACAGAAAAACTCAGAAACATCCTGAACATACCCGCGGCCATGCCTTGGAAGGACTTTGACCGGGAAGCCCTGTTGCAGGAGGGACACCAGCTGAACCAACCCGTTTTGCTTTTCGACAAGATAGACGATGCCACCATCGAAACCCAGATCGAAAAATTAAAAAAAACGGAAACTGAAAAAAAAGATGTCGCCACGGCTCTGCCGGAATGTACCATAGACAATTTTGAAAAAATGGACATCCGGGTTGCCACGGTTCTGCAGGCTGAAAGGGTTCCCAAGACAGAAAAACTGCTTAAGCTGAAGATCGATACGGGGCTGGACCAACGGGTCATCGTTTCAGGAATCGCCCAATACTATTCTCCGGAAGAGATGACCGGCAGGCAGATTTGCATCCTGGCCAACCTGGCACCCAGAACCATACGCGGTATCGTATCACAGGGCATGATACTGATGGCAAAGGAACCCGGAGGCAAGATGCGAGTCATCTCTCCTGAAGAAGGGATCACCAACGGAGCAATTATTGGATAATACAGCCATGAAAAATAAAACCAGATCCGCTTTTGCCCGTTTTATCAGGTATTATTTCTACCTTAGAAAGGACAAGGAAAATGAATTAGAAACCGTTGCCAATATCCGCTCCGGCGTGGAATTCAAAGGAGCGAATCTGTGGATTCTGATCTTTGCCATCCTTATAGCTTCGCTGGGTCTGAACATCAATTCGACAGCTGTGATCATAGGTGCCATGCTTATTTCCCCGCTTATGGGACCCATCATAGGCATGGGCCTGTCACTGGGGATCAACGATTACGAATTGCTTAAAAAATCGTTTAAGAGCTATTCTGTAGCCACTGTAATCAGTATCCTGACGGCTTCCCTTTTCTTTATTCTCTCACCCTTTGATCAGCCCCAGTCAGAACTGCTGGCACGTACCTCTCCCACGATCTACGATGTTTTCATCGCACTGGTGGGAGGATTGGCAGGATTCATTGCCTTGTCCACAAAAGACAAGGGCAATGTGATCCCGGGGGTGGCCATTGCCACTGCACTTATGCCACCCCTTTGTACCGCAGGATTCGGGATAGCTACCGGAAGCCTGCGCTTTTTCATAGGCGCTTTTTACCTGTATTTTATCAATACTGTATTTATTGTGGCAGCAACCTTCCTGGGTACACACATACGGGGTTATGCCCCTAAGGTGTTCCGGGAAAAGAAACGGGAACAGACCGTTAAGCGGTCCATACTGGCCATTGTTATCATCACCATGATTCCTGCCATCATCCTGACCATTGACATTATCCGGAGCACAATTTATGAAAGCGACGCAAACCAGTTTATTGACAAAGCCTTTTCCTTTCCCAATTCCCAGATCATTAGCCGCAATGTATCCTTTAAAAACAAAAGCATTGAACTGATGCTTATTGGGCATGAAATTCCCGAGGCTTCTTTATCCATAGCCCGCAACCAGATGAACCAGTTCAAGAGATTGCAAGATACCCGGCTGACCGTTGTGCAGGGTGGCGGCGACAAAGTCAACTTGGAGGCAATCCGTTCTTCTGTTATGGAAGATTTTTACAAACGGAGCGAAGAACGTATCCAGGCACAGCAGATGCTTATAGACTCCCTCCGGAATAACCTGGAAAAATACCGACAATACGAGCGCCTGAGCAGCGAATTGATCAACGAATTGGCCATCCTGTATCCCGGTGCCCTGGATTTGTCCATTTCGCATACCATCAATGTGGCTGTAGATCAATCATGCTCAGACACCCTGACTATCGCAATTATTAAATTCGATTCCACTCCCCCGCAGGAAGATCTCAATGTACTGCAGGAATGGCTTAAAACGCGTGTCAAAACCAGGAAACTAAGGCTGATCGTAGAATGATCACTGGTCAATTGCCGTCAAAAGGCGATTCCACATCTGAGGCACCCCCTCCGCCCGGGATCCGTGTTGCAAGGACAACCAACTATGTTTCGGGCGACAGCGCCGGGAATGGGGTATCATCAGGTTCAGAAAAAAGGCCGTCTCTTCCATGGTGTTCGTGCCGTAAGTCACAACAATACCATCACAAAGATCACAGCTGAAAAGCAAATCAATGACAGATGCCAGCCGTATCCATATTTCCGTTGTCGTATACTGACTGGCAATGTCACGGACATGCTCAATTTTCTTATCTTTGTTACCGGTAAGGCAAAAATAAGGAATTTATGTATTCCATTATACAAAAGGGCCTGTTCATTCTTTTGGTCCGGATATATTTTTTATTCTCAGTCAAAGCCCATCTTCAATTTGCCGAAGGGATGCAATTATTTCTTTTTACTTTTCGACCATGCGATATGTCCAGAGCTAATCTTGTAAAGGCGACCGGATGGAAACACTGAACCTGATCTTTATGGCTATCGGTCTGGCCATGGATGCATTTGCCGTTTCTGTATGTAAGGGTATGGGGCAATCCCGCATGCAATGGCATAATGCGCTGAAAGCCGGTCTGTTTTTTGGGATATTTCAGACACTGATGCCGTTGCTGGGATACTGGGCAGGATCCCGGTTTGAACATCTGATAGAAGCGGCAGATCACTGGATAGCCTTTGGATTTCTTGGATTCATAGGTGGTAAAATGATTGTTGAATCTTTTCGCTCCGACAGACCTGTAGATTGTTCTTTCGGGTTCCGTTCAATGCTCATACTGGCCATTGCCACCAGTATCGATGCCCTGGCCGTGGGGATATCGTTGGGATTTCTGCAAACCGATATAGTCAGAGCTGTCATCCTGATAGGCTCGGTCACATTTGTGCTTTCTTTTGCAGGAGTGAAATTGGGTCATGTGTTTGGCTCCCGGTTTAGTTCAAAAGCCGAACTTCTTGGAGGGATTATACTGGTCTTGATAGGTGTGAAGATTGTGCTGGAACATACAGGGATCATATAGGCACCCTTGCATATCTAATTAAATGTTTGATCTCATTTTTCTTTAGTCAATAAAGTACACACAAATCCATGCTGTCTTTGAGGTATAATGATAAACTTTTACAGAAAAAATATCGTATAAGTTCAAGTGATTGGCTTTCAACAGCCTAATGAGTTATGAAATGCAGTCGGTC
>LUZA01000093.1 GCA_001603455.1 Bacteroidales bacterium Bact_09 | reverse complement strand
GGCAGCGTCAGATGTGTATAAGAGACAGATATATATATGGCCGGCCCTCAGCGGGGCCTCTGTTTACCAGCTTGCCTTACGTACACCGGGAATCAAACCGTTGCTCGCCATTTCGCGAAACTGTATGCGGGAAATCCCGAACTCACGCATGTATCCCTTAGGTCTGCCTGTAATGGAACAGCGATTGTGCAAACGGACAGGGCTTGCGTTACGGGGCAGTTTTGCCAGGCCTTCCCAATCTCCAGCTTCTTTCAGGGTTTTTCTTTTTTCTGCATACTTGGCGACTAATTTGGCACGTTTGATCTCGCGTGCTTTCATTGACTCTTTTGCCATTTATTGTCCTTTTTTAATGTTTTTGAAAGGTAATCCAAATTCCCTGAGAAGGGCGAATGCTTCTTCGTCTTTTCCGGTAGAGGTGACGAAAGTGATTTCGATCCCCAGAATTTTGGAAATTTTGTCAATATCGATCTCGGGGAAAATGATCTGTTCTTTGATCCCCAATGTATAATTACCCTTTCCGTCAAATTTTTCGGTAATGCCTTTAAAGTCACGGATGCGGGGCAGGGCAATGGAAATCAGACGGTCCAGGAATTCGTACATTTTGGCTGAACGCAAGGTAACTTTCACTCCTATGGGCATACCCCGGCGGAGTTTAAAGTTGGAAATATCCTTTCTGGAAATAGTTTGGATGGCTTTCTGTCCCGCAATCAGGGTCAGTTCATTCTGTGCGACCTCGATAAGTTTTTTATCTGCGGTTGCCGAACCCACTCCTTCGTTCAAAACAATCTTGTCAAGTCTGGGGACCTGCATAACCGACTTGAACTCAAATTCCTTCATTAGTCTGGGAACGATCTCTTCCTTGTATTTTTTCTGCAGGGCGGGCACATAGCCTTTTACCGCCATAGGAGCTTGTTGCTGTTTTTTAACTGCTTTTGCCATTATTTAATCTCCTCCCCCGATTTTTTAGCATAACGTACCAATTTCCCCTTGTCATTTAGGCGTCGTCCTATCCGTGTCGGTCCTCCTTTAGAGGGATCAACGACCTGAAGATTGGATATATGTATGGCAGCTTCCTGCTTGATGATACCTCCCTGGGGATTTTTGGCAGAAGGCTTGGTGTGCTTGTTTACCAGATTGACCCCTTCAACTATGGCTCTCTGTTCTTTTGGTCTGACTTCCAGGACCCTTCCGGTTTTTCCCTTATCTTCCCCGGTATTTACAAATACCGTGTCGCCTTTCTTTATGTGCAATTTTGTACTCATAACTCAATTCCTATAATACCTCCGGGGCCAGTGAAACAATTTTCATATAATGATCCCGGAGCTCACGGGCCACCGGGCCGAAAATGCGGGTCCCGCGTAGTTCACCGACATTGTTCAGTAAAACACAGGCATTGTCGTCAAAACGGATATAAGATCCATCAGGACGGCGGATTTCTTTCTTGGTCCTTACCACAACTGCTTTGGAGACAGATCCTTTTTTGGCATCTCCGCCACCCGGAATGGCACTTTTGACCGTAACTACGATGGTGTCGCCGATACGCGCATATCTGCGTTTTGTTCCACCCAATACGCGGATACAAAGAACTTCTTTTGCACCGCTGTTGTCAGCCACCAATAAACGTGATTCTTGCTGTATCATGGCTATTTCACTTTTTCAATGATTTCTACTAAACGCCAGCACTTGGTCTTGCTCATAGGCCGGGTTTCCATAATGCGTACGGTATCACCTTCACTGCACTCGTTGTTTTCATCGTGAGCAACGAATTTGGTGGTTTTATTTACGAATTTCCCGTAAATAGGATGTTTTACCTTTCGTTTCACAGCAACTACAATGGATTTATCCATTTTATTGCTGACCACCAATCCTGTTCTTTCTTTTCTAAGATTTCTTTCCATGAATCAATTGTTACAGATTCTGTTTGGCTTTGGTTTCACTCAAAATAGTAAGCATCCGTGCTATATTGCGACGTGCTTTCTTTATTTGTGACAAATCATCTACAGGAGAGATGGCGTGGTTCATTTTAAGACGAAGCAAGTTGGCTTTTTCCGCCTCAATACGATCGCTTAAATCTTTCACAGATAACTCGCGTATTTCAGGTGCTTTCATTGTTGCTAAACTAATTTTGTTCTACATAATCCCTGCGTACCACAAATTTTGTGATAACAGGCAACTTCTGGGCGCCTAATCTGAGGGCTTCCCTGGCTACTTCTATGGGAACACCTTCCACTTCTATCAGAAGCCTGCCGGGAGTAACGGGGCAGACAAATCCTTCCGGAGCACCCTTTCCCTTACCCATTCGGACTTCAGCAGGTTTCTTAGTAAAAGGCTTGTCCGGAAATACACGGATCCAGATCTGTCCTTCACGTTTCATATAACGTGTAACTGCCTGACGCGCAGCCTCTATCTGGTGGCCGGTCAACCAGCAGGATTCCGTGGTCTTGATCCCGAACGACCCAAAGGCAAGTTGGTTTCCTCTCTGGGCGAGTCCTTTCATACGGCCTTTCTGTTGCCTTCTGAACTTGGTTTTTTTAGGTTGTAACATTGTTTTTTCTAAACGTTTAACGTAACGTAAATATGTATTGTTGCTTCGGTGCTTAACGCAGGGGGTTGCATATCGCAACCCATTGTCCTGCAATTTATTAGGCAGAATCTACCTTAAAATTGCGGGTTGCAAAGATAGAACTTAATTTCTGATTTACAAAAATTTATGAACAAAAGAAAGCGAAAAATGTTAGAAACTGCGGGCGAATTTACTGACCTCCTCCATCACGCGCAAAACATTGCCACCCCATAATTTCGCGATATCGTCGTCTGAGTATCCCTCCTCTAGCAGGGCCCGGGTAATGGCTTTCATCTGCCCCATGTCCTCCACCCCGACGATACCGCCTCCCCCGTCAAAATCACTTCCAATGCCCACGTGCTCTATACCAACCAGATTTACCACATAATTGATATGCTCTATAAGGAGTGGGAGTCCCACCTGGTCTTTCGGAAGAAAAGACAGAAAATACCTGCCTATAGAGATCTGGATCAGCCCTCCTTTTTCTGCAATGGCTATGATCTCTTGATCTGTCAGGTTCCTGGGGATCTGTTTCAGGTTATAGACGCAGGAATGACTTGCCATGACCGGCGTATGGCTTGCGCTGACAGCCTGCAGGCATGTCTTGCGTGAAGCATGCGAGACATCCACGATAATCCCCAGCCGGTTCATTTCTTTAATCACCCTGAAGCCGAAAGGCGAAAGCCCGCCGTGACGTTCCACACTGTCCATGGAAGAATCGGCTATATCGTTATTGCCGTTGTGGGTTAATCCTATCATACGCACGCCCATATTATAATAATGTTCCACAAGCGACAGGTCTTCTCCCAGACAATAGGCATTTTCTATGGAAAGAAGCATGGCGGCTTTTCCCTGGGCCTTTAACCTTTGGATATCTTCCATACAATACGCTATTTCACCCAAATGTTGGTTTTCATGGGCATACCAATGCAAGGCTCGTAACATGCTATCGGCAAGCCATTTGGCCCGGGCGCGACCCTCTTCCGTACAGGGACCCTGACTTTGGAATGCTGCGAAAAAGGCGGCATCAAGCCGGCCTTGTTTCATCAGTTCAAAGGAAACCTGCCCTTTGGCAACTGTATGCCGGTCCCTGGGAAAAGCCAGGGACATGGCAAAATCGTTGTGGGTGTCTATTGAAATGATAGAATCATGCAAACTCTCTACCCTCAGATCTAGTGAATCAGAAAGGGGGTTCCTTGCAAGCAGAAGACATAGAAAAAGAAGTTTCATTATGCAAATATATCACGTTTGTCCCAATTTTGTTACATTTGTAAGAACAATAAAGCTTGCCGGCCTTATGAAACGATTCTTTTGCACCTTTCTTTCCCTGGTTACAATGACCCTGCCGGCCACAGCACAGAAAAACACCTATAGCCTGCTCCTGCACTGGTATCCGCAGGCACAGTTTGCGGGGTATTACTATGCTCTGGAGAAAGGGTACTACAAGGAACAGGACCTGAATATCGAGATCCTGTACGGGACCGTCACCCTTCCGTCTACCCAACTGATCAGGACGGGCGATTTTGACTTTGCTATTCTCTGGCTTTCTACTGCTATGCAGCTCAGGGCTGCCAAAGTCCCTGTCCGACACCTGGCGCAGACAAATCAAAGTTCGGCACTTCTTCTTGTAAGCCACAAGGGAAGAGGAGTTGACCGCCTGGAAGATTTTAACGGAAAAAAGATAGGCATCTGGAGCGGCGATTTTGAATTACAACCGTTGAGTCTCCTCAAAAGGAACAACATAGAAATGCAGGTCATTAACATCAACAATTCCATCAACCTCTTCCTGCGGGGAGGCATAGATGTATGCACCGCCATGTGGTACAACGAGTATCATGAAATGCTCAGCGCCGGACTCAGGGAAGAAGACCTGAACGTATTCCGGATGAGCGAGTATGGGATGAACTTCCCCGAAGACGGAATTTATGCCCATGAAAGGCTTGCCTGGAATCGGCCGGGGATTTGCAGAAAATTTGTAGAAGCGTCCCTGCGTGGATGGATGACTGCATTCCAGGATGTAGAAGGCACACTCGACATTCTTGAAAAGGCTTGTACAAAAGCCGGGGTGCCCTTCAGCCGTGCACACCAGCGGTGGATGCTCAATTGTTTCCGGGAGCTCCTGATCCATCCCCGGACCGGAAAAATTGAAACAGTACTTCCTGTGAAAGCATACGATTTTGTGGGATCCGTTCTTCTGGAACGTAATTTTATCAAATCCATCCCGCCATATGAAACATTCACCGCAACTTTATAGGGGGAAAAAGAGCCTCTCCTATACTATAGCCAGATACGTATTTGCCGGGACAGCCCTGATCCTGGTAATCATACTGGGCCTGAACTACCGTTCTTCCAAAAAACATATGACGGCTGTTATCCTGGAAAAAGCACAACATCAGACCGAGGAATACGCCGGGAGAATCAACCAGGTATTTGCCGCGGCACAGAAAATCCCGACTGTTATGGCCTCTCAGTTGAACCAGGTGAAAGACCGGTCTTCGACCGATCTGCGCGATATGCTGGAATCTATGCTTCGCGAAAATCCTGATATTTTTGGTGCCGCCATAGCCTTTCAACCTGGCATGTGCAAAGGTCTTTCGCACATGGCACCCTATGCCTACAGAAAAGGGGACCAGGTGGAATCCACCCTGTTATTTGAGGGCGGAAATGATTATTTCATGGAAGACTGGTACATCGTTCCGGTTCAACTGCAGGAACCTTTCTGGTCTGATCCTTATTACGAGACTTCGGCAGGAGAGGAAGAAGTACTTATGATCACGTATTCGGTCCCCTTTTTTACCCAGCGTGACGGAAAACGTGTAGTTGCGGGAGTTACGACCGTAGATATTTCACTCCGCTGGATTAACAACCTGATGGAGAACATGGATGTATATGAAACGGGATACGGCTTTCTGATCACCAACAGCGGAAGGTTCGTCTACCACCCCGATCAAAGACTCAGAATGAACGAAACCACATTCTCGGCCATGGAAGACTGGATAGCCCGGAACGATGATCTTTCTGCCAAGGAATCAAAAATTGTTCTGGATCGGCAGTTCAGCGTCTACAGAAAAATGCTTTCCGGGGAAAGCGGTCTGTTCATGGATTCTTTCATGTTTCCAGACTGGAAAGAAAAAGCCTGGTTCGCCTATGCCCCCGTCAGGGCGAACGGATGGTCCCTGGCACTTGTATATCCACGGGACGAAGCCCTGTCAGAGCTGCACAGCCTGAATACGATCCTGATCCTGGTAGGTCTGTTTTCGTTGTTTATCCTTTTTGGGTTCGTATTCATTATAACGCGCATTTTAACCCTGCCGGTAATCAAACTGACCCGGTATGCGAAATCAGTGGCTGAAAGCGGGGATTATTCAAAGGAAGTGCCCGAATTGCAGGCCAGTGATGAGATCGGAGAACTGGCCAATTCTTTCTCGGTGATGATGAACGAGATCGAAGAGGCGCAAAGAACACTCGAGGACAGGGTAAAAGAACGCACCGCACAATTGGTGCAGGCCCAGGAACAACTGGTCCAGTCAGAAAAAATGGCTTCTCTGGGACAGTTGACGGCTGGCGTGGCCCATGAAATCAAAAATCCGCTCAATTTCATCAACAACTTTTCGGAATTGTCCGTGGACCTTACAAAAGAACTCAAAGAAGCCCTTGCTCCCGTGGATATGAACCAAAATGACAAATCCTACATCAACGAGATCCTCGGAGATTTGTCCATGAACGCCGGCAAAATCCTGGAACACGGCAAGCGGGCCGACAGCATCGTCAAAGGGATGTTGCTCCATTCACGGGGTAAGAGCGGCGAATTCCAACTGACGGACATCAATAACATGCTGGCCGAGGACATTGCCCTGGGATACCATGGCATGAGGGCTCAGGACAACTCCTTTAACATTACTATAGTTGAAGATCTTGATAAAGACCTTCCGCAGATCAACGTTGTACCACAGGATCTGAGCAGGGTGTTCCTGAACTTGATCAATAATGCCTGTTACTCGGTCAGGGATGCGGCTCTTTCCAAACCCTCCGGCTGGGTGCCCACGCTAAAGGTCAGCAGCAGACAACAGGACAACATGCTGGAAATCCGTATACGGGACAACGGAAAAGGGATTACATCTGAAAACATCAAAAAGATATTTGACCCGTTCTTCACTACCAAACCGGCGGGCAAAGGCACGGGACTTGGGCTATCACTTAGTTACGACATCGTGGTTAAGATCCACAACGGACAAATACAGGTTGATTCGGTTCCCGGAGAATATGCCGAATTCATTGTAACAATCCCTATAAAACAATAATACGACATGGCAGTAGAAAAAATTTTGGTGGTTGACGACGAAATAGACCTTCAATACGTGATCAATCAGAAATTCAGGAAGCAGATCCGCAATGGCCAGTATGAGTTCCACTTTGCCTTCAACGGACTGGAAGCATTGGCCAAACTCATAGAAGTACCTGACATTTCCATCATTCTGAGCGACATCAACATGCCAGAGATGGATGGCCTGACTTTGTTGAGCAAGGTCAGGGAACTGAAGAACCCATTGCTCAAGACAGTTATTTGTTCGGCTTACGGCGATATGGAAAACATCCGTACGGCCATGAACAGGGGAGCTTTTGATTTCGTTACCAAACCGGTCGATTTCAACGACCTGGAAGTAACACTGGAAAAAACCATCGGCGAGCTGAACGTTGTCAGGGAAGGACTCGCCTACCATGATAAACTATTGTCTATTGAACACGATTTGATGGTTGCCCGTGAAATACAAAGGGCTATACTGCCCAAAAGTATCCCCGACCTGGTATGGGCCGATATTTTTGGATCTATGGAAGCTGCCCGGCAGATCGGGGGTGATTTTTACGATTTTTTCCTGATGGACAATCACCGGCTGGGATTTGTCGTCGGGGATGTTTCCGGGAAAGGGATTCCGGCGGCTATTTTCATGGCTGTCAGTCGGACTCTGATTAGGGCAACGGGACTCAAGGGCATGTCTCCGTCCGAATGTATGAATTATGTGAATCACCTGCTATGCACCGAAAGTGTCAACTCTATGTTCGTAACCGTGTTCTATGGAATGATAGACAAGGAGGACAACACCCTTCACTATGTCAATGCCGGTCACAATCCACCTCTTTTACTCCGTCATGACGGGACAACGGAAATCTTTCCCCTTACAAGAAATATTGTGCTGGGAGTACATGACGGCTATGAGTTCATCTCCCAAAGCATCCCCTTTCACAGCGAGGATATGCTCGTTATGTACACCGACGGGGTCACGGAAGCTTTCAACGAAAAGCTGGAAGAATATGGATTTGAAACCCTGCATGCATTACTCCGGAATCAGGTGCTTGATAAAAAAGAGGTCATGAAAGCTTCTGACGCTTCTGAGCAGACATGCCGGATCATAACCCGTGATGTTGCTCGTTTTGCCGGGGATGAAGAGCAAAGCGATGATATTACCGTCCTGGTGGTCAAACGAAAATAGTTTTCCTGTCATGAAACAGGTACTGGAACTGGAAAATAAATTATCCGCTTTGTCCGGGCTGCTTGACAGTACCGGTAGGTTTCTTGATAAAGTAAAGGCACCCGTGCCGGTGCAATACAAGATCAAACTAATCCTGGACGAAATATTCAGCAATATTGTATCGTACGGATACCGGCCAGGCGACCCTCCCGATATTATCCGTATAGAAATGACCCTAAGAGACGGAAAATTCACCGCCGTTATCAATGACGGGGGAATACCCTTCAATCCGCTGGAATACAACCAGGCGGACATAACACTCCCTGCAGAGAAAAGGCCCATTGGAGGGCTCGGGATACACCTGATCAGGAACTTGACCGGTGAACTTTCATACGAAAGAAAAGAAAACAGGAACGTTTTTTGCTTCTCTATTAAAATTGAATGAGAACCAAGCTGACAATCCTGGCAGTCGTCCTGTGCCTGATTTTCCCGCTGACTTTGACAGCACAAAAGGAAACCCGGCGTGGTGGTTATGTCATGGGTTATATCATCGATAATGGAGATACCCTGTTTGTTTCTTCCATTCCTACACTTTATGTGTATAACCGCGACAAAAAGAAAAAAGATAAGGAGTGGAGGGAGTTTTATAGGACAGTTCACAATTTTGCCCGGGCCTACCCTTTTGCCCTTCAGGCCAGGGAGCGCCTGGATACGGCTGACAGCATTCTTGCCGTCAGACATTTCACGCCCCGCGAACGGGAACGTTTCCTGGAAAAGACAGAAAGGGACCTGTTCGCCGAATTTGAAGGACCCCTGCGCAAACTTACCTTTACGCAGGGCCGTATCCTGCTCCGGCTGATAGACCGGGAGATCGGACAGACCTCATATGCTGTGGTGAAAAGTTACCGCGGCGGATTAACCGCATCTTTTTGGCAGGGCGTAGCCCGTATTTTTGGGGCAGACATGAAAAAACCGTACGATAAATACGGCCAGGACAAGCTCCTTGAAGAACTAGTCCAGATGTATCATGACGGGCGCTTTTATTATCTCTATTTCTCCCTTTTCGGCCCTCCCAAAGATCCCAATATCTCCCCGTACGGTACCCGCAGGGCCAACTGACAACCAGTCTTCCAGCACTATCAGCTCTCCACCCCGGGGCAAGGGACAGCGAACAGAGGTGTGCAGATGTCCCACAATGCAATAATCCACCGGACAGGGATAAGAAGCGGCATATTTATAAACGGGTTCTTCTTCCTGTCTGAACTTGTAGGAAACAGGACGTTGTTTCCCGTTGTGTGTGGACCAGGCCTGCGCCAGAAAAAAAGCCCACCGCGGATGCAGACAACTGAACAGGATCTGCAGGAATTTGTTGTGAAACATGCCATTTAAAAACCGGTTTTTAAAGGGATGGCGGCCCATCCGGTGCCCATGTGCAAGGAGAAAATCTTTACCTTCCAGATTAATATATAACTCGTCACGATGTATCTGCATGCCCAGTTCCTGTTCAAGATATCCGAAAGTCCACAGATCATGGTTCCCGGCAAAAAAATGAACGGGTATCCCCCTGTCCCGCACACGTGCTAAGGCTCCCAAGGTTCGGGTATGACCCCGGGGAATCACATATTTGTACTCATACCAAAAATCAAATATATCCCCCAGCAGGAAAAGCCCTCCCGTATCATTTCCAAGACTGTCCAGGAACGCTATGAAACGCCTTTCTCGGTCAGCAGGATCATCTGTCTTTAGACCCAAGTGTATGTCGGCAACAAAATAGTATTTGCTCATAATAAAGGTACTATCAGGCAGGCTAGTCCTGCCAGCAGGCAATAGATGGCAAACCAGGTGAATCTGACTTTGCGCACAATGGCTATCATGAACTTACAGGCAAACAGTCCCGATATAAAAGCCGCTGCAAATCCGATGGCCATTACACTAAAAGAAATACCGGTAGCAGCGGGTGTAAATCCACCGCCAATGATCTCGAGGAACGTTTCCCCTAAAACGGGGATCAGTACCATCATGAACGAAAATGGGGCCACCTGGTCCTTATGGTTTCCCAGGGACAGACCTGTTGCGATGGTTGCTCCGGAGCGCGATAATCCGGGCATGACGGCAACAGCCTGGGCAATGCCTATCAGAATGGCATCTCGGTATCCAATCGGATGGGTATTGCCTTTTTTTTGTTTCCGGACCGACAGCCACTGGGATGTCCCAAGCAAAGCCGCCGTCAGTAGTAACATCCAGCCTACGATAGTCAGCCCGCCGGTAAATAAAGACGCTATCCTATCTTTAAAGAAAAGTCCGACGATAAGTACAGGAATGGTCGAAAACAAAATACGGAGCGTCAGGCTTGTTGCGCCGGTCCGGCGAAAACGTACAGTGTCAGATATCATTTCCCACAATTCTTTCCGGAAAACCACCACCGTGCTCAGTACAGTCGCTGCGTGAACAATGATTTCGAAAGAGGCATCTTTTGTCTCAATACCAAAAAGATTTTTTACAATTACCAGGTGACCACTGCTGCTGACCGGGATGAATTCTGTCAATCCCTGTAACAATCCCAGCAGCAATGCTTCAAGACCGTTCATTCCCCTTTTCTTTCTTTATTCGCATAATGGCAAATATCTCAAAGATAAAGCCACCACAGACAAGCAATGGAGCTATGATCATCCGGCGAAAACTGAATAGGGTTTCTCCGGTAAACGTCTGTGGATCACCGGACCCTCCTCCGTCCATTAAAACAAATCCAAGTATTATGACAACAAGTCCTGCTATCAGAAAATATACATTTCTAACAGGCAGGGCAAATTTTCCTTCAGTTTCTTTCTCGTTTTTGTTCGTTTTTTTCATTTGCAAATCAATAATAAAAGGCCGATGCCTTAAGTTTTACGACACGGTTGACGATAAAAAAAGTAGATATGCGGCACAACAACACCCCAATTATTATCATTGTACCTATTATTATAAGGAACATATTGGGGGTAATGAGCATCAGGATCCCGGGGAATTCCCTTTGCAGTAAATAAATAACGCCCATAAGCAGCAGAACGGCAATGAGTGAGGATATGAATCCCTGAATGAATGCCTGGATCATGAAGGGTTTCCGTATGAACCTCTTGGTGGCCCCGACCAGCCTCATGGTATAGATCGTAAATCTGCGGGCATAGACAGATAATCTTATGGTATTATGTATCAAGGCAAAAGATATAATAATAAGAATCAGTATGATAACGCCCAGTACTGTTCCTATGTTTCTAAGATTCCTGTTTATCAATGAGATAAGTGGAGCCTGGTATGAAACCTCCTCGACAAAGGGAAGTTTTGACAGATATGTTTCCATCCGGGCAATGCTGTCATTGTGTACATAATCTGCTTTTAGCCTGAGTTCTACGGATGCCGGAAGAGGATTGTACTCAAAGACATCAAGGAAATCAGGCCCAAGTAACTGCGCCATTTCTCCGGCACCCTGTTCCCTTGAAATGAAAACGGCATTCCTTACAGCTTCCCGGACATATTCGGTCGCCAGCATCTGTTTTACGATCAAAGTGGAATCGGCATCGCTTGTCTCCTGTTCCAGGATAACAGATACCCCCAGATGTTCTTTGAAGTAATCAGAGACTGTTCTCGCATTTACTGCCAGAAGACCTGTCATCCCTGTAAGAAGCAATACCAGGGATATGCTGATGACGGAGGACAGGTATGACTGGATAAGCTGCTGGCTGATAATATTTTTCTCCTGCTGTGCCATGGTAAGGGAATCCAAAGATAATGAAAGTATAAGAATTTTTGCTATCTTTGTATGATTTAACCGGGTAAAAGCACTATGACCAAAGCCAAAAAGATCCTTTATGTAAGTTCGGAAATTCTTCCGTTCCTTCCACAGACGGATATGTCCTATATTGGTCGTCATTTGCCTCAGGCTGTTCAGGAGTCAGGTGGCGAGATCCGTTCATTCATGCCAAAATACGGATGCATCAACGAACGCCGCAATCAGCTTCACGAAGTGATCCGTCTCTCTGGCATGAATATCATTGTTAAAGACATAGACCGCCCTTTGATCATAAAGGTCGCCTCTATATCCGCCGCACGCATGCAAGTCTATTTCATAGACAACGAAGATTATTTCCAAAGAAAATTCGTATACAGGGACGATAACGACAATTTTTTCCCGGACAACGATGAACGGGGCATATTTTTTGCTCGGGGAGTATTGGAAACCGTGAAGAAATTGCGCTGGAAGCCCACTATTGTACATTGTCACGGATGGCTAAGCCACCTGTTGCCTTTATACCTTAAGAAAGCTTATCACGACGACCCCCTCTTCACCAATGCCCGTGTGGTTGTTTCGCTTTACAACGATCTTACCACTGAATGTTTTAACGAGAATATGCGGTCAAAGATTATCGTGCCCGGTATAAAAACCAAAGATGTGGCATTCCTGGAAGAACCCACTGCAGTGAATTTAACCAGAACGGCCATCCAGTATGCAGATGGTGTGATCCTGGCCAATCCGTCAGTTGACAATGCACTGACAGAATATGCCCAATCCATGAAAATCCCCATCCTTCCGTTTATTGACCCGCAAGACCCTGACAGTACATATATCTCGGATTACAACCATTTTTACGATCAAATTTTGGAAACTAAATGACAATCAGGGCCCGCAGTATAATCCTGTCTGCTTCTCTCCTTTTCTCATTTTCATCCTGCATCACCGTGGATAATCGCATGGGTTCGGATTTCATTCCCACAAACCAGGTTTTGTATATCCGAACACAGGAATTTGAAGCACCCATGTTCACGGCTGTCGCCGACAGTCTTAATATGGCCTCCCCTTCTTACCTGGAATTTGGGTCAGTTAACACCCCAGGTTTCGGGAACACGACAACATCCGGAGTCGTACAGTTTGCTCCTTATTCCTATCAGAAAGATTATGGTGAAGACCCGGTAGTAAAAAATATGTTCGTAAACATTCCCCTAAGTGGTTTTACGATATTCAACAAAAGCGATAGGTATATTCCACAAAACGTATATGTTTATAAACTTATAAAAGACCTGGACCATTTGGATATCTATCACGATTCATTCTCCGTGGATTATATAGATCCAATCCCGATAAGCAAACCCGGTCTGGTTTATCTGGGGCGGGACACCCTGCGGATAGATTTTACGGAAGCCTTTGCTTATGAGCTTCTGGGTGCTGATTCCACCGAAAGGGGCAGCATTCAGGCTTTTATCAAAAAATATAAAGGACTGTACTTCACCACTGAACGATTTGAGGGATCTGAAACCGGAGGCAGACTAAATTATCTGGATATCAGCAAGGCCGATATTTATCTGAATTATAAGGCAGGTAACGGCGACAGCCTGCTCTCTTATTACTTTAACATATACGGCACATACTACAACATATCTTCCCACGGATCTGCTCATCTTGCCCATAAAGAACCGTCCGAGAAACTCTTCTATGAAGGGTTGGCAGGCGTAAAACCTTGCCTGGACATGGTTGCCCTGGCAGAACAGATCAAAGCCTGGAGCCTTACACAAACACCCCCCGTAGATGCCGGCCGGATCCTCATCTCCCGCGCCGAGCTGGTCATGCCCGTAGAAATACCTCTAGGAGAAGATTATTCGACAGTTGACAATGCCCCGGGATTACTCTATCCATGCCGCCTGATGTCCAACGATTCATTGACCTATTACAGCCCTTTGAAAGATATATACTACGAAAATCCCGGGGGAAAAATGAACCGGTCCCGATGGGAATATACGTTCGAGATCACCTCTTACCTTCAGAAAATTCTTTCGCGCAACAACCTTACCCCCAGGGATAATTTGTGGATCATGCCCACCTATTCTGTCAGCTCTTCTTCGGGCGAAACATATTATGTGGACAATTACACTTACCGCAACACCCTGCTTAACGGCAACCTATCTGACAGGCCTCCGTACGTGCGAATCACCTATGCGGTGTTGTTACAATAAAAAAAAGCATTACATTTGCACCCCTGTTCCGAGACTTCGTAGCTCAGTTGGTAGAGCAAATGACTCTTAATCATTGGGTCGAGGGTTCGAGCCCCTCCGAGGTCACCATGCGATGTTTTTGTCTGCTTTTTTTCCTGACAGGCATCATACTGCCTCTTAATGCCCAGGTCTTTGATCTGAGTCCCAAAGAATTTCTTGGCAGGATCAGCAAAAATCCCGGAGCTCAGGTGCTGGACCTTAGAGAACCTGAAGAATTCCTGTATCGTCACATTCCGGGGGCCGTCAATATTCAGCCTACAGACGAATTCTTCCTGCAGGAAGTGCACAATCAATTGTCAGCTTCGGATACGCTTTATATATACTGCCGTATAGGAAAAACAAAAGAAGTGATACGTCTGTTGCTTGAGAACGGATACCATGTGATCTACAATCTCAAAGGTGGTTCTGTTGCCTGGGATACTTACCTGGAAAAAGAAAGGCGCAGGGGGAAAAAATCCGGCCACTGAACAAGCCGTCATCTCATATCTTAGTAGACGGCTTGGCCGGATCACGGTCCTGGCCTCGATTGAATTCCCGCATCCAGGCCTGCTTTGAAGCCTCTTGCTCGGCATCCTTTTTGGAATGCCCCCGGCCTGTTCCCAAAATACTCCCGTCAGAGACGGCCTCGGCCTCGAAAAGAGAAGATATCCCGGATTTTTGAGGCAGCATTCTGACCCTGAAAGAAAGCGATTTTCCTTTTTTCTGGCAACGCTCCACCATGCGGGATTTGTAATCTGTCTCGGTACATTCCAGTTCCTGCCAATTCACGCGCGACAGTAAATGATTCAGCAGTACTTTCCGGCACTTTTCAAATCCGATGTCCAGAAAGATTGCTCCCGAGAGGGCTTCAAACATGTTTCCGCCTATATTGCGGAAATTCATGTCATTTCCCTTGATGTCCATCCATTGACGTAATCCGGTCTGCTCGGATATCCTGTTCAGGGAATCACGGCTGACTATTCGAGAACGCATTTGGGTCAGATACCCTTCATCCCCGTCAGAGTAACGCCTGTAAACGGCTTCTCCCACGACTACATCCAGCACGGCATCTCCCAGGAATTCCAGTCTTTCATTGGAATCTTTATCCTGCAAAACTGCCGAACGATGCGTCAGTGCAATTTTGTAAATGTCTAGGTTTTTTGGTTGGAACCCGAAACAGTCCTGCAAAGCTTTTCGCAGTTTCCTGTCTTTAGGGTCTTTATCCGCCGGGCGGAAGATCATTATTAGATTTTTTTGATCAAAAGGCTGGAGTTATGTCCTCCAAAACCGAAAGTGTTGGACAGGGCAACACGTACTTTCCTTGGCTGAGCCTTGTTGAACGTAAAGTTCAGTTTATAATCAATAGCAGGGTCTTCTTCCCTGAAATTGATGGTAGGAGGTATCATCTCCCTTTCCATGGCACAGATGCATGCCAAAATTTCTATGGCACCGGTAGCACCCAGGGCATGTCCGGCCATCGATTTTGTAGAGCTCATGTTCATCTTATAGGCATGATCTCCAAACAGATCCCTTATGGCCTTGACTTCCACAATATCCCCAAGGGGCGTAGAGGTTCCGTGCAAATTGATGTAATCCACATCACGGAGACTGAGTCCTGACTCCCGAATGGCTTCTTCCATAACACGACGGGCACCTTCCCCGTTGGGATGCGGCGCGGTAATATGGTAGGCATCGGCTGTCATACCCGATCCTCCGATTTCCGCATATATTTTTGCTCCGCGGGCCTTGGCATGTCCATACTCTTCAAATATCAGGACACCGGCCCCTTCTCCCATAACAAAACCGTCACGCGTCCTGTCAAAGGGGCGGGAAGCGGTCATATACTGGTCGTTATTTGTGGAAATAGCTTTGGAGGCATTAAACCCCCCTATACTTGCCACATTGATAGGCGCCTCACTGCCACCGGTAATGATGACATCGGCTTTCCCCAGGCGAATAAGGGTAAAGGCATCGCTCATGGCGTGATTGGAAGTGGAACAGGCAGAAACTGTGGCGTAATTGGGTCCCCGGAATCCGTATTTCATAGAGATCATACCCGAAGCTATGTCGGGGATCATCATGGGAACAAGGAAAGGACTGAACCGGGGCACTTCCCCGCCTTCGTAAAACGCCTTCATTTCTTTGACCAGCGTTTCAATACCTCCGATCCCGGATCCCACCACCACGCCTGCCCTGTCTTTATCGATCATGTCCAGGTCAAGACCGCTGTCCCTTATGGCTTCATCGGCCGCAATAAATGCATATTGGGTAAAGGGATCGTTCCTGCGGGTCTCTCTTTTGTCCAGTCCGAATTTTTCGGGATCGTAATCTTTGATTTCGCAGGCAAAATGGGTTTTGAACAAAGAAGCGTCAAAACGGGTAATCCAACCGGCACCGGATTTTCCGGCAACCAGATTGTCAAAGTACTCCGGAACATTGTGTCCCAGGGAATTGATCGTTCCTATACCGGTAATAACTACCCGTCTGAGCTCCATGGTTTTAAATTATTCGGCTTTAACGTTGTCTTCTATGTATTTGATGGCGTCGCCTACTGTCGATATTTTTTCAGCGGCTTCATCAGGAATGTTGATGCCGAAAGCTTCTTCAAATTCCATAATCAGTTCTACGGTATCCAAAGAATCCGCACCCAAATCATTTGTAAAGTTAGCAGTGGGGGTAACTTCGTTCTCATCCGCACCCAGTTTGTCCACAATAATTTGCCTAACTTTTTCTTCAATGTTAACTGCCATAATTCAGTAATTAGTTAATAAATATGTAGTTTTACAGCAAAATTCCATGAACTTTGCAGCCAACAAAGTAAAATAATTTATTCCAATTTACGAAATCCAGGCCTGCCATTGCCAAATCGTACTGTCCCTGCAAAAATTCAAAAACCTGATTATGAGCATTATGAATAACAAACTGCATTACCTCTCCAAAACATATACTACTGCTGTCAGCCTGTTTTCTGTGCGCACAAATCAAACACGGGGCATGTCCTTTCTATGAAAAATTCCGCACCCCGGACCCAGATCTTTTCTTTGACCATTCACAGGTGATCTTTACTCAGCTAAAAGCTGCAGGTCAAACGCTCGGGGCGCTGACAGCAGGCATTGTTGCGTGACCCGGTTCTGTGGCCGCTTGTCAGCGATTAATGGGCCGAGGTAATTTTAGTCTTCACATGGATAGTCACAGGGTATGATTGTATTTGACCGCCCTGTTCCACCACCAGATCTCCCTTCAGCGACTGGGTGCCATTACTTTCGATCACCCATCCGTTTTCAGCATCAATGACAGAGGTAACTTCTCCATTCCCCGAGATTTTTTCCATACGCTGCAGTCCGGATTGTGTGGCGTTGGGATCGGGCATGATGACTAATCTGGCAGACAGGGTGGCCCGGTTCCCGGATACTTCTGTCAGACGTTGCTGTACCGTGACAATGGCACCCATTTCCGGATTTTTATCTTCGTTGGTCCATACAGAAGGAATGGGTAGTGCCTTGTCAGGAAACTTGGTGAGTCCTGCCTGTACTATACTTTTAATGATATTCTGGCTGAACATCTGCTTTATCTGTTCCATGGACTGTTCTCGGCGCCGGCGGGCATATTGTGTGGCAAGGGTCTCGTCTGCCTGGGTGAAAAACGAATCCTCAAGGGGCATTTGCTCAACGATTTCTCCCCTCCGGGAAATGATCATTTGCAGGGGTTTACCGATCATGGTTTTAATGGCCTGGCTCATAATATCCTCACCTTCAGAGTCAAAGGACTGGGTTTGTCCCTGCCCTGTAACCTTTACACTCAGACGTGTCAAACAGGCTTCTACCAGATATCCCTGTTCCACTTCTTCTGCCAGTGTTACAACAGCACTGATGATCTGATCGGTCTGTGTAGTCATCTCTCCCATCATGGGGATCAGGATGGTCATGGTCTGGTTTATCTCCAGGAAAACGGGATATTCCATTCCTTTAACAGGGTTGAATTCCAGTTTAATGCTCTGTGCCTGCAGGGACAGGGCCGCAAACACAAATAACAAGCTAACGATTCGCTTCATCTTTGTTTTCTTTAAATTTTCACAAACTTACAATTAATTCGTTAATTATCTTGTCAGCAAAGCGTCTTATTGATCATATGACAGATTTGATTGATTCTGGTTTGAAATTTGCAACATAATGCTTAATATTGTGATCAATGTGG
>LUZA01000092.1 GCA_001603455.1 Bacteroidales bacterium Bact_09 | reverse complement strand
ACGTTTTGCAATATCCATAGAATGATGATTTTTTCGAAATTAGCTTTTAGCGGGAAGAAACCGGGTATCCAATTTTGTCAATTTGGTTCACTAATCTTACAAAACAAGAATAAGATACTTTTTGTGTGTAAAAAGCATACTTTTTCTGTGTTTTTACTGATAAAGTATTGTATATTTGAGACTAAAGACAAGTTTTTGGGGGTTTAAAATGAAAAAAAAGCTATTGTGCTTAGGTATTGTTGTCTTATGGGTCCCGCTTTTTGCGGAAAACTACGATATACGGCGTCTTACCAACAACGACGGGTTGTCCAACAGTTCCGTAAACATCATTTTCCAGGATTCCAGACAAATCATGTGGTTTGGAACGTGGGACGGTTTGAATATGTACAACGGCCGTGATTTCAAAGTCTACAAACCGGTCCCCGGGAATCCGCAAAGCATCAGTAACAACATTATCCGTGATATCATCCAGATAAGTGAAGATGTATTGTGGATTGCCACAGATGTCGGGATCAACCGTTTTTCTTTAAAAGATGGGGTTTTCAGAAGGTTTTTTGTAGACACGCTGCAGGCGGGGATCACCAATGAGCATTCTTATCATATTGCCTTCGATCGGTTGGGCCGGCTCTTTGTATGGGTCTATCAGCAAGGTTTTTATAGTTATGATCCGGAAGAAAAACAATTCCGCTGCCTGGATATTGCCGACAATTTGAATATCAGAAACATGGTTTTTGATGATCAGAACAACCTCTGGATATTGACAAAAGAGAAAGAACTCCATAAACTCTTCTTTTTTAAAGGCGGAGCTGACATTCCGGGAGCTGGAGAAATCAGCAGGGTCTCCCTGCTTTCTGACATAGAATCTATGTTTTATATTGATCACTACGGTCTGATGATGCAGACAGCAGACCGCAAGCTGTATCTGTACGACATAAAGTCAGCGATGTTGACTGATACAGCGTTTACGATCCCTAACAACGGAACGATAAGGGCTTTTTGTTGCAGGGATTCGATCCTTTACCTAGGAACAGATAAGGGATTGTATACTTATGATCTGATCGGAGGCACCACGATGGAAGTAATAGGCAACTGCTCCGTTCTATCGGTTCATTGCGGGACACAAAACATCCTGTGGGTGGGAACCGATATGCAGGGTATTTTCAAGATCGTCCCGTCGCAGGAAAAATTTATTACATATTCCTCACAGAATGTTCCTGACTTCGGGAACAGTGCCGTAAGAACTTTCTGCGAAGACAAGGCCGGCAATCTGTTGATAGGTACCAAAGGAAGCGGCATATATACTTTCAGACGGGATGATAAAAGCGGCAGACTGTTTTTACATGCGCATTACAGAACAGACCAGGGGTTGACAAGCAACTCGGTTTTCACCATTACAGAGGGAAAAAACAATACATTCTGGATTGGAACGGACGGAAATGGCATTAATTACTACGACAGCCACACGGGACAGATACGAAGGCTTATTCCATCTGAGGGCCTGAAAGAGAGGATCAACCTGTCATCTGTTTATGCACTGTTGCCGGACGAGGATCATGTATTATGGGCAGGAACCAGTGGCTACGGTATGTACCGGCTGAAAATAGATAGTTCAAGACATCCATATAGAGTAAAAGATTTCAAACAATATGTATTCCGTGCGGACAGATCCTCATTAAGCAATAATATTGTCTATTCCATCATCCGGGATGATTCTTTACATTTATGGATAGCGACCAGAGGTGGTGGGGTCAACCGTTTCAATACCGGTGACGAGACCTTTGAAACATTCAAGTTTTCACATAACAATCCCGATTACTCCAGCAGCGATGATGTGTTGTGCCTGTATAAAGACCAAAAGGGAGCTCTCTGGGCCGGCACAAGCATGGGGCTGAACAAAATGATCCGGGATCCGGACGGTATGCTGCATATAGACAACTTTAGCGAAAAAAACGGCATGCCTAACAATACCATTCACGGTATATTGGAAGACAAACAAAATAATATATGGGTGAGTACCAACAATGGTATTGCCAAACTCTCACGCGAAAAAGAACCGTACAAAATCATTTCTTATTATGCCAGCGACGGACTGCAAAATAATGAATTTTCCGATGGAGCGTATTATGCAAGCCCCTACTCTTCTTTGTTCTATTTTGGAGGTATCAGCGGATTCAATGAATTCAATCCGCTAACAATCATTCACGATGACAGTATCCCAATGCTTCTGCTGGATGCCTTTTATATTGATAATGAAGAATACATCCTTTCCGATTTTTTAATGCAGAAGAAAAATCAGGATGTTTTGACTTTATCCTACAAGCACAAATCGTTCAGTTTTCATTTTACACACATTGACTACCTTACGGGACCCAAGTGTGAAATCTCCTACAAACTGGAAGGTTACCAAAGCGACTGGGTTCAGCTGGGAACATCCAACACCATTGTTTTTACCAACCTGCCCAAAGGAAAATACGTCCTGAAAGTCAGGAACAGCAATGCCGATAAGGTATGGGGCGAGACCTGCTTCACCCTGCCCATCAAGGTCAATCCTCCCTGGTGGGACAGCAATCTGGCTTATGTTTTCTACGCCCTCTTGGGCATCCTTTTTTTATGGGGCGCCCGAAAAATGATATTTTACCGGATCAAGGTCAGGAACGATATCAGGTTGAAAGAAATGGAAAAACAGAAAGCCGAAGAGATCCATCAGGCAAAGCTCAGTTTCTTCACCAACATTGCTCACGAGTTTTCAAATTCGCTGACATTGATATACAGTCCCTGTGAAAAACTCCTGAAAGAAAAATCCTCGGATGTGATGATAAAAAAATATGTACAAATCATCAAATCCAATTCTGAAAGGATGCAGCATCTGATCCAACAATTGATTGAATTTAGAAAAGCAGATACCGGTCACCTAAAATTAAGCATAGAGATAATTGACATTCAGGAACTTATTAAGTTTGTACTGGACAATTTCATAGATATTCTGGAACAGAAAAAGATCCGTTATTTCGTTACATCGATTCCCGGAAATATCCATTGGCAAACAGACCGCGACAGTGTAGAGAAAATCGTGTTCAATCTGCTTTCCAATGCCGTAAAATATACGCCTGAAAATAAAGAAATTGATATTATCACCGATGTCAGGGACAATATGCTGTCCATACGGGTAACCAACACGGGCGTTGGTATAAAACCTGCGTTCCAGGAGTATATTTTTGACCGTTTTGAGGTGCTGAACCGGTTTGAAGAGCAGGTTTCCTATAGCAAACAATCCAGACACGGTATTGGGCTGGCATTGTGTAAAAGCATTACCAGGGTATTGCAGGGTGACATTAAAGTACAGAGTGACGGACAGACATATACCTCTTTCATTGTACATCTGCCTATGGCACCACTTATACCGCAACCGGATCTGATTGTAGATAAACAACCTGTAGACAGAAAGCATATGGCCCGGGAAATTAAGGCAGAGCTACCTGAAGATCAGGGAATTATATTTTCAGACGAAACCGGGATCTCTGACCCTAAGGCTATCCTGATCCTAATTGTTGAAGATGACCTGCAGATCCGCTCTATGATAAAGGAATTCCTGTGTGATCGTTACAATATTCTGGAAGCTTCCAACGGAAAAGAAGCCGTGGAAATTACGGAACAATACCTGCCACAGCTTATTATCAGCGATATCATTATGCCTGTGATGAATGGCGTGGAGTTTGTAAAGAAGATCCGGTCGAGTGACCATACCAAACATATTCCGGTCATATTTCTGTCAGCCAAAAGTGACATTGAAAGCCAGATAGAAGGATATGCAATAGGTGCAGATGCTTTTTTAAACAAACCATTCAACATCCGCCATCTGGAGGTCCTGATTGCAAGCTTGTTGAACAAAACCAAGACGTTGAGTGAATATTCAAGTTCTCCTTCTTTCGCCCTTGAGCAATATGAGGGCCGGATCATGCACAAAGAAGACAAAGAACTCTTGTTACACATTACCGAGACAGTTTACGATAATATTGACAATGAAAACCTTTCCATGGATTTTATTGCCAATGAGATCGCGATCAGCAAAATGCAACTCTATAGGAAAATCAAGGAAGTAACCGGCATGACACCTACCGAATATATTCGTTCCATCCGTTTGAATCATGCCGAGAAGCTACTGAAAACCACAAATAAAACAGTACAAGAGATCATGTATCAGTCCGGGTTCAACAACAAGGCATATTTTTACCGTGAATTCTCCAAAAGGTACCGTCTCACCCCTGGAGAATACAGAAAACAGTTTTTATAAAATATGATGTTGCCGGAGCAAGGTGGGAAGTGGTTGGTTTCTTGGTTTACAGCGGTTTCCGGCACTTCCCACTCTTCGCACAACGAGAGAGATCCTGCGTGAGTTGAATGAAATCGGGGATCCGGTCAGCTGGTACGTGCCCGATGAACAAACCCGAGCAAAGGATGCCTTCGTTGCTTGCTGTTAACAGGGCCGGATTCTCCCAGTTGAAAAATTTGTGATAAATCATCGGAAAGAAAATATCCACATTGTGGAAGCGCGGCCAATCCTGGCGGACCAGCGGTAATGCTCACGATCATAGAGTTTTATGTCCAGGCAGGACTGGCACAGGGCATTCACCTGGTACCAATTCCACGCATGCAGCTCTATACCATACTTTTGGGCATGGGGCAGCGCCGTACTGCTCTGTGGTCATAGTGGTTTTGCCTGCCATCCAGACCCAGATTTTTTTAGAGGAATCCACGTATGGTGTCGTTAGAATTATCACAGATTTTTATAATAACAGCGGGCACGTTTATGCTGTCTCATCTCTAATTTGTTCCAGAGATTTTGTACGTTTCTGTTGTCTTCCAGTTCGCGTGTCGTTTCAATATTTGTGAAGCCATTCTGTATTATGGCATCACCAATATCCCTGAACATCAACGCCATAACGCCTTTATCCCTATACTCATCTTCTATGGCTATGAGCAGTGTATCCAGCGTATCATTCTTATGAAGAGCTCTGAGAATCGGGATAAAACCGAAGGGATACATTTTGCCGCGGTTTTTCTGCAACGCCCTGGACAACGAAGGAAGGCATATGGCAAATGCCACAACCTTATCTTTTGCATCTAGTACAACAGACACGTATTCTAATTGCAGCATAGGAAGAAAGTTATTTTTCAGATCTTCTAATTGTCGGGGGCTCAATTCGGAGAATCCGTGCAGATTCATATAGGCTTTATTGAGCAACTGGAATATGCCATCTGCATAGGTAAGCAGTTCTTTTTTGCCCGAGAATGGGGCACAACGCAAATTATACCGCTTCTCCACTATAGCTGCCATGGTCAGGTATTTTTCGGGAATAACATCGGGAACTTTAATGTTATATTCCATCCAATCGGTTTCTTTTGTAAATCCTTCCTTCTCGAGAAATTCGGCATAATAAGGAAAATTATATTTCCCATAAGCAGTGGGAATCTCATTGAACCCTTCCACAAGTACCCCCGATGCATCAAAATCGGAGAAACCGAGCGGACCATGCAGGATCTTTGCATTTTTAGAACGTGCCCACGCTTGAACCGTCTCTATTAAAACATGCAAAACCTCTTCTTTTTCTATAAAATCGAGCCAGCCGAACCGCGCGTATTTTTTGCCTGTTTTCTTATTGTAGCTATGATTGATAATACCGGCCACACGCCCCACAATAGTATTATCTTCATAAGCAAGCCAATATTTTGCTTCACAAGTTTCAAAAGCAGGATTCTTCTTTGCCGAAAGGACTTTCATTTCGGCAGAAATGAGCTGGGGAACATAGTATGCATTATGTTTATATAACATGTTGGGAAAGGCAGCAAAA
>LUZA01000091.1 GCA_001603455.1 Bacteroidales bacterium Bact_09 | reverse complement strand
AACAGATTAAATACAAGACCG
Organism: Bacteroidales bacterium Bact_09; assembly: GCA_001603455.1. GTDB lineage: Bacteria > Bacteroidota > Bacteroidia > Bacteroidales > UBA932 > DMER64. The sequence goes on along the minus strand of LUZA01000091.1, from coordinate 3,152 downwards.
CGAATATAGAAAAATGATTATAAGGAACCAAAAAAATATTGTTTATTTTTTGGTTGATAAACTTTGAGCATTAATTTGTTTTATTAAAAACGAGGCCGTATCTTTGCGGCTCATAATGAATATTTAAGCCGTTCGAGCATCCAAGCTGAACGGCTTAATCTTTTAAGAGCCGGTCATAGAACATCTTAAAAAAAAGATCACTGCAGGCCACAACCTGTTCATGGGAATATTGAAAATAATGCTATCCTGAGTTTTGCTACGTCACGTTTTGACGTCCCTATGGCCGTTCTTTATCCGCCCCGGAGCGGGAACAGGTGCACAGACCGGCTTTACATGGTGAATCTCAAACCTTGTCCTGTTTTATCCCGTTTTTATTTGTAATTTTACACTGACCTAACAGGCCACTTTCTCTATCGATGACCTAAATAAACTTAAATACAACCATGGCAAACGCACAGGAACGCGAGGAGCTCCACCGCACCATTTGGCAGATTGCAAACGATTTACGAGGCAGTGTTGACGGGTGGGACTTCAAGGCTTATGTATTGGGGATGCTCTTCTACCGCTTCATATCCGAGAACCTTATCTCATACATCAATAAAGAAGAACGGAAGACCGGCAACCAGGCATTCGACTACACCACCCTGTCCGATCAACAGGCAGAATACGGCCGCTCAGACACAGTTAAGGAGAAAGGGTTCTACATCCTGCCCTCGGAGCTCTTTGTCAACGTCAGGAAACGGGCTGCAACAGACGCCAACCTGAACGAAACCCTGGCCCGGGTATTCAAGAGCATAGAAGCCTCGGCTCGTGGCACAGAAAGCGAAAATGCCTTTAAAGGCCTCTTTGACGACATTGACGTGAACAGCAACAAGCTGGGAAACTCCGTTATAGAAAGGAACGGGAAGCTGGTCAAGATCCTGGACAGCATAGGCGGGCTACGCCTGGGAGATTTCCAGGATAACTCCATAGATGCCTTTGGCGATGCCTACGAGTTCCTGATGACCATGTACGCAGGCAATGCCGGCAAGTCCGGAGGCGAGTTCTTCACCCCGCAGGAAGTGTCCGAGTTGCTGGCCAAAATTACCGTTGTGGGGAAGGAGCAGGTGAACAAGGTCTATGACCCGTGTTGCGGTTCCGGCTCCCTGCTGCTGAAGTTTGCCAAGGTCCTGGGCAAGGACAAGGTTCGTTTGGGCTTCTTTGGGCAGGAAATCAACCTGACCACATACAACCTGTGCCGTATCAACATGTTCCTGCACAACATCAACTACGAAAAATTTGACATAGCCCACGGCAATACCCTTACCGATCCCAAACACTGGGACGACGAGCCCTTCGACGCCATCGTCTCCAATCCACCTTATTCTATCAAATGGGAAGGCAAGGACAATCCCCTGCTCATCAATGATCCCCGTTTTTCCCCGGCAGGGGTGCTGGCACCCAAGGGCAAAGCAGACCTGGCCTTTACCATGCACATGCTTTCTTGGCTGTCCACCGCAGGAACGGCCGCCATTGTCGAGTTTCCCGGAGTTCTTTACCGAGGCTATGCCGAGCAGAAGATCCGCCAGTATTTGGTGGACAACAACTACATTGACACGGTGATCCAGCTCCCTCCGGACCTTTTCTTCGGCACCTCCATAGCCACTTGCATCATTGTGCTGAAAAAAAGCAAGAAAGACAACAACATCCTGTTTATCGACGCCTCGGCCGAGTTTGTCAGAAGCGGCAATAAGAACAAGGTTAGCGAAGAGAACCGGGACCGCATCCTGAAAGCTTTTATGGCCAGGACAGACGACGACCATTTTGCCAGGCTGATTCCCAACAGCCAGGTGGCAGAGAACGACTATAACATTGCCGTAAGCAGCTATGTGCAACCCAAGGACACCACAGAGCAGGTAGACATCAAGGAGCTCAACGCCCACATAGCCCAGGTGGTCATACGCCAGAACACACTCCGTGCTGCCATTGATGAGATTGTGGCCAATCTGGAAGGAGGTGCACTATGAAAGAAGAACAAAAAGGTGAGTTTTTAATTTACCAGTCAGAAGAAGGGTGCCCTAAAATTGAAGTTCGTCTCGAAAACGAAAACATATGGCTTACACAAGCTCAGCTCGTTGAATTGTACCAATCGAGTAAATCAAATATAAGTGAGCATATTAAACATATTTTTGAAGAAGGTGAATTGTCCGAAAATTCAGTTGTTCGGAAATTCCGAACAACTGCCACTGATGGCAAAGATTATAATACAACCTATTATAACCTCGATATGATTATCTCGTTGGGTTACCGTATCAAATCGCATATTGCCACCAGGTTTCGTATCTGGGCTACCGAACGCCTGAAAGAATACATAGTCAAAGGCTTTACGATAGACGATGAACGCCTGAAAAAAATGGGCGGCGGCGGTTACTGGTATGAGTTGCTTAACCGGATTCGTGACATTCGTTCGTCCGAAAAGGTTTTATATCGTCAGGTACTCGATTTATATGCTACCAGTGTAGATTATGACCCGAATACCCCCGAATCGGCTGAGTTCTTTAAAATGGTACAAAACAAACTGCATTATGCTGCTCACGGGCATACAGCAGCCGAAGTAATTTACCAGCGTGCCGATAGTAACAAACCGTTTATGGGGCTGACTGTTTTTCCGGGCGAACAACCTTCTTCAAGAGACATTACTGTGGCCAAGAATTATTTGGATGCCGGGGAGCTGAAAATCCTAAACAATTTGGTATCGGGGTATTTCGACTTTGCCGAGGTACAGGCGATGAAACGCAAGCCCCTATATATGAGCGATTACATAAAACAACTAGACAACATTCTTTCGGCCACCGGAGAAAAAATACTGTCTGGTGCAGGGAGCGTAAGTCACCACCAGGCCATAGAAAAAGCCAAAGCCGAATTTAAAAAATACCAGGTCAACACGCTTTCTCCTGTCGAAAAAGACTACCTGGAAAGCATTAAATCCTTACAGAAAAAAATTGGCAAGGAAGGAAGTAAAAATGAATAAAGTAGAAGAACTTATCCAACAGCTTTGCCCGGAGGGGGTGGAGTATAAGGAATTAGGGGATGTTCTCGATTACGAACAACCCACTAAATATATTGTAGAGTCTACTAGTTACCATAATGATCATGAAACGCCTGTATTAACT
>LUZA01000090.1 GCA_001603455.1 Bacteroidales bacterium Bact_09 | reverse complement strand
GTCATAATACGATTAATTTAAGAGTTATTTAAATAGATTGCATTTCAAATGGACTGCAAAAGTAACATTTAATTCTTAATATCAAGACGTTTCAGCTAAAAAAATAATAAAAAACGTGTTTATACCTATCTTTGTGCCATGGATTTCACCAGCCTCCTTCTTAAATGGTATAGAAAAAACCAGCGGAATTTTCCCTGGAAAGAATATAAAGATCCTTACTCCATATGGGTATCTGAAGTGATCCTGCAACAAACCCGGGTGCAACAGGGAGAAAGTTATTTCAGAAAATTCATCCGAAATTATCCGACAGTTCGTCATCTGGCAGAAGCCCCCGAAGATGACGTACTGAAACTTTGGCAGGGTCTGGGCTATTACTCCCGGGCACGAAATATGCATAAGACTGCAAAAAGAATTATGGAAGAATACCGGGGCAAGTTTCCTGCCGATATAGGGCAGTTGAGAAAGCTTGACGGCATTGGACCGTATACGGCTGCCGCAATTGCCTCTTTTGCATTCGGGATGCCGGTTGCGGCCCTGGATGGTAATGCATACCGCATTCTGGCCAGGTTTTTTGGCATTGATATACCCGTGGAAACGATAGGTGCAAAAAAAATATTTGAACACCTGGCCGGAACGCTGCTTCCCCGCGATGATAGCGCCTCATTCAATCAGGCAATGATGGATTTCGGATCGCTTGTATGCACTCCGCGCCCGGTGTGTGCATCATGTCCTATGACCAGTGTGTGCTATGCTTTCCTGAAGGGCCTGACAGACAAGCTGCCCGTAAAACAGGTAAAACCCGAATCAAGAGATCGTTATTTCAATTACCTGGACATCATAGGATTGGGAAACAACACTTTCATCAGGCAACGGACAGGCAAGGATATCTGGAAAGGATTATATGAATTTCCCCTGATAGAAACCGTTACTGTCACCAGTTTTGAGGAGCTCATACAAGTAGGGGATTTCAGGCAATTGATTGGTCCAGGATCTTTTACCTTGCTCAATACAATCAAATTACAACCACACAAGCTAACCCACCAGACAATATATCCAGTTTTTTACAGGCTTCGGCTGCAGACACCGGGTCTTGTCCTTCAACAAGATTACCAGGTTATAGACCGGCAGGACCTGAATCGTTTTGCAGTGTCCAGACTTACAGAGAAATATCTGCGCTTATGAAATCTACCTTTGTCCGAGTCCTCCTCACTTCTGTCGTTTTTTTCATGTTTTCGCCAACGGGATGGTGCCAGAACTTACGCATAGACGGCATAGAACTGACCGGCAATCAGATCACCAAAAATTTCATTATTCTGCGGGAACTGCCCTTTTCAGTCGGAGACACTATCCCCGAAACCGAGTTTCCTGAACAGTTAAGGCTGGCACGCGAAAATCTGAACAACCTGCTGCTTTTCAACTTTGTAGAGATATCTCCTCTCCGATCAGTGGATGATCCTGCCCTGGTAACGGTAATCATTCAGGTAGAAGAAAGATGGTATATATGGCCCTTGGTAGAAGTTAAACTGGAGGAGCGAAACCTGAGTACATGGCTGCAGGACTGTGACTTCACCAAGATCACCATCGAGGCAGGAGCACGTATAGATAATTTTCTGGGATTGAAACACAAACTGGTAGTGGCCGTACACGGGGGATACCAGTGGGGTGTTTTCCTTGGATATAGGGATATTTCACTAGGCAGGCAAGGTAAGCATTTTATGAGCATGGACCTGCAGGGTAATGTCAGTCACAACCTGGATATTATAACAAAAAAAGACAAGCCGGCCCGTTTCAATATTCCGGATATCATCCTAGAAAAAACCGTGGATACCAGGATAAATTATTCGTTCCGGCCGGACATCAGAACGATCCACAACATTTCTTTCATGCATGAGTTCACGATACTGGCAGATACCGTTCTTAAATTGAATCCACATTATTGGGGCAACGATAAGCTGCAACGGAACGCCTTCAGGCTAAATTACAAGTATCGTCTGGACCAGCGCGACTATCACCCTTACCCACTGAACGGCTATTTGGTGCAGGCAGGAGTGAACACCTATGTAACTTCAGATGCCTCGATCCGATATGCCCAGCTTACCCTGGGATTGCAGTATTTCAAACAAATTCCCGGTTCACGCTGGTATTTTTCTACTGTCTTCTCGGGAGGTTATTCCCTGTCCAACACCCAGGCATACATACTGGAAAAGGCCATTGGTTATGACAACAATATGATGCGAGGTTATGAATATACGGTAGCTGACGGACAATCATTTGCCATTTTAAACAATACAATTAAATACAACATCCTGAAAAAAAAGACTTTTACACTCAATTGGCTGTCTTTTCTACCAAAGTTCAACAAAATCCATTTATCTATCTATGCCAATGCCCATTTTGACATGGGGTATGCCTACGATAAATGGAATTATCAACTCAACACCCTTAGCAATCAATTCCTTTATGCCGGAGGTATAGGAATCGATCTGGTAACCTATTATGATATGGTTATTGGTATTGATTACTCGGTCAATAAACAAAATTACCATGGCTTTTTTTCCTGGAAGAATCTTTTCTTTTCCATTAAAGTTCCATTTATCTGATCAACGGTCATTTTGTCAGTAACACTGTATGGCACGAAGATTGACTGTGTAAGGGAGAGGAATTTGTAGTATGAATTTAATTCTAAGTGACAAAATGACCGTGATCCCCTTAATGGAAATGGACATGGATGAACCTTCGGGAAATATCAGAGAAGACGGATTGCCGCAAATACTGCCGTTACTGGTCTTGCGTAATGCCGTGGTATTCCCCGGAACACTGATCCCGATAACTGTGGGAAGGGACAAGTCCATTAAACTGGTGAGAGAAAGTTTTTCAAGCGATAAGTGGGTCGGAACGGTGACACAGATGAATCCGCTGGATGACGATCCGGCAGAAGATACAATCAGCCATCATGGATGTCTTGCCAAGATATTGAAAATCATTGAAATGCCTGAGGGTGGAATAACCGTTATCCTGCATGGTTTCCGCCGTTTCAGTGTTGACTGCATGGTACAGAGAGAACCTTACTTTGCAGCAGAGATCAGATACTTGCCCGAAAAACTCCCCTTGGAAGAGGACAGCAGTTACAAAGTGGTGGTCGAAGGCATCAAGGAGGTCGCTGCCCAGATATTTCAGCTGACGCCCAGTATTCCCAGAGAAGCCGAATTTGCCCTCAAGAACATTGAAAAAGATGATTTTTTAATCAATTTCGTTGCCTCCAACGTATACTTTGACGGAATCAAGGAAAAACTGAACCTACTGGCCATAGATTCCTTGAAGGACCGTGCTTCGCGACTGCTGGAGCTTCTGTACAAACACTTGGAACTCCTGAAATTCAAGGAACAAATCCATCAGAAGGTTCGTGGCGAAATCGACCAGCAACAAAAGGAGTATTATCTGAGCAATCAGCTGAAAACAATTCAGGATGAACTGGGCCTGACCCAGGATATGGAAGAGATAGACAGCCTGCGTGAAAAGGCATCTAAAAAGAAATGGAGCAAAGAAATTGCCGAAATATTCGAAAAGGAAGTCCAAAAGCTGGAACGAGCCAATCCCCATCAACCCGATTACGGCATACAACTCAATTACCTGCAATTCCTGGTGGAGCTCCCCTGGGGGGAATACACCAAAGACAACTTGGACCTGAAACGGGCACGCAGGGTATTGGACCGGGATCACTCCGGACTCGATACGGTAAAAGAAAGAATCCTTGAGCACCTGGCCGTTCTGAAACTCAAAGGAGACATGAAATCTCCCATCCTCTGCCTATACGGTCCTCCGGGTGTTGGCAAGACATCCTTGGGAAGATCTGTTGCCCGGGCCCTTGGCAGGAATTTCGCCCGCATATCGCTTGGTGGTCTCCATGACGAATCGGAGATCCGTGGTCACCGCCGGACATACATCGGAGCCATGCCTGGCAGAATCATCCAAAGCATCAAACGGAGCAAATCTTCCAATCCGGTCATTGTGCTGGACGAGATAGACAAAGTGGGAACAGATTTCCGGGGAGATCCCTCCTCGGCTTTGCTCGAAGTCCTGGATCCGGGACAAAACAATACATTCCATGACAATTATCTGGATGTGGATTACGACCTTACCCGGGTACTTTTCATTACAACGGCAAACAGTATAGGGAGCATCCAGCCGGCCCTGCGGGACCGTATGGAAATGATTCCCATCAACGGATACCTGGCCGAAGAAAAACGCAAAATTGCTCAGAAACACCTGATTCCAAAACAATTGGAAGCCCACGGGCTGCAGCCCTCTCAACTCAAACTCAGCCAGCAGGCTATTGATGTGGTAATAAATGAATATACCAGGGAATCGGGAGTACGCAACATGGAAAAACAATTGGCCAAGATCGCACGGCACGTTGCCAAAAAGATCGCTTTCGGGGAAACATACGATCCCAAACTTTCCCCGGACAATGTGCGTGAAATACTTGGCGTACACCGTATCATACAGGATGTGCAAAAAGGGAACGAGTTTCCCGGTGTGGTAACAGGATTGGCCTGGACAGAAACCGGCGGCGAGATTTTGTTCGTAGAATCGAGCCTAAGCAAGGGAAAGGGCACCCTGACCACAACCGGCAATCTGGGGGATGTGATGAAAGAGTCTGCCATTATAGCACAGCAATACCTGAAAGCCCATGCCGACCTGCTGGAGCTTGATCCGGAAGTGTTTGAGAAAACTGACATTCACCTGCACGTACCTGAAGGTGCAATCCCAAAAGACGGTCCTTCTGCCGGTATTACCATGATCTGTTCCATAGCCAGTGCCTTTAAAAGCAAATGCATCAGAAAGGGCGTGGCCATGACCGGTGAGATCACCCTGCGCGGACGAATCCTTCCCGTTGGAGGAATTAAGGAAAAAATCCTGGCCGCCAAGCGATCAGGGATTAAAACCATCATACTGTCCGAGGACAACAGAAAAGACATTGAAGAGATTAATCCCGATTTTATAAAAGGCCTGGAGTTTAAATTCATGAAGACCATACCGGAAGTCATCAAATACGTATTGTGAGGTGGATGTAAAAATTGAGGCAAGCTGGAAAGAAGTTCTGCAATCTGAATTTTCAAAACCATATTTTGAAAGAATTGTTTCTTTCCTCCATGCCCAAAAGGAAAATGGGAAAACTATTTATCCCCCGGGAAGATTAATATTCAACGCTTTTGAACTAACTCCTTTCAATGCGGTGAAAGTGCTGCTGCTGGGTCAGGACCCGTATCACCAACCGGGACAGGCACACGGTTTATCCTTTTCCGTACCCCGCAACATTCCCCCACCCCCTTCCTTGCGCACTATCTTTACAGAATTGCAGGCCGACCTTGGGATTATCCCGCCATCACACGGGTGTCTTGAAGCATGGGCAAGACAGGGAGTTCTGCTGCTCAATGCCATCCTGACGGTCCAGGCAGGAATGCCTGCCTCTCACAGCCAGTCTGGCTGGATGGAATTTACAGATGCAGTTATCAAAACTGTTTCCCAGCAAAAAGATCACATTGTGTTTTTGCTATGGGGTAATTTTGCACGAAGTAAAAGACACCTTATAGATCAATCCAGACATTGCATTTTGGAAGCAGCACACCCATCCCCGCTGGCCAGAGGAGCTTTCCTGGGATCAAGGCCCTTCTCTGCCACAAACTCATACCTTCGTTCCAAAGGGAAGGAACCCATAGACTGGTGTCTTTAAAGGAAGGATCTCCGATATTTTTCTTACTTTTGGCACATAATCAATTTATTCCGGTTATGGAAAAAATCGCCGTTTTTCCCGGTTCTTTCGATCCTTTAACCCTGGGACACTTGGATGTCCTGTTATCGGCCCGCAAACTCTTTGACAGGATCATCGTGGCCGTGGGGGTCAATCAGCAGAAAGTCAGTCTTTTTTCTCCAAAGGCCAGAGTGGCTATGATCAGGGAAGTCGTCAAAGATCTTCCGGATGTAGAAGTTTGTTCATTTGACGGACTGACAATCGATTTCTGCCGGAAAAACAAAATCAATTTTATTTTCAGGGGCATACGCACCACTACCGACTTTGAACTGGAACAGGTCATTGCCCAAGTCAATTCCAAAATGGCTCCCGAAATTCAGACAATCTTCATTCCTTCGGGTCCAAAGTATTCCTTTATTTCTTCTACTGTGGTACGGGATGTGCTTCTTAATGGAGGGGATGCAGCCTGCATGCTGCCCCCGGGACTGGATCTGAATAAATATTTAAAAATGTAGTTAACCTTATGTGGTCTCTGTTACTGGCATTCGTTCACAGCATTGCCCTGTGCCTGAACGGTGGAAGTTCCTCACCGGTCATACTGGCCCTGCAGCAGGGAGAACAGGTCGTTCCAATTGATACGCTCAGTCCAGATCATCTGGGCTGTGTCACGTTTCGGGGCGATACCAGGCTGAACCCGGGTCAATATATGTTTGTCCAGGATAACAGAAGATTGTTCAATTTCCTGATATCATCATCAGAGGAAATCGATATGTCTTTCACAGCCCATATCAGCGACGGCAGAACTTCGGAAATTATGGTAGAAGGATCCGAAGAGAATAATGCCTCTATCCGGTTTTACCGTTTCCTGCAGGAAAAGTACGCTCAGGCGAATGAAATCTTTGAACATGGAGGAGATCCCGGCCAGGCCTTGCGTGATGTGGAACGCCTGGAGAAAACAATCAGGGAATACACGTCGTTCCTTGCAGAACAATTTGACGGCAGTATGCTGGGGATCATTGCAAAAAACGTCTTTACTCCCGACCTGGCCACAGAGGATGTCTCTCTGCATTACCTGGACAACGTAGATTTTTCAGACCAGCGTATCCTGAACACCTCCATCCTGCCTTTAAGACTGAATGAATACTTCACCAAAGTACTGCCACCGGTACCAGATACGCTGATTTTTCATGCAGACAGGATATTGGGAGGGAATATCCATCCGCTTGTCAAAGAGTACACAGCCCGGTATCTGTTTACATTATTCTTTACCAGCGAGATCATGGGAATGGAAAGTGTTGCCGTACATTTGGCAAAACACTGGTTCCTGGCAGATCCCTCACTTTGCAGTGATAAGGAATTACTCGGGGAAATGGAAACATTCGTGCAATTCAACCGCCAGTGCCTGCTGGGCATGAAAGCCCCCGGACTTGATCTTCCCGATGTTTCGGGAAAGATCCGTTCACTGAATCAGATTACGGCACAGTTTACCGTTATCGTATTTTTTGAGGACAATTGCCCGGTGTGTAGTGATGAATTATTGAAACTGATCAGGTACCATGAAGATCACAGGGAAAGTCAAGTCCAATTCTATGCCGTTTATACCCAGGGTAACAGGGAGGTGATGTCCAGATATGCCTCGTTTTTCCCAAAAGACTGGATCGTCGTCTGGGATCCTGACTTCAGCTCCGGATTTCATGAAAAGTACAATGTCAGGAGCACCCCCAGGATCTATCTTCTGAACCGGGAAAAAAGGATCATTGGCAGGGACCTCGGGACCGAAACCCTGGAGAAACTTATCCGGGATAATTCAGGAGAGCAAAAGATTGTCCTGAAAAAAGCACCCGATATCATACTTGAAACAGAGAACGGAAGCTCATATGCTTTGTACGATATTGCTGCCACCTATACTGTTCTCTATTTTTATGATCCGGCCTGTTCTGTCTGTGGTCTTGTAACCGCTGGTTTATATGATCTGTACATGAATGCAAGAGACAAGGGATTGGCGGTTTTTGCCGTATATACGGGCAATGACTACGTTTCATGGAGAAAATGGCTTGCAGAGGGAAATTATACGGACTGGACCAATGTCTGGAATCCTTCCCCAGATGATCGTATAACCAAATATTATAACGTGAATGAACCCCCGCTGATCCTATTGCTGGATAATGAAAAACACATTATTGCGGACCGGTTGTCGCTCGATGCCCTAGCTCATATTATCAATGATTTAATGCCAGCCACCTTATGATCCATTATTATGACGAATTTTTAAAAAAGCTGCGTCAGAAAGACGAATTGGTGGTCATCAGCCGTTTTACTGAGCCCAACCTGGAAATAGCTGAAATTACAGACCGTCAGGCCAGTCTGCCTGACGGTGGCAAAGCCCTGCTATTTGAAAACACAGGAACCGATTTCCCGATTGTCACCAATATTTTTTCTTCAGAAAACAGGATGACAATAGCATTTGATATGGACTGCCTTGATGACGTATGTGCCAGAATATCTGCCTTTTATCAGGCTATTGCCCAGTATCAGACCAGTAACCGGTTTCTGAGGAAATCGCCTCTGTCAGAACTGGCTCAGTATGTGCCCAAAACAAGCAACGCCGGTTCCTCTCAGGAAATTGCCTTTTTTCCACCTGACCTGAACAGGATCCCTTTCCTCAGAAACCGTCCTTATGATCAAGCGCACAGTATTCATGAAGTACCCATGATCATCAGGAATCCTTACATGAACACTTATTCCATAGAATCTACCCGGCTGCTCTGGCATTCCAAAACAACAGTCCAGGTCAGATTTGAGCCCGGATCACAGGCTGCCCTGTTGATTAACGATTCCCCTCAGGGAAGGATTCCCTTGGCCTTGTTCTTTGGTGGAGACCCGTTATATACCCTGACAGGCATTATTCCCAGGTCAGTGGACGTAGATCCTTTGCTTCTTAACGGATATTTGCGAAAAAAAGCAATTGTTATGGTTCCTTGCCTGAGTCAGCCCCTGGAAGTCCCCGAGAATTGCGATCTGGTCATAGAAGGTTATATAGACAAAAATGCACAAATGGTAGCCTCGGCTGCATGCGGTGATAGTACCGGTTTTTATTGCATAGGAGAAAAAGAACCGCTGATGCATGTTACCTGCATTACACACAGGAAGAATGCCGTCCTGCCCATGATCGTTCCTGCCTTGGGACCGATTAGTTCACGCACCTTCGTTACTAAAGCTATCTCTACCTTTGTGGAAACGAACATAGAGCAGTCTGTTGCCCCCGAGGTGCGAAAATTTTATTTTCCTTATTTCAGCAAACGCGATTCTGCCGCCATTATCGCAGTCAAAAAATTCTATCCTGGACAAATTCACAAAGTTGCGCATGCTATCTGGGGATCCGGGGTGACGGCCCTGAACAAATTACTGATCATAGTAGATGAGCAGGTAAATGTCTGTGACCGCTACCAAGTGAGCGAATGTATCAGACAACATTACAATCCCTCCCGGGATACTCTCTTTAGCAGGGGTCCGCTTAGCCTTTCAGACCATGCAGCCCCGCAAAGAGGTTTTGGTGGAAAAATCTGTATAGACGCAACAGCAAAATCCGCCTCATGCCCCATGGCGTCATCATCTCAGTCAGATTCTTATCTTTTTTATCACAAATCAGAAAAAGATCCTCTTAGGGATCGTTCAGAAGCACGTATACTGATAGCCGTGGATGAAGAAGTTGATCTGAACGACAGGGATATGTGTCTGTGGATGACCATCAATCAAACGGATCCTATCCGCGATGTCACGATCGAGAACGGAATACTGTATGTGGATGCCTGTATTAAAAAACAGGGAGACAGGGGGGTAACCAGGCCTTGGCCCAATGTATGCTGCTCCTCCCTGGAAACCATACAGACCGTGGATAGTTACTGGGAACGGCTAAAAACCGGAGATTTCATAATTTCTCCTTCCCTCAGGATTCAGGCCCTTCTGCGTAACGGTAATGCACAAATCAGCGAATAAAGCCCCATAACGGCCATCAACACGATTGATACCCACCCCAGATAATCTCCATACTTTACATACGGGGTCAGGGAATCGTTCAGATTGAGTGTGCCTTTTATGGATCCCGGAACCCACCATTTTGTCTGAACTAACCGGACTCCCTTCTGGTCTATAAGGGCAGATATTCCTGTATTGGCACTATGGGCGATACATCTCCTTGTTTCGATAGCCCGCAGGGATGCATAACTTACATGTTGCCTGTACCCCGGAGTATTTCCCCACCATCCGTCATTGGTGATCACCGCCATGATGTTGGCCCCGTTCTTTACATATTCGGTAAAGAACTCACCGTAGATGGATTCGTAACATATAGCCACTCCTATGGAAGCCTTGTTGTCTTTTCTGGTAAAGACGGTCCGTTCACTTTGGGTTCCCAGAGTGCCTGAAATTCCGCCCAGATTAAGAGATAATTTTTCAATAAAGGGGAACTTGTCAATATAGGGCATCTTTTCGCTTCCCACAACGAGCTTCGATTTGTGGTAAACCTGGACATGATCCGTTGTATCAAGCTGTATGGCCGAATTGTACACTTCATACCAGTAATCCTTAAAAGAACGGGATGAAGCAGTCGGTTTCCGTGGCGAAGGAGGATAAAAACCTATGGTATTGGCGCCGAAAACAAAGGCTGTTTGTGGATTTTCCTCCACAAACTGTTTATAAAGTATCATGGATGGTGCCGAATAATAATTTCCCAGGATAACTTCCGGGATACTTGTCTCCGGAGCAACCACATATGTGGTATTGGGCGATATCTGCTCCAGTGCCAAAGATAGTATTTTTGCATCCTGTTGATGCTGTGGCATGGCCCTGAATTTATCATTAACCGGATCTATATTGGGTTGTACAACAACGACCTCCACAGGCCTTACAAGTTCTCTGTAGGTATAGAACCTGATGAGCGATAAAATGATGGGAACAAACAAAACCATGGCAGACAACACGGTTATCCATCCCCGCAACCTGTCCCTTAAACTGTAAAATAAAAGCAGGTTAACTGTCCAGATCCAAAGGCTTCCGCCGAGCGATCCTGTTACTTCATACCATTGCACAAGACTTACATTGGTGGCGAATCCATTGCCAAGGACCAGCCAGGGGAAGGAAATTTCTGCATCAAAATAAAAAAATTCCCACGCCACCCAAAAAGCAGCAAGAAAAACGTAAGCGGGAACATCCCGCTTACCTTTAAGCAAAAGCCTTTTTTTCACACACCGGAATATGGCAAAAACAGCAAACATCTGGAAAGAATTTCCGAGAATTGCCAGAATGCCTCCTGCCACTGTGATATATGAGATCCAGAAGACGGTCAATACATTCCAGATTAAAAAAGTAACGGCATAATATTTCCAGCATCCCCTTTGCTTGTTTACAGTAAATGCATGTTCCATCCACAAAAGAGGCAGAAAAGCGAACAACATAATAAGTCCGGTATGGGGAACAAGGTATGGGATACTTAGAAGAACGCCCGATAATACGGACAAAACCAGGTTCCTGCGCACAGAATTCATAAGACAAATCTACAAATTATTATTAATATTTGTTTTTTTATAACTTTGCCCGCCATGAACGATTTCCCACTGAATTTACTTATGGGAATGATAGCCGGTTTTTCGGTATCTATGCCCCTGGGCCCTGGTGGTCTGTTCTGCATACAAAGGACCCTGAGTAAGGGCCCTCGTTCCGGATTGGTTGCTGGTATGGGTGCTGCGACTTCCGATGTAATATACGCATTGCTGGCCATCCTTAGTCTTTCGTTCATCAGAAATTTCATCGAAAACAACAAGAACCTTCTTTTTTTGGTAAGCGGGATGGGGCTGATGATCATAGGACTGGCCATATACTCTTCTAACCCTGTCAAGCAACTGAGACAAAACCGTGAATCAAAGAAATTCTGGGAGGATTACCTCACGGGATTTCTAATGTCTATAACGAACCCCGGGTGTCTTTTCCTGATAATCGGGGTATTTGCTTTTCTGGGGACCAGTGCGGATCGCAGTTCAGGCTCCTTTATCATATCTGCCATTTTATTGGGGGTTTTCCTTGGGGCTTCCCTGTGGTGGTTCCTGTTAAGCACGTTTGTGAATCTATTCAGAAAAAAATTCAGGCTCAGGCAGTTGTGGAACATCAATCGTGTAGCCGGTATCGCCATCATGGTTTTGGGTATGGTTGCGGCAGCAAACGGATTATCCAACTTGCTCCGTATTCTGATTCATTGATTTTTTACATATCTTTGCGTTTACAATGGGGATGTTCTGGTTTTGACAGCAGACGACATTGGAAAGTTAGCACGTGGAGCTTTGTGTCCCGGCTCCTAAATCTCAGGACTCAAGCCATAACTGGCAACAATAATTACGCACTCGCTGCCTGATCGGCCATAGGCCGGTCACTTAATCTCTCCGGGCAAGGCCCGGAGAGACGAGTATCCCGCAGGAATTTTCGCCTTCCGGGTTCCTGCATACGGGGTATCATCCACAGAGGGCTGGTTGTAAAGAATCTCCGGCTTTGCAACGAGATTTCAGGAGA
This sequence comes from Bacteroidales bacterium Bact_09, assembly GCA_001603455.1. Classification (GTDB taxonomy): domain Bacteria; phylum Bacteroidota; class Bacteroidia; order Bacteroidales; family UBA932; genus DMER64. The sequence goes on along the minus strand of LUZA01000090.1, from coordinate 3,863 downwards.
TAAGGTGGATATGGCACGCCTGCAGGCAGTCTCCTCCCGACAATCATATGCAGGCTAAACGTGTAGAAAGCTTTTGGATGCGCTGTTTGGACGGCGGTTCGAGTCCGCCCATCTCCACTACGACTGAATGGATATAAATACAGGTTATTATGAAAAAACTGCATTTCATCTTACTGGCAATGATCCTAACCGGTTGTATAAACGATTCCTGGTGGGAACCCCGTACCATCATAACTTGCGACGAATCCGGCCGGACTCTTGGCCGATACCAGTTCACTTATGATGAAAGGGGAAATAAATTTACTGAAACAGGAGATCTATGGGATAATGAGACTTTGACCTGGACCAGAAATTACCGGATCTCATATTCCTACGATATTTACGGTACACGCACCGGAGCTTTGAAGGAAAAACGGGATAGTGTATCGGGAAAATGGCTGCCTGTATCACGAGTTATATGCCACTACACCCCTGAACCCCGCAGCCCCGAGACAGAAATTCATCAGATATACCTGTCAGAAACGGACCTTTGGGAAGATACGTTCAGGGATCATTACATCCGTGACGATCAGGGACGTCTATTGTATATAGTACGTGAAAAATGGAATAACGGGGAAATTGACCGGGATATTGCCTTACGGGGCAGGTTCACGATAAAGGCTCATGTGGTAACCCTCATGACCGGATGGGAAAATTTCATCAGGGATTCTTTTTTGTACGATCAAGAGGGGAAGATGACAGGAGGCCGGGTTGACAACTGGGATAATACGATCCGAGAATGGAACCCTGTTTTCCGCTATATTTACACCTACGACAAAAAAGGAAATGTTACAATGGAGATCATGGAAAAATGGGACACAGAGCTGGGATCATGGATAGAAAGAGGACGGTATGCATACCTCTATGATGACCATGGCAATGCAGTGGAAAGCCATTACACAGCTACAATTGAAGATCCCGGAAAAGGATCTTACCTGGTTTTCTTTTACAACAATATGCGCTCCACTGTTGGTTATTATTTAGGTGACACAGGCATTTTTCCCGGAGTAAGGGGTACGGCTGCATATTTCAGACAGAAACGATGAGCGGAATTTCTTTTCTGGATTCCACGGCCAAAACGCTCTATCAAAAATATGGGAACAATATCTCCCGCTGCTGCCTTGTTTTTCCGGGCCGGAGGGCCGGGCTGTTTTTCCAAGAAGACCTGGCAAAACATTTGGAACGGGAAATATGGATGCCTGAATCAATGAGTATCAGGCAGCTGACCGAAATGATCACCGGTGAAAAAACGACAGAACACCTGTTTCTTCTGATAGAACTGTACAAACTTTACACAGAACTAACTGCAAAAGATCAGGGCCTGGAGGAATTTTACTCGCTGGGGAACATCCTGCTCCACGATTTTGACCAGACAGATAAATACCTCCTGGATACTGCGGTATTGTTTCACAATATCAAGGATCTGAAAAGGATCGGGCAGGATTTTAGTTTCCTTTCCCCCGAACAACAACAGGTTCTTAGTTCTTTCTGGTCCTCTTTCCATTTTCAGCCTGATCATCCTTTGAACCTTCACTTCATGTCCGTCTGGGAAATACTTCCACAGTTATACACCCGGTTTAATGAGATCCTCAGGAGCAAGGGTTTTTCCTACGAAGGGATGATCTACCGCAAAATGGCAAATATGCTTGAGGAAGGAAAAGACAACGATTTTCCGAACCGTTATTCACGATTCGTTTTCATTGGCTTTAATGCACTGAACACATGCGAGAAAAAATTATTCCGTTTTCTCCGGAATAAAGACAAAGCAGATTTTTTCTGGGATTACGATCCTTATTACATTGAAGATCCGGTCCAGGAAGCAGGACTCTTCCTTAGGGAAAATCTGAAGGAATTTCCGCCTCCCGGTGATTACAACAAAGATCATTCCCTGCTGCAATCTCCAAGAAATATAAAGGTAATACCTGTTACTTCCTATGTTATGCAGGCAAAAATTGTTCCCGGGATAATCAGGAAATATGCCCTCCCGCTGGACAAAAGAACGGCCGTTGTGCTGGCAGATGAGGACCTGTTGCTGCCCCTCCTATACGGATTGGGCACCCTGACAAAGGACCGGGGAGATATGAACGTAACCATGGGTTTTCCCCTTTGTAAAACAACGCTTTATTCATTGCTGGACTCGCTTTTGAAGTACTATAACCAAACCGGTTCTACAAGGGATTTCAGACCGGTTAAAATGCATCCTTATGTCCAAACGCTGGACCTTCAAGACTCTTTACAGAACGTACCGGAAAATGCGCTGGAATTGTATGAACGTTTTATCTATCTCCTGGACCATATAGATACTTCCGAGGTACTCTCCTCTGCCGATGTTATGCTTCTGCCTGTTGCAAGGGAGACAAGAAAACTCCTGAATAAACTGCACCTTTCCCTGACCCTTTTGGACATCGAGATTGGCATAACCGTCTTTGCCAAACTTATCAGACAGCACCTTTCCCAAGCCTCTGTTCCTTTCAGCGGAGAACCCCTGTCCGGATTGCAGGTCATGGGATTCCTGGAAACCCGCTGCTTGGATTTTGAAAACTTGATCATAGTATCCGCCCAGGAAAACCAGCTCCCCAAGGCTTACAAAGACAATTCCATCATTCCCTATAACATTCGCAAGGCTTTTGGACTACCTGCCACTGATCAACATACGGCTATGCAGGCATATTACTTCTACAGGCTGTTGCAACGTGCCCAAAATGTGTTCCTTATTTGGAACAGCAATCCGGATGGATATGCCAGGGGGGAAATGAGCCGTTTTATCCGACAGATTTCTTTTGAACTTCCCGCTTCCTCCGTTACCATTAATCCTCTGACATATACGCATACATTACCCGAAGTTCAGCCTGTGCTTATCCCTAAGACAGGAATGGTTAAAGACATTCTGAAAGAATACCTGGATCAGGGCAAGGAAAAATTTTTGAGTCCCACTGCTTTGGAAACGTATATCAGGTGCCCGCTGAAATTTTATTACAGGTACGTCATGGTTTTGAAAGAACCCGGGGAAACACTGGAAGAGGCCGATTCCCTCCATACAGGAAACATTGTTCATGCCGTTCTGGAAACTCTATACAGGCCTTTTCTTGGAAAAACACTCGAAAGGGGGGATATTCTGGCAATAATACACCCCGAAAAAAAATTCCGGGATATAGTAACAGGCGTGGCAGATAAATACCTGGAGAAAAAAAAGGAAGAAGGCCTATTAATTGAAAAGGGAAAATGGATTCTCTTTACAGAAGTGGCAATTCTCTATGCCGAACGTTTCATCCGGTATGATGCGTCCCGGACTCCCCTGAAAATCATTGCCGTTGAAAAAAGATTCAGCTGCCGTTACAGGCGGGTAGGTATAGCCGGGATCATAGATCGGATGGATATCCGGGAGGGAAATCTGCATCTTATAGATTACAAAACGGGAGTTGCCAAGAATTCTTTTTCCTTGCCCACAGATCTGTTTGATTCCCGTTTATCGGCCAGGAACGGAGATGTATTTCAGATCCTGTGTTACGTGTTCCTTTACGGATTGACCCATCCGGGGCCCGATTTGCCTTTACCGTTATTGTTTTACCTCAATGCGGCCCTCAGGGGCAAAGAAGCGGGAATGATACGGTATAACAGACAAAAAATAGATAATCAGGCAGAACTTACAAACCTGCGGGAAAGCTTTCTTTCCCTTTTGAACCTTCTTTTAGAAGAATTATTTAATTTTAATGCTCCGTTCAGACAAACTGATTTTATTGACAATTGTACATTTTGTCCTTATTCATCCATGTGCCAAAGAGAGAAATACAATGACTAAAAAAGAAAAGGAAAAAATAATCATT
>LUZA01000089.1 GCA_001603455.1 Bacteroidales bacterium Bact_09 | reverse complement strand
GATTAAACACATAGAACATATTGGCATTGCCGTAAAGTCTCTTGAAACGGCCATTTCCTTCTATGAAACAAAACTCGGCTTAAAGTGTTATGCTGTTGAGGAAGTCCCCGATCAGAAAGTAAGAACGGCTTTTTTTCAGGTCGGACAGACCAAGGTGGAATTGCTGGAAAGTACAGATCCTGAAGGACCTATTGGAAAATTCATTACCAGCAGAGGTGAAGGTGTTCATCATATTGCCTTTGCCACTGAAGGACTTCAGGAAAACCTGGATGAACTGGCAGAAAACGGCATTCGCCTTATAGATAAAAATCCCCGTAAAGGGGCAGAAGGTCTGCAAATCGCATTCCTGCACCCTAAGGATACCCTGGGAGTGCTGACCGAATTATGTGAAAATTCAAAATAATAATTCAATACATTGTAAGATGAGCAATCAGTTGGAACAGATCAGGGAGTTGATACAACTCCGCGAAAAAGCCCGCCTTGGAGGTGGTCAGAAACGAATAAATGCACAGCACGAAAAAGGAAAATGTACTGCACGTGAACGCATTTCCATGCTTTTGGATGAAGGCAGCTTTGAAGAGTTTGACATGTTCGTCACGCATCGTTGCACCAATTTCGAAATGCAGGATAAGACCATCTTGGGAGACGGCGTTGTCACCGGTTACGGCACCATTGAAGGACGGCTTGTATATGTTTTTGCACAGGACTTCACTGTTTTTGGAGGTTCTCTTTCAGAGACCATGTCCATGAAGATCTGCAAAATAATGCAGCAGGCTATGAAAGTGGGAGCGCCCCTGATCGGAATCAACGACTCGGGCGGCGCACGTATCCAGGAAGGCGTCAACGCACTGGCCGGTTACGGGGATATATTCCAAAACAACATCATCGGATCCGGAGTGATTCCGCAGATCTCGGCCCTGTTCGGACCTTGTGCCGGCGGAGCCGTGTACTCCCCTGCCCTGACCGATTTCACCATTATGATGAAAGGTTCCAGCTACATGTTCCTGACCGGCCCCAAAGTCGTTAAAACAGTCACAGGTGAAGACGTTACCCAGGAAGAACTGGGAGGCGCAACGGTCCATGCCAGCAAAAGCGGCGTGGCACATTTTGCCGTGAATACGGAAGAAGAGGGTGTGGAACTTATACGCGAACTACTGAGTTACATACCTCAGAACAATATGGAAGAACCTCCCCATCTGGAGTGCTCAGATCCTATTGACCGCCTGGATGATTCACTCAATGACATCATTCCCGACAGCCCCAACAAACCATACAATATGTATGAAATTATACACAGCCTGGTGGACTACGGTAAATTTCTTGAAGTACATAAGGATTATTCCACAAATATAATAGTAGGTTTCGCTAGGTTCAACGGGACTTCCGTTGGCATAGTTGCCAACCAGCCCCGCGTACTGGCAGGTGTTCTGGATATAAATGCATCACGTAAAGCAGCCCGTTTTGTCCGTTTCTGCGATGCCTTCAACATTCCGTTGGTAACTCTGGTGGATGTACCCGGATTTTTACCCGGGACGCAACAGGAATACGGAGGAGTGATCCTGCATGGAGCAAAATTGCTCTACGCTTACGGAGAAGCCACCGTTCCCAAGATTACGGTTATTCTCAGGAAAGCTTACGGAGGCGCTTACATCGTCATGAGCTCCAAGCATTTGGGCGGCGATTTGAACTACGCATGGCCTTCTGCAGAGATTGCCGTCATGGGTCCTTCGGGAGCTATAGAAGTCCTTTACGGGAAAGAACTGGCAAACGCAGAAGATCCTGCCATGTTCGTAGCGGAAAAAGAAAAGGAGTACCGGGACACTTTTGCCAATCCTTACACTGCTGCGCGCTATGGATATATTGACGATATCATTGAGCCCAGGAACACCCGTTTCAGGATCATCAGGTCGCTGCAATTACTCGCTACAAAAAAGCAAAGTCTCCCTCCCAAAAAGCACGATAACCTTCCCTTATAAGCCTGAGTACTATGAAACGATATAACAAATTTATATGTACCGGTTTATTTTTGCTATTTCAATTGACCCTATACGGGCAGAATGTGATAGATCTGCGTCTGAATGAGCTGTTGATAACCAATACAGAAGATTTTCAGGATGATTTTGGCGTTCACAGCAGCTGGTTTGAGGTATTCAATATCGGTTACGGGACAGTGGATATTGGCGGATGCTATCTGAGCAACGATCCGGAAGACCTGAAAAAGTACACCATCCCCCGCGGAGATGTACTTACAAAAATCAAACCAAGACAACACATCCTTTTCTGGGCTGACAACAAACCATACAGGGGCTCGTTCCATGTGAATTTCACCCTGGAAGATTCCCGGGTCCTGATTCTGACAAGCAGTGACGGAAGAACTGTACTGGATATGGTCGCCCTCCCAACGGACATGGAACCCAATCAATCCTACGGTCGCGTTGTGGACGGTGAAGGGTCTTCTGGTCCCTATGCAGACAATTCCGGCTGGGCTATACTTTCAAGGACATCGCCAGGCACCAATAACTTTTCACTGGACGGAAAATCCCGCAGTGAAATGATGAAAGAAACCGACCCGTTTGGTTTGTTGATGGCCATGCTTGCCATGTCGGTTGTCTTTCTTGCCCTGATTATTTTAACCTTCGTATTTAAAGGTACAGGCAGGATTGCTTTGAACCGGTCTCAGAAAAAGGCAGATGCCTATCACAAAACGCAAAAAGTATCGCTCGCCGAGACTTCGGGTGAGACCTTCGCAGCCATAGCGATGGGATTACATATGTATGCAAATGAAAACGAAATCCACGATATCGAGACCACGATCCTGACCATAGAACAAGTCAGAAGAAATTATTCTCCCTGGAATGCCAAATTCCATTCACTGAGAAAAATGCCTGAAATAAGAAAGAAATAATACCGATAACACAATGCGCTATGAAAGAATATAATTTGATAATTAACGGGAACAGTTACAGCGTGATAATTAACGAATTGGAAGATACGCTGGCAGAAGTCGAGGTAAATGGAACGCCCTTCCAGGTAACCATTGACAAACCAATAAAGAAAAGTGCGCCTGCTCCCGCTATCCGTGCCCCAAGAGCCGCAGCACCTTCTGCTGCCAAAGCATCCCACAGTACCGGCCAGGCATCTTCAACCGGAGAATCCTATACAGTGAATTCTCCACTGCCAGGAGTTATCCTTGAGGTCAGTGTAAAAGAAGGTGATACAGTCAAAGCAGGACAAAAGATGATCGTACTGGAAGCCATGAAAATGGAGAACAATATCGAAGCTGACAGGGACGGGGTCGTGGCAGCAATTAAGGTGAACAAAGGAGATTCCGTCCTGGAAGGTGCTCCACTGATAATTTTGAATTAATATGGACCAGATAATCAATAACCTCCAACAGTTCTGGGAATATACCGGTTTTGCCAATATCACTTTCCAACATATTTTGATGATATGTATTGGTCTTGGCTTCATAGCAATGGGCATTTTCAAAGAGTGGGAACCGCTCCTGCTTGTTCCCATAGGATTTGGAATGATCATAGGGAACATTCCGCTTTACCCCGGTTTTAGCGTGGGTATTTACGAGGAAGGATCTGTTCTGAATATCCTGTACCATGGCGTGAAGAATGGCTGGTACCCGCCACTTATTTTTCTGGGTATTGGTGCCATGACAGATTTTTCATCACTCATATCCAATCCCAAACTTTTATTGATAGGGGCAGCCGCGCAATTCGGTATTTTTACCGCTTATTCAGTCGCCCTGCTCCTGGGATTTGAAGCCAATGCAGCTGGGGCCATCGGTATTATTGGCGGGGCAGATGGGCCGACGGCCATTTTTCTTTCTTCAAGGCTTGCCCCCGATCTGATGGGGGCCATCGCCGTTTCTGCTTATTCCTATATGGCGCTGGTGCCTGTAATCCAGCCTCCAATCATGCGTTTGTTTACGACAAAGAAGGAAAGGCTCATAAAAATGAAATCACCCAGGGCCGTATCCAAAATGGAAAAAATCATTTTCCCGATCGTGGGATTGCTTCTGACAGCATTCATTGTGCCATCAGGTCTTCCCTTGCTGGGCATGCTCTTTTTCGGGAACCTGTTGAAGGAAAGCGGAGTTACTAGGCGTCTGGCAGAGACAGCCCGCGGACCGCTGATTGATATCGTTACCATTCTTATTGGTCTGACAGTCGGTTGTTCCACACAGGCAGACAAATTTCTCCAGATGAAATCAGTTCTTATATTCGGTCTGGGAGCCATGTCATTTATTGCGGCAACAGCAGCCGGGGTACTGTTTGTTAAAATCCTGAACCTGTTCCTGAAACCGGGGAACAAGATCAATCCCCTGATCGGGAATGCCGGAGTGTCTGCCGTTCCCGACTCTGCCCGTGTATCAGAGCTTATAGGACTGACTTATGACCGTTCCAACCACCTGCTGATGCACGCCATGGGGCCCAATGTGGCTGGAGTAATCGGCTCGGCCGTTGCAGCAGGTATTTTACTTGGATTCTTATCTTAAAATTCATAGACCATACAACAACATGGAAAACAAACTGCAAGAACTTACCAATAAACTGTACCAGGAAGGTCTGGCAAAAGGCAAGGAAGAAGCCGAAACCATCATTGCCAAGGCCAGGGAAGAAGCTGAAACCATTGTGAAAGAAGCCAAAAAAGAAGCAACCTGGATGGTGGAAAGGGCAGAAAAGGAAGCTGCCGAACATAAAGAACAGGTGGAAAATGAAATCATGATGGCCTCTCGCCATACCCTGTCTGTGTTGAAAAGGCAAATCAGCGACCTGATAGTTTTCAAAACCCTCGAAAGCCCTACAAAAAAAGCAATGAACGACGATGTTTTCGTACAGGACATTATCCTTACCCTTATTAAGGCTTTCAATCCCGAGGATGCCGGTTCCATGGATCTGGAACTGGTATTGCCCCAGGCAAAAAAAGACACATTCGCCGAATTCCTGAAGTTCAGAACTTCAAAAGTCCTGCAGGAAAATATAAAGGTAACCTTCAGCCCCGACATGGAGAATGGTTTTGTGATCGGACCGGCGGAGGGAGGATATCAGATACGTTTCTCGGACAAGGATTTCATGGCGTTGTTTAACAAATACGTAAGTTCCAGGACACAGAAGCTGATCTATGGCGAATAACTACGAATTCATTGTTGCCGGACTGCCTCAATTGGCGCTGGATTTCCAATCCGGTAATTTTGACCTTGATACTTTGAAAGGATCCCTAAGGGAATTGTTAGGTAAAAAAGACAACCGTTGGCTGGATTGGCTCGAAAAAGGCCTGCAAAGTAAATACATGAATGTCCATTTTTACCGGGCAGCAGGAAAATGCAACAATGCTTTCATCAGAGGATATTTTTCCTTCGATCAGGAGATCCGCAACATAGTGGCTGCGTATACGGCAAGACAGTATGGACAGGAAATCGGACATCACCTGGTAGGCGCCTGCGAACTAACCAAACAGTTAACTATTTCCAGGGCAGAAGATTTTGAACTGGAATACCTTTCTGAATATGCCACCGTCCTGCACAGAATCATGCAGGTTAAAAATCCTGTGGAACGGGAGCAGAAAATTGACAGGCTCCGTTGGAATAAGGCAACGGAGCTGTGTACATTTCATTATTTTGACATAAATGTTATACTCGCCTTTTTGCTAAAAGCCTTCCTGGTATCGCGCTGGGCCAGACTGGACAAAGAAACCGGTTCCAGGCTGTTCAGGGAATTGGTAGCAGAAGTTAAAGGTACATACAAAGCAGACAAACTATAATTATGCAAACAAAAACCACCGGAATAGTAAGAGGCATCATTGCCAATCTTGTTACCATAGAAGTTGACGGACCGGTTGCCCAGAATGAAATCTGTTTCATTCATCTTGGAGATACACGTTTGATGGCAGAGGTCATTAAAGTATCGGGGAAAAATGCCTCGGCTCAGGTTTACGAAAGTACACGGGGATTGCGTGTGGGAGATCATGTAACATTTGAAGGGCACATGCTGGAAGTACAACTGGGTCCGGGACTGCTGTCCAGCAACTATGACGGGTTGCAGAACAACCTGGCCACCATGGAAGACGTATTCCTGAAAAGAGGAGAATACACAGAACCTATTGACCGGGAGAAAAAATGGGATTTCAAACCTACTGCTAAAAAAGGAAATACAGTAACAGCCGGTGACTGGCTGGGAGAAGTGATGGAAGGTTGGATGGTCCACCGTATTATGGTCCCCTTTGTGATGACAGATACGTACACCATAGAAGAAATTACAGCAGAAGGTTCCTATACGGTTGACCAAAGGATCGCCGTGGTAAAAGACGGCCAGGGCAGGAATCATGATATAACGATGGTTCAGAAATGGCCTGTCAAGCGTGCCATTACGGCTTATAAAGAAAAACCCAGACCCTATAAAGTTATGGAAACGGGGGTTCGGACCATAGACACGTTTAATCCCATTGCCGAAGGGGGAACTGGATTTATTCCGGGACCTTTCGGCTGTGGAAAGACCGTCCTGCAGCATGCTTTGGCCAAGCAGGCCGAGGCAGATATCATTGTGATGGCAGCCTGTGGCGAACGTGCAAACGAAGTGGTTGAGATATTCTCTGAATTTCCCAAACTCATAGACGCACGTACCGGAAGACACCTGATGGAACGGACAACCATCATCTGTAATACTTCCAACATGCCCGTAGCCGCCCGCGAAGCATCGGTTTATACGGCGATGACCATATGCGAGTATTACCGTGCCATGGGACACCGGGCCCTGTTGCTTGCCGACTCTACATCCCGGTGGGCTCAGGCATTGCGTGAAATGAGCAACCGTATGGAAGAACTTCCCGGACAGGATGCATTCCCCATGGATCTTCCGGCCATTATTTCCAATTTCTACGCCCGGGCAGGCATTGTAAAACTAAACAACGACCAGACCGGATCAGTCACTGTTATAGGTACAGTATCTCCGGCAGGAGGTAACCTCAAGGAACCTGTCACCGAGTCTACCCAGAAAGCCACGCGCTGCTTCTATGCCCTGTCCCAAAACCGGGCAGACAGAAAACGTTATCCGGCCGTCGATCCTATGGACAGTTATTCCAAATACCTGGAATACCCCGAAATCATGCAATATTATACAGAGAAGGTCGGGCCGGACTGGATAGATAAGGTATGGGAAGGCAAGAATTATGTAAGACGCGGCAAGGAAGCGTATGAACAAATCAACATTCTGGGGGACGACGGGGTACCCCTGGAATACCATATAAATTACTGGAAGTCCGAGTTGATCGATTTCATTATTCTGCAACAGGATGCCTTTGACGATATAGATGCCTCTACCCCGATGGAACGGCAGGAATATATGTACACCAAAGTAATTGATATTTGCCGTAAGGAGTATGAATTTGATGATTTTGAAGCCTGCTCGGGCTTTTTTAAAAAATTGATCAACATATTCCGCCAGATGAATTACTCGGAATTCCAGTCCGATGAATTCAAACGTTACGAAACCGAAATTGAAAAACTCCTGTCCGATAAGGTTCAGGCATAAGAATAAAGATATGGCACAAGCTTTTCAACGCATATACACACGTTTAGAAGGTATTACCAAAGCAACCGTCGTTCTGAACGCCCAACGCGTGATGAACGATGAACTGGCGACTGTGGACGGCCGTCTGGCCCAGGTAGTGAAGATCAACGGAGACCGTGTCACCCTGCAGGTTTTCGGAGGCACGGAAGGAATTGCCACCAATTCTGAAGTCGTTTTCTGGGGTGAGGCCCCCTCGCTTAATGTGAGCGACGAGCTGTCCGGACGTTTCTTTAACGCTTACGGCAAACCCATTGACGGGGGACCCGAGGTGGAAGGAGAACACCGCGAGATCGGGGGCCCATCTGTAAACCCCTACAAAAGAAAACAACCCTCGCAGCTCATCCCAACCGGGATTGCGGGTATTGACCTGAACAACACCCTGGTCTCGGGACAGAAAATCCCTTTCTTTGCCGACCCGGACCAACCCTACAACCAGGTAATGGCCACCGTCGCCCTCAGGGCTGATGTGGACAAGATCATCCTGGGAGGCATGGGACTGACCAACGACGATTACCTTTACTTTCGGCAATCCTTTGAGAATGCAGGCAAACTCTCCAAGATCATCAGCTTTGTGAACACAACGGATGATCCGCCGGTGGAAAGACTGCTGATCCCCGATATGGCACTAACAGCCGCCGAGTATTTTGCTGTGGATAAAAACGAGAAGGTTTTGGTATTGCTTACCGACATGACACTGTATGCAGATGCGCTGAGTATCGTGAGCAACCGTATGGACCAGATTCCTTCCAAGGACTCTATGCCCGGTTCACTGTACTCGGACCTGGCAAAGATCTACGAAAAAGCCGTATTACTCCCCAGCGGTGGTTCCATAACCATCATTGCCGTTACCACACTTAACGGCGGTGACATTACCCATGCCATTCCGGACAATACGGGCTATATTACCGAAGGACAGCTATTCCTGCGCCACGATTCCGATACGGGAAAAGTCATCGTGGACCCGTTCCGTTCGCTGTCACGTCTGAAACAACTGGTCATCGGAAAACAAACGCGTGAGGATCACAACCAGGTGATGAACACGGCCATCCGTCTGTACGCAGATGCGGCAGATGCCAAGACAAAACTGGAAAACGGTTTTGACCTGAGCGACTATGACCTGCGGGCTTTGGATTTTGCCAAAGAGTATTCATTGAAATTGCTCTCAATTGATGTTAATATAAACGTGACTGAGATGCTGGAGCGAGCCTGGAAATTATTTGCCAAACACTTCAGCAAAGAAGAGGTCAGCATACGTGAAGACCTCATAGAAAAATACTGGCCCGGCCAGGAATAAAGTAAACCATCATGGCCATTAAATACCAGTTTAACAAAACGTCGCTGACTGCACTTGGAAAACAACTCAAGGTAAGGCAGAAGGCACTCCCTACGCTTAAGAACAAGGAAAGTGCCTTACGTATGGAAGTTAAACGTGCGAAGCAGCGGTCCAACGAGTTGCTTGAGGAACTGGACAGATCCTTGTCATCATACAGGAATATGGCTGCCTTGTGGAACGAATTCACCCCCGGATTGATCACGGTCAAGGATGTTATGCTGGATACGGTGAAAATAGCCGGTATCAAAACACCTGCACTCAGGGAAGTGATATTTGAAGTAAAGCCTTACTCCCTGTTTTCAGAGCCCCAGTGGTATGCACAGGGTGTCGGAATCCTGAAAGATCTGGCACAGATAGGAATAGAAAGTGAGATCTACCTGGAAAAGAAGAACCTGCTGGATTTTGCCCGGAAAAAGACGACCCAGAAAGTGAATCTGTACGAAAAAGTACAGATCCCGGGGTATCAGGAAGCCATTCGCAAGATCAAGCGTTTCATGGAAGATGAAGAGACCCTGTCCAAAGCCAGCCAGAAGATCGTTAAAACACGTCATCAGGACGAGGAGGAGCACCTATGATCACCCGAATGACTAAATATTCCTTTGTACTGCTCAGCGGGCAGACATCCCGTTTCCTGAATAAATTACAGGAATTGGGAATGGTAGACATCAACCGGCAGGAAAAAGCCGTGGATCAGCATTCCCGTGAACTGGCCGACAAACTTTTTCAGATTAATCAGTTCATTTTAAAACTGAAACAAATGGCCAAAGAAAAGGCCGGAGAGGAAACCATTTCCAGCCCCGGTGACGGGAGTTCCATGCTGGCTGAGGTAACACAGTTGTTCTCCAAAAGGGAATCCCTGAAAGCCGAGATCAACGCCCTGACAGATCAGCTGAAAGCAGCCGTGCCCTGGGGATCCTTTACCCGGAATGATCTGGAAAAGATCCGGAGCATGGGGTTTGCCATCCATGCTTACGTTATGCCGATCAGAAGACTCAACCCCGCATGGGAAGAACAATATCCCCTGTTTGTGGTCAACCGGGAAGAGGGACAAGCTCATTTCATAGTATTGGAAGTTCCCGGAGAGCCTTATGAGTTTCCGGGTAACGAAGTGGCTTTTCCTGCAGTTCCCTGGAACGAACTGAAAGAAACCCTGGAAAAGAAAGAAACAGCGATGAAGGAGTGCATCTTACGTCTGGAAGTTTTGTCAGATCACACCGGGGTATTAAAATCCTATGCCGGCGAACTTTCCTCCTCTTTGGACCTTTATCTGGCCGGAGCATCTGCCGAAAAACAGGTTGAAGGTCATATTGACCTGCTGACAGGGTTTGTACCCTCGGACAGGATCAAAGAGCTGGAATCCTACCTGGACAAGGAAAGCCTCTATTATATAAGTACGTCGGCAGAAGTGCAGGACAATCCGCCCATAAAACTGAAGAACAACTGGTTTACACGACTGTTCGAGCCTATTGGCAATATGTATATGTTGCCGCGCTATGACGAGCTGGACCTGACACCCTATTTTGCCCCATTCTATATGTTATTCTTTGGCTTTTGCTTAGGGGACATGGGATACGGGCTTCTTCTAATGATCACGGGCCTGGTGGGAAGATTCTTTCTTCCAAAAATGAAAGGGTATCTGAACCTGGTATTTTTCCTGGGACTGGGTTCACTTCTGATGGCATCCCTGTCCGGCAGTTTCTTTGGGATGAAGGTCACTGAGCTGATCCCGTCTGTGGCAAACGTTCAGGACTTTTTCTTTATGTTCTCCGACATGAAAATGTTCTGGTTTGCCATACTTTTTGGCCTGTTTCAAATTGTTTTCGCACGCATCCTTACAGGCATCGATTCCATTATCCGGAAGGGGTGGCAGCACGGGATGGCTCCATTCGGATGGGCCACACTGATCATTTGGTGTACCCTGGCTTATGCTTCAACTATGGTTCCTGATTTGAAATTACCCAAGGAAGTATCAACAGTTATGCTGATTGTCAGTATTTCTCTGATCGTTCTTTTTTCTAAACCCGAAGGTCCTGTTTATAAACGTTTGGGTAAAGGACTCTGGGCAATGTATGACATTACCGGAGTTTTCGGTGATATGCTTTCCTATATCCGGTTATTTGGGCTGGGAACTTCGGGCGGAATTCTGGGAATGGTTATCAATACCCTGGCCCTTAGTCTCTCAGGAATCCCTTATATCGGATGGCTGTTAACCTTGGTTTTGTTGCTCTTTGGTCATGCCCTGGTATTAGGGCTTAGTGCTCTCGGAGCTTTTGTTCACCCTATGCGTCTGACCTTTGTAGAATTTTACAAGAATGCCGGTTTTACAGGAGGCGGAAGAGAATACAAACCCCTGAAATCAAAAAATAATCAATAATCCATTAAATATCAGTCATTTTATTATGAACACATTACCATTACTTTTAGCTTACATTGGACTGGCACTAATGTTGGGTCTCTCCGGTATCGGAAGTGCTATTGGGACAGTATTGGCAGGAAATGCCACTGTAGGCGCCATGAAAAAGAACCCGAACATTTTTGGCTCGGCAATGATATTGAGTGCTTTACCATCAACTCAGGGCTTGTACGGTTTTGCCGCTTTCTTCCTGAACCTGGGAGCCATTAACAAATTAAACGGAATACTTACTTTAAACCAAGGTCTGGCTGTGTTTGCCGTTGGACTGGCTATGGGTTTTGTAGGCCTGATTTCTGCCATAAAACAAGCACAAATTGCTGCCAACGGAGTGGTGGAAATGAGCAACGGTCATAATGTTTTCAGTAACACGCTGGTACTGGCTGTTTTTCCCGAACTTTACGCTATTCTGGCCTTTGCCTCGTGCTTCCTGGCAATGCCCAGCTAAGCCATGAGCCTGATTAAATCCATCTCGGGAATAAGAGGTACTATCGGTGGCTTGCCGGGTGTATCCCTTTCTCCTTTGGATATTGTCCTGTTCACCTCTGCTTATGCACGCCTTATAAAGGAATCATACACAAGGGAACGTCATAAAATCGTGGTTGGTCGTGATGCACGCATATCGGGAGATATGATCCGCCAGATCGTATGCGGAACACTGCGGGCCTGCGGGATAGATGTTATTGACACAGGTCTTGCCAGCACCCCTACTACAGAAATGGCAGTCGTCTTTTCCGGGGCTTCCGGAGGAATTATCATTACAGCGAGTCATAATCCGCGTCAATGGAACGCCCTCAAACTACTCGGACCGGAAGGAGAATTTTTGAACGCTATTCAGGGAGAGCGATTGCTGGCCTTGGTCCGGGAGAATGCATTTGAATTTGCAAATGTGGATTCCCTGGGACAATACAGAACAGCTGATTATGCCGGCAGACACATAGAAACCGTACTCAACCATCCGCTTCTCAATGTGGAAGCTATTTACCGTGCCGGATTCAGTGTTGTGCTGGACGGGATCAACTCGGTTGGTGGATTGATCATGCCAAAACTCCTGGAATCCCTGGGAGTAACCTGCCATCAGATCCATTGCGAACCAACCGGCGATTTTGCGCACAATCCCGAACCACTGCCTCAAAACCTGACAGATCTGTCTGTGCAAGTCGTTGCACGAAATGCAACTATGGGGATCTCTGTAGATCCCGATGTGGACCGCCTGGCGTTCATTTGTGAAGACGGGAGCATGTTTGGAGAGGAATATACCCTGGTAGCCTGTGCCGATTACGTGTTGGATAAATATAAAACGGCACATCCTGAAGATCGGTTACATACGGTTTCAAACCTTTCTTCCACACGTGCGCTGAAGGATATTACCCTCAAACACCGTGGAACATACTCGGCTGCCGCCGTTGGGGAAGTCAACGTAGTGGAAGAGATGAAACGCACCGGCAGTATTATTGGCGGCGAAGGGAACGGCGGTGTCATTCTGCCTTCGCTCCACTACGGGAGGGACGCTTTGATCGGGACCGCCCTGTTCCTCTCGCTTTTGGCTGAAAGGGGACTATCCATGACACAGCTCAGAAGCACCTACCCCGGTTACCATATGAGTAAAAACCGTGTTGATCTGAAAGAAGAAATCAGCATGGAAGCACTGTCCTGCCGTATCAAAAAAGCATATCCCGATGCATCCGTAAGCCATGTTGACGGCTTGCGGCTTGATTTTGAAAACGAAAAAAAATGGGTTTCCCTGCGTAAATCAAATACTGAGCCCATCCTGCGTATCTATTCGGAAGCCCCACGGAAAGAACAGGCCGATTCTTTGGCCTCGGAAATCATGGCTTTGCTGTAATTTTAATTTGGCCGAGCCGAAAAATTGTGTACCTTTGCAGCCCGTTTGTAAAGAAAATATAAAAAATACATACAATGAAACAAGGAATTCACCCTGAGACTTACAGATTGGTCGCTTTCAAAGATATGTCCAATGACCATGTATTCATTACCCGTTCCTGCGTGAACACCAAAGAGACGATCACTCTGGACGGTATTGATTATCCTTTGTACAAGCTCGAGATATCCAACACGTCACATCCTTTCTATACCGGAAAGATGAAGCTGGTGGATACTGCAGGCCGTGTGGACAAATTCAGAAGTCGTTATGGCGACCGCAAAAAATAAGCAGATGCAACAGAAAACAAAAAGCTGTCCCCTTAAGGACGGCTTTTTTGATAACCTGTCCGGACAGGTGGTCATGACAGAGGATGGTTCTCCCACAATCAGGGGGCCCTGGGGTGAAACGTATCATTCCGTATCGGGAGCCGTGTTGGAGTCACAATACGTTTACGTAGATAACGGACTGGGGTACTTTACGCATTTGGGCATCCTGGAAGGAATAATTCCCTCAAGGATGCATATCCTGGAAATGGGTCTGGGAACCGGGCTCAATGCGCTGTTGACTTACCGCCAAATGATCCATGGGACTTTTCCTGCAACTGACAGCATCTTTTACGAAGCGGCGGAGTTGTTCCCACCTGCAGCAAAAATCCTGGAACAATTAAACTATACTGCCTCGGAGGAGGAAGATGCATTTTTCCGGAATATGCACCGGGGGCCATGGAACGAACCTTTTTGCCCCGCTCCGGGGTTTACCCTGCTTAAACGGAAGGAGAACTTTGTAAATTATGTACCCGGAAAGGAGATCCATGTGATTTATTATGACGCTTTCTCCCCTGCTGTCCAGCCTGAATTGTGGACCGGAGATATATTTGAAAAAATTGCTCCATTCCTGGCACAAAACGCAGTCCTGACCACCTATTGTTGCCGGGGTTCAGTCAGAAAGAGCCTAAAGGACGCCGGATTCATGACAGAACGGCTTCCAGGTCCAGGAAGAAAGCGACATATACTGAGAGCCGTTTACGGAGTGCAACATTTACGAATCACGGGAGTGATGGATTTGAAAGGTTCTATCGCCCTGTGGAAAACTCCCTGCGAATAAGCAATGGCCATCCCATAGTTGCTTACGGGAACACCTGCTTTTCGTACTTCCCGTATCCTGGACAGGACCTGCTTGTGCGTAATCATGCAACCACCGCATTGAATGACCAGGGCATAATCTTTCAAAGATCTTTTTGGAGTGTCTAGTCCCGATATCATTTCGCAAACAAGTTCCTTGCCGGTATACTTTTTAAGCATACGAGGCAGTTTCACCCTTCCGATATCTTCACAGGTACTGTGGTGGGAACACGATTCCATAAGCAGTATGCGATCTCCGTCTTTGAGCCTGTCAATGGCCTGTGTGCCTTCCATATAGGCGTTAAAATCTCCTTTGGTACGCGCAAGTAAAATACTGAACCCGGTAAGTAGCTGATCCGGCGGAATCATCTGTTCCACCCTGCCAAAGAGCTGGCTGTCCGTTACCACCAGTACCGGATGCTGACCTTCCTCCTTTCCAATATGGCGAAAATAGTTCTGAACCTGTGTTTCTTGCAAGACCACTGCCACTGCACGGCGGTCAAGCACTTCCCTGATTACCTGTACCTGAGGCAGAATAAGACGTCCTTCCGGGGCCTGGGAATCTATAGGGCAAACCAGAACGACTTGATCGTTCTCTCTGACCAATCCCTCCAGCATGGGAAGTGTTTTGAAAGGTGAAGATTCCAAATTTCCTGAGATCATAGCAATGAGCCGTTCCAGTTTTTCCGGTTCCTTGCAACTGAAATCAAGCACTTCTGCCTTAATGTCCCGGATAATCTCTGTTTCTATCTCGGGATCAAGTGGAACCTTATCGGACATATTGTGCAGTAAAAAAAAAGGAACTTCCTGGAGCCGGAAATCCTTTATCAGATTTTTCTCATATACGCCCAGGAAATTTCCCGTGAAGATCAATATGGCCAGATCAACTTGGAGAATGACTTCCCTGCTGCGCAAAACACGCTTTTCTCCCAACAATCCTTCATCATCCATACCCGCCGTATCTATCAGAACCACAGGTCCAAGCCCGTGTATTTCCATGATCTTGCGTATGGGATCTGTTGTTGTTCCCGGAACCTCGGACACAATGGACACATCCTGGCCCGATAGCACATTGACCAGGGAACTTTTTCCGGTATTACGCCGGCCAAATATCCCGATCTGTGGGCGCATTGCCATGACCGTAATCAATAATTCTTCTTCTTCTCTTCAAAGAAAGCCTTTGGATGAAGACAGGCAGGACAGATTTCGGGTGCCTTTTTTCCTTTTGTAATATATCCGCAGTTGCGGCATTGCCAGAGAATTTCGTTGTCCCTCTCAAAGAATTTTCCATCTTCTACCCTTTTAAGCAGTTTTAGGTAACGCGCTTCATGCTCGGCCTCTACCTGTGCAACTGCCAGAAAAGCGGCGGCTACTTTAGGAAATCCTTCTTCAGCTGCTATTTTGGCAAATTCCGGATATAACACGGCATGTTCTTGGTGTTCACCCTCTGCAGCAGCTTTCAGGTTCTCGGCCGTTGTTCCGATCACACCTGCGGGATATTTGGCAGTGATCTCGACCATGCCGCCTTCAAGGAATTTAAAGAACCGTTTTGCATGTTCCTTTTCCTGGTTGGCTGTCTCTTCAAACACACCGGCGATTTGTTCAAAACCTTCTTTTTTTGCCACTGAGGCAAAGAAAGTGTAGCGGTTGCGTGCCTGTGATTCTCCTGCGAAAGCATCCAGCAGGTTTTTTTCCGTTTTTGTTCCTTTGATCGATTTCATAAGAAGGTTCTTTTAATCTATATGCTGTAGCCCCAACAGGACTCGAACCTGTATTTGAAGTTTAGGAAACTTCCGTTCTATCCCTTGAACTATAGGGCCAAACCATCTGATATTTGTCAGATTACTTTCTTCTCTATGATCTGCCTTCCGCGGTAATAGCCGCATTCAGGACATACCCTGTGGTACATAACTGCAGCTCCGCAATTTGAACAAGCAGCCAATGTGGGAGTTTCCAATTTATAGTGCGTTCTGCGTTTGTCTCTTCTCTGTTTTGAGACCTTGTGTTTTGGATGTGCCATATCTCAATCTCTTTGTAATTATTATTTCATCAAATCCATCAATCCCTGAAAAGAACGGATCTTTGTCTCCATATACGGATCATTTCCGGATCACAGTCTTTTTCAGACTTATGGATCCGTTGTATGGGTAAGGCAAGACATACGTTGTCATATATGTATTGCGTAAAATCCAGCTGACCGGTAAATTCATTCAGGCATTCCCCTGTCTCTTCATCATCCAGTACGCCTTCGTATGATACGGGAACAGTCAGCCTTTCCAGGCAACGATCACACAAAAGTACTACATATCCTGAAATTTTCACGGAAATACCCAACTCCTGCTCCTGATCCCTGTCAATATGAATATCAGCTTTTAGATCAGCATCCAGTATTTCTGCATTCGCAAATGAGCTGAAGAAACGCTTATCCAAATGGAAATCAAAGTCGTATTTCCCTTTTGAAAGCTTCTTTCCCGCTACGGTCACTCTTGTATTTTCCTTATGTTCCATCCGGCCGGAAATGAGCCGACAAAGATAAACAAATATTTTAGATAATCGTTGTTTTGTTATAC
The DNA here is from genome assembly GCA_001603455.1 of Bacteroidales bacterium Bact_09. Lineage (GTDB taxonomy): Bacteria > Bacteroidota > Bacteroidia > Bacteroidales > UBA932 > DMER64. Next base: position 2,781 of record LUZA01000089.1, on the reverse strand, counting down.
TTTTGCACATCTATACCAATTGGTCTTTATATGAATGAAAAAATTCTGATTCTTGATTTCGGTTCACAACTTACGCAGTTGATCGGCAGGCGATTACGGGAACTGAATGTATATTGCGAAATATTCCCTTACCATCATTTTCCCGAGCCCGATGAGTCTGTCAAAGGAGTTATCCTGTCAGGAAGCCCCTATTCTGTGATGGATAAGAACGCGCCTGAAGTTGACCTCACCGGTATCAAAGGATACATTCCACTGCTGGGTATTTGCTTTGGGGCGCAGTACCTGGCTACCCACTACGGAGGGGCAGTACATTCTTCCCTTTCCCGCGAATACGGACGGGCTATGCTCAACATTTCGGTACCCGAATCACCACTTTTCAAAAATGTGCCCTCCCCTACTGCTGTCTGGATGTCTCATGGGGATAGCATTGATGCACTTCCCGAAAGTGCCGTCAAATTGGCGTCAACACCCGATGTACAATATGCCGCCTTCTGCTTTGAAGGAGAAGAAACATATGCGGTACAATTCCATCCGGAAGTCTATCACTCGGTACACGGAACACAGATCCTTGAAAATTTTGCCAGAGACATCTGCAGATGTCAAGGAGACTGGACACCTTCGTGTTTTATTGAAAACACCGTGGACGAATTACGGGAAAAAATGGGCAGGGAACATGTAATCCTTGCTTTATCCGGAGGTGTGGACAGCACCGTAGCCGCCGTACTGCTTCATAAAGCCATTGGAAAACAATTGCATTGCATATTTGTAGACACGGGCCTATTGCGTTTGAACGAATTTGCCTCTGTCATGAAGTCTTATGAAGAAATGGAGTTAAATTTCACCGGGGTAGATGCTTCCGGCATTTTTCTGCCTGCACTGCGTGGTATAACAGATCCGGAAATTAAACGGAAGACCATAGGCCGCATATTTATAGAGGTCTTTAACAGAGAAGCATCCAGAATCAACAATGCAACCTGGCTGGCACAAGGAACCATTTATCCCGATGTCATAGAATCCGTTTCTGTTTACGGACATTCTTCGGTCATTAAATCACACCATAATGTGGGTGGCCTTCCAGAACATGTCCCGTTGAAAATCGTGGAACCACTGCGTATGCTCTTTAAAGATGAAGTACGTCGTATAGGACTTTCACTGGGTATAAAAAAAGAATTCATCAACCGTCATCCATTCCCCGGGCCGGGTCTTGCCATAAGATTACTGGGAGAAATCACCCCCGAAAAGCTGGCTATCCTCAGGCAGGCAGACGATATTTTTATAAGTTCACTGAAGAAGGAAGGGCTGTATGACTCCGTTTGGCAGGCAGGAGCTGTTCTCTTGCCTGTCAAGAGCGTTGGCGTAATGGGCGATGAACGTACGTATGAATATACGGTTGCCTTGCGTGCCGTAGAATCCTCCGATGGCATGACCGCCGACTGGGTTGACCTGCCTTACGAGTTTCTGCGCAAGGTGTCCAACGAAATCATAAACAAAGTTCAAGGTGTGAACCGGGTTGTTTACGATATTTCTTCAAAGCCACCTGCCACCATTGAATGGGAATGACACAGAATCAACTGATCTTCCCTGCTGAAAGCTACAAGGATAACCATTTCTATTGTTTTATCCGTTGACAGAAATTCGGCAATGGTTTCCAGGGCTGTTTGCGCAGCCAGCTCCGGTGGATATCCATATACTCCCGTACTTATGCACGGAAATGCAATGGTCTTCAAACCATGTTTCGCTGCCAACACCAAGCTGTTGCGGTAACAGGAAGCCAGCAACTTCCTTTCATTGTGTTCTCCTCCCTTCCAGACAGGTCCTACCGTATGGATGACGTACCGGGCGGGCAGCCGGTATCCTTTGGTTATTTTGGCCTCGCCGGTCCTGCATCCGCCCAATGTTTTGCATTCTTCAAGCAATTCTTTACCAGCAGCCCGGTGAATTGCCCCATCTACACCGCCGCCGCCAAGTAACGTGGAATTGGCGGCATTAACAATGGCATCTGTCTGAACACGGGTAATATCCCCGCAAATAATCTGAATACGTTTCATAGCAACTCTGTAAACATTTTTTTGTAGTAAAAAGTTTTCCTTTCCAGCGACATGGGATACGCTCTTGACGAGGAAGGCATCCTGTACAATCTTACTGCTTTTCCCCTGTAATGAAAAAGCACGTATTCTCCCAGGCGGGGAAGTGTCAATTGCTGACCAAAACCATCCCCGGCAATCACCTGAAGCAATGTTGCAGCTGCCTTTTGTCCCGTTGCAGCAACACTCCCGCATAAAGGCAACCTGTCCAGAAGCCATGCAAAATCAACGGGTTCAATAACTTCAAGATATTTATCGGAAGCATTGCCCGCACTGCGAATGACCTTTATGGCCGTATCATAGAGAGCTAATCCCTTATTCGTGCAAAAAGACTGAATGAGATCCTTGCTGAAAGCTTTCCCCTGAACGAACACCTCTGGATTATTGTAAAATACCAGACCCATAATACGCCACATGTCGTTCTGAAAATTGGGATAAAAAAAATCCATGGACCAACGTGCCGGCGGAGGTGGAAAACTGCCTAAAAGGAGGAGGCGAGCTCCTTCTGGCAGAAAGGGAGCCATTGGATGAATTTGTAATGTTTCACCTTTCATATGCATTCTTTTTCACAAAAATGATATTGGGGGAACAACGGATCCATAAAAGTAGTAATATCGCACATTATTTTACAAATTAAAATTATGCAAATTTATGGTATTCCCGTGGAGCCCGGGAGCAAATGAGATGAAAATAGGAC
>LUZA01000088.1 GCA_001603455.1 Bacteroidales bacterium Bact_09 | reverse complement strand
TGCCGGAAGACAGCCCCCTTTTTTCAATCAATAAACGACCGTTTATTTTGCAGATCGTTTATTTTTCATCTTTGTATAATTTGGCTACCTGTCCGGCATCCAATGCAATATTGTACAATTTCAACTCATCAATAAACCCAACAAAACCATCCCAACCATTAGGAGTGCGGGACCAGGCCCAACTCCATTCGACATCTGCTTCTGCATATGTTGTACATGCACCTACCATTAAAGGCAAGACAGTTTTGTATTGATGTGCACCGGTTCCGGTAAGACCAGTCTTGGTCGTTTCATCCCATTCCATGGTTTCTTTTCCGTTAACGTAGAATACGAGTTTTTTGGTGTTCATATTCAGAGTTACCACCAAATGGGTCCATTCACCGTTGGGAGCAGAAAAGTCCATCTGATTGTCAGCATCTACCCATCCGTCTGCATTGGTGTGAATGGTAAAAAACGGTTTGTTTTGTTCTTGCAGCTGGAATTTCCAGGAATTCCAATAGTTGTAGGAGATGATATAATTACCAGCCCTTGTGGAATCAGGTTTTACCCACACCGAGATTGACAACTGGCTTCCCAACAGATCGTTGGCCGTAAAATCGTTGATCCGCAGGTGTGAACCGTTACTAAAGTAAATGGCTTTCCCAATTTTACCTGTCTGGAAAGTGGGTAAATTTGTGTTTTCACCGAATATTTCAGCAGGACCCTTTGTAAGATGTGCCGTCCAGCCTTTTCCTGCTGTCTTGAATTGGTTGTTGCTCACTGATTCATCAAAAGTCATACCCATAATAAGTGCGGTTTTAGGAATTAACCCATATTCTGAAGCCAGAAATGTTTCTTTTGCCTGAGTCAGCTGCACAACTATTGCATTTACTTGTGCCTGAGTAGCTTCTTTATTATTAATAAGTGTTTTGGCCGCATTTACAACGGTTGTAAAAGCAGCAATAGCATCGGCAGGAAAATCGGCAGACAAGGTGGGAGAATTCAACAGCGCATTGCATTCATTAACAAGCGCAATGAGTTCAGTTTTGTCCGCCTCTTCTACAACAGGATCATCGTCTCTATCGCAAGCGGTAAAGGAGCCTGTCAGCAGCATGAATGCAAACAATGCAATAAGAGCTTTTTTTAAAGTTACCTTTTTCATAATAGTGTAGTTTAGATAGTAATTGTTATTGTATGGCATGGTTAGTATCTATTTCGGATTGTGGTATGGGGAAATAGAACCGGGGTTCTGTCCATTTGAGATTGGGAGCCAGGGCTGCTTCTGCTACTTCCCTGCCCCACCGCATAAGATCAAAGAATCGATGGAATTCAAATCCAAGTTCTTTCCTGCGTTCGTTCCGGATAATCTCGCGAAGTACAGACTGGCTTGCCAATGCCAAATGAGATAACTGAACCCTGCTTCTGACTTTGTTTACTTCTGTGACAGCAGCCTGAGTCTTGTTAGTTTCGTTCAACGCCTCGGCTTTCATCAACAAGATGTCGGCATAACGAATAGCATGGTACGGGATCACCGATTGAGCTTTGGCCTTGCCGGGGATCATGTCCTCGTTGTATTTTTTGACAAGGTACCCTGTGGCTTCAGACCAGGAAGCAGAGAAAACGGTATTGTTGAACCAGGGTTTACCGTCACGGCCAATAGAGACATCCAATCGGGGATCGTCGTTCCCGTCAACTGTTTTTTCTGTAAAAGCATCTACATAGACCTGGGTAGGGGCGTCGAAATAATATCCACCTTCAATGGATGGCGCAAACCATACATTTAGATGATTGCCCAGTGATACCTGATCGTTGTCTACGTAGCGGATGCCAAAAATGACTTCGCGACTGTCTTCGGCACCGACTTTAAACAGATCTTCATAGTTATCTTCCAAAGCGTATTTTCCCAGGTCCTCTAATGTTTGAATAATGTTCAGACACTCATTGTATTTTTTCTGGTACAATGCCACTTTTGCCAACAATCCCAAGGCAGCCCCTTTTGTTACACGTCCGTGATCCGAGTCATAAGAAACCGGCAAATCGGGTCCCGCTTCGCGCAGGTCCTTTTCAATCTGTGTATATATGGTAGAGATATCGCTCAATCCCACATAAATGGTCTCACTGGTGTTCTGAGGAGCCAGCTTCAGGGGAATTTCCCCAAAAATGTTTATCAGATTAAAATAGGCATATGCCCTCAAGAATTTGGCCTCGGCCACAAGCCTCTTCCGGAGCGTTTGGTCCATCTGGATGCCGGGTACGTATGCGATCACGTTATTGGCACGGGCTACAGTTTCGTAGGTGTTTTGCCAATAGGAGTTCAGGACACCGTTATCTGCCTTTGCCGAGAAATCGTTGATGCCGTTTATATCCGCCTGGTCGCCGGCATTCCCGCCTTTGACAGCGTCGTCCGAGGCCACATCGCCAAATATCCACAGCGTACTCCCGTAAAGCGAATTGTACACACCTGTGGTTGCCGCAATCGCATTCCCGGCAGATATAAAGAAACTTTCCGATGTGTATTGTCCTTTCAGATCGGCCTGGAGGAAATCCCCGCAAGAGGCGGTCAGGAGGCTAGAACCGATTATTGCCAAAATAGATTTTATTGTTTTCATAATGCAATCGTCTTAAAATGTTATATTTAAACCAATGGTGATGCTCCTGGCAACAGGATACGTTCCCCAGTCAATACCGTTGGCTATGTCACCTTCAGCGGCAGAGTTCGTACTCACAGTCATTTCAGGATCAAGCCCCGAATAATTTGTTATAGTAAACAGGTTTGTCCCTGACAGATACAGACGGATGTTGTCAATATGCCATTTCCTGGCATTAGGAATGGTGTAACCCAGTTGGACGTTCTTGAGCCTGAAATAGGATCCATCTTCCAGGAATCTTGTCGATGCCCTTACGTTATTGGCCTTTGCCGCCCAGGAAGCGCGAGGCTGCGTATTGGATGTACCTTCCCCGGTCCAGCGCTCGTTGTAATACCTTTGGGTAACATTAAACCCGCGGTAGAATCCTTCGATATCATAATTCACCTGCGAAAAAATCTTTTGTCCGAATGCACCCTGAAAAAACAATGAAATGTCAAATCCTTTATAGTCTCCGGAAATATTCAAACCTGTCGTCACTTTGGGAATGGAAGTGCCGGCATAAACCCGGTCGTTGGCATCGATGATGTTGTTGCCGTCCTGATCAACGTATTTCACATCACCCGGCTTGACATTCTTTCCCTGATAGGCCGAGGTCAGGACTTCCATCTCGTTCTGGAAGATCCCTGCCATTTCGTACAGGAAGAAGGAACCGATGGGGTAACCTGTTTCGGTTTTTGTCGCATAGACACCTGTATCTACCCTTCCTCCGTAATAAGGAAATTCCAGATTCCGTACCTGGTTGTATAAATAACCGGCATTTAACGAGATGTTGAAGCTCCCGTCATTGAATTGCCTGCGAAAGAACAATTCCAGGTCTACCCCGGTATTCAATACGTTACCGGTACTGTTGAGATAAGGAGGACCTGCCAGACCGGAAGAAGGTGGTAGTGATGCTGGCAACAGCATGTCTTTGGTCGTCTTATAATAATAATCCATGGTTATCCCAAAAGTGTTGCCAAAGAATTCCATATCAACCCCTGCATTGAACTGGCTGCTGGTCTCCCATTTTAGTTCCTCATTACCTAGAAGGGACTGGGCAAATCCATCATAACTGTTTCCTCCAAATACATAGTAATAATTGGGAGTAAACCTATCAAGATAGGAATACAGGGGAATATTCTGGTTCCCGATGGCACCGTATCCCATACGGATCTTCAGTTTGTTGATTTTGTCTGCCTGTTTCATGAACTTTTCCTCTTCCATATTCCACCCGCCGGACACTGAATAGAAGGTACCCCAACGGTTTCCCTGGCTGAACCTGGAAGAACCGTCACGGCGAACGATCCCGGACAGATAATACTTCTGTTTGTAATTGTAATTTACATTGGCAAAGAATGATAACAGGCTGGAAGACCATCCTGTCTGGCTGTTGTTCTTTTTTGTAGTACCCAGACCTAGATATACGAAATTGGGATCTGCATTGGTAAATTCGCTTTCACTGGCATACAATCCCGATCCGGTATTCCTGATAGCTTCACCCCCCAGCAGCGAGGTGATGTTATGACCCTCTCCTATTGTAACGCTATGGTTCAATGTGGTGTTAACAGTCCAGGTGTTCTGTTTTACCGTGGAAACATTCAGGTTATTGGTACTGTTGATCCTGTTGGCTGTTCCCCAGGTCTTGTTAAATTCCCTCATTTCAGTATCGTTGTAGTCCGTACCAGCTGTCGCCTTAACAAAGAAATTGGCCGGCAGGGAGAGAAGTGCACTACCGGAAACAAGCAGGGATTTGATCTTTCTTGTTCTGTCAGTATTGACACACAATCCTTCAGGGCTGTAACCGTCTCCAAAAAATGAATTATACACCGAATTACCGTAATACTCAGAAGGAAGATCCACAAACTCCCCGTTCTTACCGTAAGCGGGTATGGCCGGATTCCTGAACAAGGCATACCTTACCACACTGCCTCCTTCGCCTGCATATCCGTCTCCCGAGCTGGAAACCAAACGGTTATTTGAAAAACCACCGCTTATGTTCAGGCTAACTTTCAGCCAGTTTTTTATATCGGAAGAGACGTTGGAACGCATATTATACCTGTTGTAATCCGTTCCCTTGATGATTCCGTCCTGTTTGAAAAGTGTCCCGGAGATCAGATACTGTGTTTTTTCGTTTCCTCCACTGAAAGAAAGCTCGTGTGAATGGATAGGAGCCACCCTGAATATTTCTTCCAGGTGATTCACGTCGGGGAAATCCTTTACCCAATCTCCCTGTATCAATTGCCTTTTAACAATAGATGCGGTATTGTCCGTTACTGCCGCCTGATTGTACAATTCTATGTATTGCCCTGTATTGGCCATAGGTGTGAGCCTGCCGTGGAACTGATATCCCAGCTGTGCATTATAACTAATCCTGCCTTTTCCGGACCTTCCACTTTTTGTTGTGATAAGGATTACTCCGTTGGAAGCACGCGAACCGTAGATGGCTGCCGAAGAGGCATCCTTTAGCACGGTCATGTTCTCAATTTCGTTGGGAGAAAGGTTATTCAAGGCACCTTCCTGGGGAATTCCGTCCACGATATAGAGTGGTTCATTGCTGGCGTTAATGGAGCCTACACCACGGATTCTAACGGCAATGGGCGATCCTGGAGCCCCTGTCTGCGTTGCAACATTCACCCCAGCCACCCGGCCCTGTAATGCTTGTTGGGCCGATGCTACCGGTGTTCTTGTGAGATCCTTGTCTTCTACTTTACTTATAGATCCAAGGACATCGCGCTTTTTCTGTACGCTGTACCCCACCACTACCAATTCATCTATAACCATGGATTCCTGCTCCAGAGTGATATCCAACGTTGTTTGTTCTGTCACCTGGATTTCCTTGACAGTAAACCCGATGTATGAAATTCTCAAGGTACTGTTCTGCGGTACGGTCAGACTGAAATTTCCGTCAATATCTGTTGTCGTTCCGCTGTCGGTACCAACTATCAACACAGTAACCCCAATGAGAGGCTCACCTGTACCGGCTTCTTTCACAGTTCCCCTTATCTCTAAAGGAGTTTGTGCCGGCAGTAAATTGGCAATGCAACCGAATAAAATGATCAACAGTGCTTTTTTCATCATATTTATTTTTTATAAATGGCGTTTTTATTGATCTTGCTCCCGACAGGCAATTCCACAATAAGGCAGGCCTGGTCTGCAGGGATGGTTATTAAGGCATGATCTTCCACATCGGTGGCCAGATAACGTGCAGAAACAATGTCAAACAAATCTGCCTTCTGACCGGATATCTTATAGGTGACCTTCCGGTCCTGTTCATAAGGATTGTATAGCAGAGACACAGGATGTGACGGATAGGAATAAAAATCAGTCACATTGCAATCGTGTTTTAAAATGCCCAACACGTCTGTAGTGTCTGTCATGGCACCCAGAATGCCCACGGGAGCAGTACTGTAGAGACTGAACATAGTTTCCTTGGGGTTGCCGGGATACCATTTGGGGCCATCTCCCAGGGCTACCGGATGAACGTCTTTCAGACGGGGGGTGTCGTAAGAGTCCTCATACCTGAGTCCTTCGTAAGCAATAATGGAATGGGTTAAGTCTTTCATCTCCGGTAACCATTGGTTTTCATCTGCTATCTGGTCAGGATAGAACAGACGACAGGCATTAACATTGTTCAGCATCCACTTTCCTATGGCCCGGGCAAAGGACGGCACGTATTTAACCATGGGTACTAATGGCATGGCCATCAGGATACTGTTCATAAAAAAAGCATAACCACCACCGTCTATAATGCTTCCCTGCAAGCCGCTCACATCGTACTGGCCCCATTTACCTACGATTACTCCCCATCCTTCCCGGCTAAGAGAATCCTGGTTCCCTTCAAATACCCAGTCTAGCATTTTGGCAACATTGTAGTCTGTCCCTTGTTCTGCATTCAGACGGGCAGCCGTGTAGATACCTATGGGAAGAAGGACTTCATAAAAACGGCTCTCTTTTTGGTCATTCAGCGCCTGAATAGCACATTTAGCACGTTGTAGATAACGGGAATCACCGTATTTCATGTATGCCGAGTACAGCATGTATCCATGGCCGCCGGCAGCATCCTGCTGAAGTGGAATATGGTTGACCATGCCCTGCATACGGGCATAATCGAAAAAGGAATAGTCGTAATTTCCGTTAAGCACGGAATCGGCTTTATAAAATTGTTCTGCAATGATTCTCTGAATATTATCTGCATTTTCCACTTCCGGAAATATATCGCATACATTATAATAAAGTATGTTTGGCAACAAATCGTACCACCAGTCACGACCGTAACCTCCTCCCAGAAAGGCCACATGGGGAGAGGTGTTATTCATCATGATATTCCATCCGTTATCTGAATTAAAGTAATTCTGGACCATCTTTACATAATTATACCCTTCCTGATTTGTCTTATTTATGCCCATCAATCCGGCCCCCATGATAGCTGTCAGCGAATTAATGCTCTCATGGAATTCTCCGTTGTTCTTGTCCGGTCCCTGCCGGGCATCATTTACGGCAGTATACAACCCAAATGTAAACTGAGGAATATTACGTTGATTGTCATCCAGCCAGATCATGATTCCAGCAGGAAGTCCGGCATTGAAATCAAAGGCATAGTCATCAAAATCTTTTGCTTTTTGTTTCCAGTCAATGATTTTATACGGTTGTGGCATATTGGGCATGAGTTCAACACGTTCAATATTGACCTGTTTGATTTTGCTGCCGTATCTGTCAGCACAACTGTAGAACGCTAGCAATAGAAAAAACAATGTTGTGAATACAAAAATTTTTTTCATGATTGGTCAGTATATTTTGTATCAATTTCCTTAATAATATATTTTGCCAGAGGTAACGAGATCAGCTGTATGGTCCCCACAATAACCAAAGCATACTTGAGGGCAAACATTTCAGATACCATGAAGGACAGCATGATGAAAAGTAACATGCCAAAGGCGCGTCCAATGAACAATCCTATCTCATGGCTCATGATATAGGTATACTCATTCCTTTTCTCGATCTTCTTAACGGCATCAATTGTTTTCATCATAGTGGGGAAATAGGCCAGATCATGTAAGGGCTGGAACATAACCTTGAAGAAAATAAATATGATCACACCGGTAGCGGAAAACATGATCGCATTGAATATGGTCCCAATGAAGAAAATTATCAGACCAAAACCAAAAACAACCATCCTGTGCCGGGGCTTTGTAATCCGGCCCAGCACATAGACCAGTACGGCTGTCAAAGCGCCACTGATTCCCTGTATCAGGCCCAGGATGCCTTCATCCCCAACCAGGCGCATAACCAATATCGCCGGAGTAGTCACTAAAAAACCCTGCACCATTCCTTTCAATCCGGCCAGGACTAACAATTTATGCCACAGTATATGAAACCTGGCATAGAGGAATTTCTTTTGAGACGGATTTTTAAATTTTCCCCTGGACAATACAATGCATGCACAAATAGATATAAAAAATGCAATAATAGTAACTATTTGATAACCAATATTTATATTCAAAGTGCGTCCAAAAAGTGATGAACCTTCAATAGTTCCTAAAAAAGCGCCAACCATTAACGGTACCAAAATGCTCCACACGGAAAAGAAGAAAGTCTCCAGTCCAAAAAAATAATTGCGGTTATCGTCGTTGGTTGCATTCAATGCCAGAAAATAGCGGTTGGTCCAGAAAAAACCTGTAGAAAACCCCAGGATCAGACCGGTGATTCCCAGTTCAACAATACTAATGGAATTGACAAACATCATGGTTGCCATTATTATGGTCGAAAGAATGATCCCAAAACCGTACAGGAGACTGGAACTGAACTTTTGCAACAGCAAACCATTCAAAAGAGAAGAGAAGACTATCCCGGCATACATGCAAAGCTGATAAATTGCTACATAGGCAGGCATCCCCGTATTTCGCATGATATATGCCCCCACAAAAATTTCAATGATGGGCAGGATCAATGCATACAACATATTGGTTATAAGTAACGTCCTGATGTTCAGAGGCTGTGAGCGAAAAAATGCGAATTCCTTGAAAATATTCTTTCCCACTTTATTTCAATGAATTAAAAATTTCATGTATAGAAAAAGTCGCTCCGCATATTACTTCATCACTGGCACCGTAAAATATCTTAAGGATATCACCCGTAAGGTGATGGCCATTGGTAAATACCACGTTGCCAAAAAATCCAGTCTGTTCATAAGGGGCAATCGGTTCCATTATAGGCTCTTTACTGCGGGCCAGTACTTTAGAAGGATCGTTCAGGTCCAGCAATAAGGCTCCCAGGCAATAACGGTTCTCGCTGTTGGCTCCGTGATAGATCTCCAGCCAGCCTTCAGAGGTCCTGACTGGGGCTCCTCCGGCCCCTACCCTTACCGAATCCCAACTTTCCGGGCGGGTGACAACAACGCATTTATGGTTCCCCCAATGCAGGCGGTCGGGAGACTCGGCAAGCCAAATATAATTTCCTCCCAGCTCGGGACTGCTCGGCCTGTGAAGGGCGTAATACCTGCCGTTAATCTTTTGCTCAAAGATCGCGCAGTCTTTGTTATGCGGAGGGAAGATCATTCCCTTACGTTCAAAGTAACGAAAATCTTCGGTTACCATAAGACCTACACCAACGGCAACGGATGAGACCTGGGTATAAGTCAGGTAATAACCATCATCCATGGTTGCTACCCGACAATCTTCAATTCCGAAAGATTCCAAAAAACCTTTTCCAAAAACGGGCGGATATACAGGATCTTCCCTGAAATTGATATCGTCATCGCTGCATACCAGCCGAAAATAAGACATTGTGGTAAGATAATTCTGTCCCTTGTATTTAATCACACGGGGATCAGAGGCATCGAGCAAAGGATCATCCTTGTCAAAATGCAGCACTTCAATTTTTCCGCGTTTATTATATACCGGGAAACTGATCTTCCCGGGTACCTGTGCCGGCCTTTCGGCTACACGCAGAATAAGCCAAATTTTGCCGTTCATTCTGAACACTCCGGGATTTAAAAGACAGGTAATTTCCATCCCTTCTATACCGGGTTTAAGATCAGACGGTTTTAATAAAGGATTACATTCTGAACGTTTTGCAATATCCATAGAATGATGATTTTTTCGAATTTAGCT